>JAJRWE010000039.1 GCA_024276955.1 Gammaproteobacteria bacterium
CCACTTCCAGCCTGCGCCTGCCCGGACGCAGCGTGAACCTCGCCGGCGAGCCGGTGGAGGTGATCACCAAGGGCCGCCACGACCCCTGCGTCGGCATCCGCGCCACGCCCATCGCCGAGGCCATGCTGGCCATCACCCTGATGGACCACTGGCTGCGCCATCGCGCGCAGAATGCCGACGTGACTAGCATTACGCCGGTCATCCCCGCCAGCCCGGGTGCCTGAGCCGGCCAGCGACAGCCGGACGGTCCCTTACTGGCGGCTGTCCGGCTTCTATTTCTTTTATTTCGCCTCCCTCGGCGCACTGATTCCTTACTGGTCCCTGTACCTCAAGGGACAGGGCTTTGATGCGCGCGAGATCGGCACCCTTATGGCCCTGATCATGGCCACCAAGATCGTCTCGCCCAACATCTGGGGCTGGATCGCCGACCACACCGGCCATCGCATGCGCATCGTGCGCATCGGTTGTCTGCTGGGAATGCTGGCCTTTGCCGGGGTGTTCCTGGGCGAGGGGTACTGGTGGCTGGTGCTGGTCATGATGGTGTTCAGTTTTTTCTGGAACGCCACACTGCCGCAGTTCGAGGCCACCACCTTCAACTATCTGGGCCACGACAGCCACCGCTACAGCGGTATCCGCCTGTGGGGCTCCATCGGTTTCATCGTCGCTGTGGCGGCCCTGGGCCCGGTGCTGGATGCGCAGGGGGCGGGCATTCTGCCGTTGGTGCTGATCGTCCTGTTCGCGGGTATCTGGCTGGCCAGTCTCGCCGTGCCCGAACGCGCCTCCGCCCACCTGCCGCTGGATCACGAACCCCTGCGTCGGGTACTGATGCGGCCCGAGGTAGTGGCCCTGCTGGTGGTCTGTTTTCTGCTGCAGGCCAGCCACGGCCCGTACTACACCTTCTACACCATCTATATGGAGGAGCAGGGTTATTCACGCTCGCTGATCGGCCAGCTGTGGGCGCTGGGGGTGATTGCGGAGGTGGGCGTCTTCCTCGTCATGCACCGCCTGGTGCCGCGCTTCGGCCTGCGCCGGCTGCTGCTGGCGAGCCTGCTGCTCACCGCCCTGCGCTGGGTGTTGATCGGCGAATTTCCCGACGCGATGGCGGTGGTGCTGTTCGCCCAGCTGCTGCACGCGGCCAGTTTTGGCATCTACCATGCGGTGGCGATCCAGCTGATTCACCGCTGTTTCACCGGCCGTCACCAGGGCAAGGGACAGGCCCTTTACAGCAGCCTGAGCTTCGGCGCCGGCGGCGCAGCGGGCAGTTTTCTCGCCGGCCTGGCCTGGGCCAGCCTGGGCCCGCAAACCACGTACCTGCTGGCCGCGCTGACGGCGCTGCTGGCCTTCGTCATCGCCTGGCGCTGGATCCATCCGGTGGACGATGTCTCTCTGGGGCCATGACCCCATTGCAGTGGAAAATCTGTGACGGCGTTCACAGCCTGGATGATGTGATGGCTGCCGTGAAAATGGCCCCTAAAGGGCATCCGAGGCAGGACGATGAAAGGGGTGGCCCATTGATAAACCGCAGGCCATTTCACAACAGGCTCAAGAGGAAATAAACGTGAATGAACGACGCTATGGACCTTCCATTGGTTCGCATCTGGGCAAGCCCATTTATGAATTTATCCAGGAACAGGATACCCGCTATATCTTCGACCGGCTGGCGCAGTGTGACACCGAGGGTTGTCCGCTGGATCAGGTGAAAAAGAACGAGTTGTTGTTGAATCCGGGGCTGATCTACAAAAAGGCCTCCTGAGTATTTTCTACCGGCCGTGGAGGAATTCACGGCCGGCCCTTTCTCCCCCATTTACGCCTCAGCTTAAGGCATGTACCACCACAAAATACAGAATCCTCTGACTATGTAGGGTGGGCACCGCCCACCATCGCTGCTTGGGTAGAATGTCGTCGGTGGGCGGTGCCCACCCTACAGCAGAGAGCTGAAGGTTTTTCAGCGGCCTACTTCGTTATGCCTGCTTGATTTTTTTCTCCATGGCCTGTCGTACCAGTTCATTCGCCTCACCGGGCCTCAGCCAACGCCAGGGCAGGGGAATCAGGGTATTGTTTCCGTGTCGAGCATAGGCGTTTCATTAGCAGATCGTGGCCGCATGGTCTGTCGTCTACACTAAAAGAAGTCAGGCCTGAATGGCGGTTATTCAGAGGCGCCCTTAACGCCAAAAATACCGTCATTCCCGCCTTTGCTGGAATGACGATGCCTTTGGCTCAAGTGAGCGCCATTCGGGTCAGTCTCAGTGATGACCGCCACCCTCCCGGAGATGAACGATGAGTGATGAACGTGCACTGGGCATGACGGCCGATGGCAACGAGGCTGCGGCCTATATCGCGCACCAGCTCAATGAAATCATCGCCATCTACCCGATTACGCCGGCCTCGCCCATGGGCGAACATGCCGATGAGTGGTCGGCGGCCGGTCAGCCCAATCTGTGGGGCGCGGTGCCCGAGGTCATTGAAATGCAGAGCGAGGCCGGGGCCGCCGGCGCCGTGCATGGCGCGCTGCAGGCCGGCGCCCTGACCACCACCTTCACCGCATCGCAGGGTCTGATGCTGATGCTGCCGAACATGTACAAGATCGCCGGCGAGCTGACGCCGACGGTGTTTCATGTCGCCTCGCGCACCGTCGCCTCGCACGCCCTGTCCATCTTCGGCGACCACAGCGATGTGATGGCAGCGCGCAGCACTGGCTTTGCGCTGCTGGCCTCCAGCTCGGTGCAGGAGGTGATGGATTTCGCCCTGATCGCGCAGATCGCCACCCTGCGCGGGCGCATCCCGGTACTGCATTTCTTCGACGGTTTCCGCACCTCGCACGAGATCAACAAGATCGAGCCGTTGTCCGCGGATCTGCTGCGGGCACTTGTGCCCATGGACGCTATCGAGGCGCATCGCGCCCGCGCGCTGTCGCCGCAGCATCCGGTGCTGCGCGGCAGTTCGCAGAATCCTGATGTCTTCTTTCAGGCGCGGGAGACAGCCAATCGCTACTATGACGACTTTACCGCCATCGTCAGTGACACCATGCAGCGCCTCGCCGAACGGACGGGCCGGCGCTACTGCCTGTTCGACTATGTCGGGCACCCCGAGGCGGAGCGGGTGCTGGTGATCATGGGCTCGGGCAGCGCCACGGCCCATGAGACGGTTAAGCATCTGCAGGCCCGGGGGGAAAGGGTCGGCCTGGTGAAGGTGCGCCTGTTCCGTCCCTTCTCGCCGCAGGCCCTGCTGGCGGCGTTGCCCGCCACGGTGCAGCGCATCGCGGTGCTGGATCGCTGCAAGGAGCCCGGCGCCGATGGCGAGCCCCTGTACAAGGACGTGCAGACCGCCGTGGCGCGAAATGCCGGAAAATTCAGCCAGCCCATAACGGTAACTGGAGGCCGCTTTGGCCTGGCCTCGAAGGAGTTCACCCCGGGCATGGTCAAGGCCGTACTGGACGAACTGAAAAAGCCCGAGCCACAGCATCCCTTCACCATCGGCATTACCGACGATGTCACCCACCTGAGCCTGAACTGGGAGCGGAAATTCCGCACCGATGTGCATCTGCAAACCTATCAGGCCGTGTTCTATGGCCTGGGTTCCGACGGCACCGTCAGCGCCAACAAGAACAGCATCACAATCATCGGCGAGCAGACGGACCTGCATGCGCAGGGCTATTTCGTCTACGATTCGCGCAAGGCCGGGGCGGTCACCATTTCCCACCTGCGCTTTGGCCCCAACCCCATTCATGCCGCTTATCTGATCGAAGACGACGACGCCAACTTCGTCGCCTGCCATCAATCCTTTTTCCTGCGGCGTTATTCGATGCTGAACAAGGCCGCCGAGGGGGCCATCTTCCTGCTCAATACCGCCACCCCGGCGGAGCGCGTCTGGGAACAGCTGCCGGCCCCGATGCAGCGGCAGATCATCGCAAAGAAGCTCAGGTTTTACGCCATCGACGCCTACCGCATCGCGGAGTCCAACGGCCTCGGGCGGCGCATCAACACGGTAATGCAGGCCTGTTTCTTTGCCCTGTCTGAGATCCTGCCACGCGAGCAGGCCATCGCCGCTATCAAACAGGGCATCGAAAAAAGCTACCATCGCGCCGGGCAAAAGATCATCGAAGCCAACTTCCGCGCCGTGGATGAAACCCTGGCATCACTGCATGCCATCGCCGTGCCTGACACGCCGCCGGCGGAAACGGCGGATGAAAACCATGCGCCGGCGGGTGCTCTTCCCGAGTTCGTGCGCACGGTCACCCTGCCGCTGATCCGCGAGGAGGGCGACCGCCTGCCGGTGAGCGCGCTGCCCAGCGATGGCACCTTTCCCGTTGGCACCGCCGCCTTCGAGAAGCGCAACCTGGCCCCGGAGATTCCCATCTTCGAGCCGGATATCTGCACCCAGTGCGGCAAGTGTCCCTTCGTCTGCCCGCATGCGGCGATCCGCAGCAAGGTGTTTCCACCCGAGTGGCTGGCGCGCGCGCCGGCCGGTTTCCGCGCCGCGCCGGTACGCGGCAAGAATTATCCCGAGGGCTGGTACATGACCTACCAAGTAGCGCCAGAAGACTGCACCGGCTGCACCCTGTGCGTGGATATCTGTCCCATTCGCGACAAGGAAAGGCCTGGACGCAAGGCGCTCAACATGGTTTCCCACACGGAGTTTGTGGCGCAGGAGCGCGAGTACTGGGCCTTCTTCCGCGAGCTGCCCGAATACGACCGCACCCGGGTCAAGGTGACAACGATCCCAGAATCCATGCATTTCCAGCCCCTGTTTGAATTCTCCAGCGCCTGCGTGGGCTGCGGCGAGACGTCCTATATTCGCCTCGCCACGCAACTGTTCGGTGATCGCATGATCGTCGCCAACGCCACTGGCTGCTCCTCCATCTATGGCGGCAACCTGCCCGTCACGCCGTGGACGAAGACACGCGAGGGCCGCGGCCCGGCCTGGAACAACTCCCTGTTTGAGGACAACGCCGAATTCGGTTTTGGCATCCGCGCCGCGGTGGATCAGAAACGTGCCCACGCCGTCGCCTTGCTGAAGCGCCTTGCGCCACAGGTGGGCGAGGCGCTGGTCGAGGCGATCCTGCAGGCCGATGAACACAGCGAGGCGGGCATCTTCGAACAACGCGAACGCGTGGTGCAGGTGATGGCCAAACTGGAAAAGGAGACCCTGCCGGCGGCGCAAGAGCTGCGGCAATTGTCTGAATACCTGTGCCGCCGGAGCGTGTGGATCATCGGCGGCGACGGCTGGGCCTACGACATCGGCTTCGGTGGTCTCGATCATGTGCTGGCCTCGGGGCGCGACGTCAACGTGCTGGTGCTGGACACCGAGGTCTACTCCAACACCGGTGGCCAGACCTCCAAGGCCACGCCACGCGGCGCGGTGGCCAAGTTCTCCAGCGCCGGCAAGGCGACGGCGAAGAAAAATCTGGCGCGTTTTGCCATCGACTACGGCAATGTCTACGTGGCGCAGGTGGCCTATGGCGCCAAGGACGTGCACACCCTGCGCGCCTTTTTAGAGGCGGAATCGTATCCGGGGCCGTCGCTGATCATCGCCTATTCACCCTGCATCGCCCACGGCGTCGATCTGGTGCACAATCATCGCCAGCAGCAGCTGGCCGTCAACTGTGGCCACTGGCCCTTGTTTCGTTTCGATCCGCGCCGCGCCGAGCAAGGGAAGAACCCCTTCCGGCTGGATTCCAAGCCGCCCTCCATTCCGTTTCGCGACTATGCCAAGACGGAGAGCCGCTTTGCCGCCCTGATGCGCACCCACCCGGAACGGGCAGAGGAATTGCTGCGGCTGTCGCAGCAGGATGTGGAGCGGGAGTTCCGGCATTACCAGCGCCTGGCTGGGGGTGATTGCGAGTAGGTTTTTCCCCTTGCTCACCTTCCATCTTGTGGCACCGCTCTGCGCCACGTCATTGCATCTTGTGACACCGCTCTGCGGTGTTACACATCTTGTGGCGCTCAGCGCCACGCCACTATCGGTAGAGTTGTTAAACTATTTTTCATTACACTGCAGGGCGGTGCGACGAGTGACAAACATTGGCGCAAAACTTTTGCGGGCATGGCCCGCTCCTACGGACAGGTTTAAACCTGGGTTAATCGTGCTGGATCTTACAACGGGTAATTACCGGTTTTCTTTCCGGATACAGCAGTTCATTCACTTTCTGTTGCAATACCGTTGCCTGCACCGGCTTGTCGACAAAGGCATCGATGGGCAGGAAGTCTTCGCTGATGTCGTTTTCCGAAATACTGAAGGGCAGGTCTGTGTTGCGGTTGATGGCGGAGAGCATGAGGATGGGGATGTGGCACAGGCGGGGATCTTGCGTCAGCCGGCGCGCTGCCTTGATCCCGGCCTGAGGATCGTCGGGGAAGTGAATATCGAGGATGATGAGGTCGGGGGCGATGTCGCGAATGGCGTCGCCGAGTCCCGCCGTCTGCCGCCGGGACTCGACCTGATGGCCCACGGCCTGCAGGATATTCGTGACCTGCTCGATGATGGCAGGGTTGTCGTCGACGATCAGTATCTTGGCCATGGCTCACACCTCCTCTGGCATGCACTTTCGCAGTGTGTCGATGTTTTGTTGCAGAGCGTTCAGCAATTGCGGCAGGCGGGCCTGCATGGCCTCGCTCAAGGTGGTTTCCGCTGGCGGGCGGAGTGCCAATTCATAGGGTTGCACGGCGAAGATGTTTACCACTGTCGTCGATCCCAGTTCGCGGGCGATGGCTAATGCCTCGGCCAGGCCCAGGCCGTGGGTGGAGATGCTGCGGCTGTGTGGCGTCAATTTCATGTTAGCGTCGGCGGTGGCCGTAAAGCAGCGCCATGCGCCACCGGCCAGCCCCATCTCGGCGCAGTCGACGATCAGTAGTGGGCCTGTGTTTTCCAGCAGCCGGTGGGCGAGGTTGAGGGCGTCGGCATCTTCCCACTGCTCACGCCGTACGTCCTCCGGCAGCCCGGTAAGATTGTCCACCAGCCACAGGCCGATGGCATCATCGCTGGAGTGGCGGCTGCCGAGGCCGGCCACGGTGAAGGCCGGGGCGTTCAATCGACGAACTCCACGTCCAGCATGTGCACGGAGCAGGAGATGCAGGGGTCGTAGGCGCGCAGCAGCATCTCCAGGTGCAGGGTGACTTCCTCGCGCGACATCTCCGCCACCATGCGCGGCGCGAAGGCCTTCATGTCGCGCTCGATGTTGTTGATGTTCTGGCTGGTGGGGATCACCGCGTCGGCGCCACAGCAGCGGCCTTCGTCATCGAAACGGAATTCGTGGAACAGGGTGCCGCGCGGCACCTCGATGGCGCCGACGCCGTGGCCCGGTCCCGGCGTGTGGCTAATGTCTTCCTTCACCAGCCCGTCGTCCAGCACCTGCTCCAGCATCGCCAGCGAGTTGTGCGCGCAGTGCACGATTTCCACCACCTGCGCCACGTTGTTCATATAGGGGTTGTAACAGGGCGTGTGCAGGCCGAGCGTCTCGGCGGCCTCCTGCGCCGCCGGGTGTAGCTGATTGTAGTTATTGTTGACCCGCGCCAGGGCGCCGACCATGTAGGATTCGCGGTGCCAGCGCGCCCACTTGGCGGTGGAGTGGGGCACGGTGAATTCGTTGGTGATATTCCGGTAATCACTGGCCGGGGCCGTTTCGCCGCTGTCGGAGCTGTAGACCTCACCGTCGTAGAGGGCGTATTCATCCGGGTGCTTGAGGGAGACGTATTCGGTTTCGCGCTCGAAGTCGGGGATTTTCAGCGACTTGACGATGCCAACGGTGGCGTCGAGATCGGGCAGGGCGGCGAGCAGGCGTTCACGAATCTGTTCCAGCTTGTCGAGGTTCGGCAGCTTGCGCCAGCCGCGCAGGGTGTTGGACATGGGGTGCAGGGCGCGACCGCCGATGACGCTGGTGAATTCGTTGGCCAGGTGTTTGAGCTTCAGGGCGCGCCTGACCACCTCCGGGTGGGTCTTGATCAGCGGCAGCACGCTAGGTGCGCCGACGTAGTCCGGTATGGCGAGAAAATACACGTGCAGCAGATGGCTTTGCAGGATCTGCGATTCATTGAGCAGTTTGCGCAGGCGTTGGCTCTGCGGGCTGACCGCCAGACCGAGGGCCGACTCCACCGCCTTGCTGGCCGCCAGTTGATGGCCGACACAGCAGATGCCGCAGATGCGCCCGACGATCCACGGGATCTCGTGTGGCAGCATGCCATCGGTGAAGCTCTCGAAGAAGCGATGTGCCTCGATGATAGATAGTTTTAATTCTTCCACCTTGCCATCGCGCGTGGAGATCTTGATGGAACCGTGGCCCTCCACTCGGGTGACGTGATCCACCTGGATGGTGTAGGTCTTGTTGCCGTCCTTGCTCATGGACGTGTACCCCGTGGTTGGACGTCTGCGCTGCAGAACAGGCGGTAACGGCTGTCGATGTCGGTATCGCTGAGGCCCCGTTCGCGCAGCAGTGCGCGATGCGAATCGAGATTGACCCCGGGCAGCAGGCCGCGACAACCATCGCAGCGGTAGCCGCCATTGATGCAGATGGCGTCGCAGCCGCCCCAGGTGATCTGCCCCATGCAGGTGTCACCGTGCTCGAAGACGCATTCGTTGCCATTGTGCTTGCATTCGACACACACCGGCTGTCGCGCGAAGCGGGGCAGGGAGCCGGCCACCAAACGCTTCACCAGATGCAGAAATTCATCGCGATCCACCGGGCAGCCGCGCAGGTGGTAATCCACCTTGACCACTTCGTGCACCGCGCGCACGCGGGTGTGCGCCCACAATGGCCAGTACTGGGAATCGGTTTGGGCGACGTGGCAGGCCTCGGGGCCATAGACCCGCTGCAGGTTTTCCGCCGGCGACAGGGCATTGGAACGTGCCTGTACATTGCCGTGACAGGCGCAGGCGCCCAGCGAGACCAGCCAGGTGCAGCGGGCGCGGATGTCACGCAGGCGCTCGGCGTCTATCTCGCGGTTGATACTGCCCTCGATGAAGGCGACATCGAAACGCGGTGCTTTTTCCGACAGGGCCTCGCGGAATTCGACGATATCCACCAGATCGAGAATGTGCAGAAACACATCCTCGCAATCGAGAATGGCCAGCTGGCAGCCTTCACAGCTGGCCATGTCGAAGAAGGCGATCCTGGGTTTCATGTCAGCGCCTCGGGCAGGGATTCGAGGTCGGAGAAGCGGAACACCGGGCCCTCCTGGCAGCAGGTGACGTGATTGATCTGACAGTGGCCACACTTGCCGATACCACAGCGCATGCGGCGTTCCAGGTCAATGAATATCTGCGCGTTGGGCAGACCGCGCGCGGCCAGTTCCATGATCACGAACTTGTACATCACCGGTGGTCCGCACAGCACAGCGAGGGTATTGGCAACATCCATTTCCAGTTTGGCGATGGGGGCGGTGACCAGTCCCACCTCGCCACCCCAGGGCAGGTGGTCAGTGTCGGTGACCAGACGGATGACGTGGACGTTTGGCCGTTTGGCCCAGGCCTGCATCTGCTCACGGTAGAGTTCGTCCGCTGGCGTGCGGCAGCCGCTGATGAGGGTGACGCGGCCAAAGCGTTGCGGCTCGCCGACGACAGGCTCGATGAGTGAACGCAGCGGCGCCAGTCCCAGGCCGCCGGCGACGAAGAGGATGTCGCGGCCCTCGAACTCCGACAGCTGGAAGCCGGAGCCGAAGGGGCCGCGAATGCCCATGTAGTCACCGGCCTGTAACTGGTGCATGGCGTGGGTCAGGCTGCCGGTATTTCGAACCAACAATTCCAGTTGACCATCGTGGCGCGGCCCACAGGAAATGGAGATGGGTGCCTCGCCGATACCAAGGATGGAGGCCATCACGAACTGTCCGGGGCGGTGCGTGAGCGGCTGTGGCAGCTGGAGGCGGAAGAAGCGTTCCTGCGCGGTCATGTCGCGGGCCTCGATGATGCGCGCCATGCGTGGCGTGAGCACATGGGCATCGAAGTCCACCGGCTTCATGGCTTGGTCTCCGCAGTGGCCAGCAGGTCATTGGCGATGTCGAAGATGTCGATATCGACGGTGCACTGATGGCCGCAGCGACCGCAGCCGACGCAGAAGCTGCCGTCGCCGAAGCGGGCGGGCAGCCAGGCCAGCTTGCGCTTGATGCGATGCCGTTGGCGCGCGGCCAGTTGCGGGCGGAAGTTGTGGCCGCCGGCGACGACGGCGAACGCCTCCAGCATGCAGCCATCCCAGCTGCGGGTGCGCTGACCGCTGTCCGGGTCGTCGACATTAAAATCGTCCTGCACATCGAAGCAATAGCAGGTGGGGCAGACCAGATTGCAAGTGCCACAGGAGAAGCAGCGTTCGACGTGCTTGTCCCAGACGGGCGATTCCCCACTGTTGCTGACTGTGTCGATGACCTGTTGCAGCGGGGCATTGAACTGGCGGCCGAAGGGCTTGGTGCGTTGTGCCTCGGCCAGTGTCTTGCGCCCTTCGATATTTTTACAGGGAGTGAAGCCGGCATCTGCGAGCAGCTGCTCGCCACGCTCCGTAAGGGCCTCTATTAACAGTTTGGCCTCGGGCTGCGGGGTGAGGAAGATATCCGCGCCCTCGCGCCAGCGCAGGGAGCCGGTGGCGTCGCAGAAACAGTGTTGGTCGCAGGGTTGCAGGCAGTCATGGGCGATAATCGTGGTGTTCTGGCGCCGGCTCAGATAATGCGCGTCGGGGATGCCGTCGCTATTGATCCGGTCCATCAGGTGGATGGCCTTGAGGTCGCAGGGGCGCACGCCGGCGAGGATGCGTTGGCGGTCATCCAGGGTTGGTGTCAGCTGGTATTCGCCATTTTCGTTCTTGCTGAAGTGGAAGATCTGTTCGTTGTTGGGTGAGAGTTTTTTGCCCGGCGGTTGCACGCAGGTGCTGGCACGGAAGGGTTTTTCGGTGGATGTGGCGTCGAAGTCCTCGAAGGCGAGGAGGCTGTGCTTGCGCACCTTGTCGAAGCGGAAGCTGCTTTCGCCCATGGGCTGGGGGAAGAAGACATCCCCCAGCTGGTCGAGTGTGTGGAGCCAGTCCAGCACTGTTGCGCGTGTGGTGAGAAATCCTCTCATGTTTCCGGCTCTTGAAGATGTCTGTTGGACATAGTGGACCCATGGGGCGTGGATTGGAAGATTATCGCAGGGGCGGGTTTTTGCCACAGAGACACAGAGTACACGGAGAAACCTATATTCAATCTTTCCGGGTTGGATTCCCCGCTGCTCGCCTCAAGCGCCTACTTTCGCCTCAGGGCGCCTACTTTTGGTGGTGCAGCGAGATGATTTTATTGTCCTGAGTAATTGTAGGAGCGGACCCGTGGGCCGCGATGTAAAGGGTGGGAAAACCATCGCGGCCCAAGGGTCCGCTCCTACAGCGAATGTCAGTGATTTATTTTGGCTTGAAGACGAAGTCGATATGGGTCGTACCGCCGGCCTCGATCGTCACCGTGGCCTTTTTCTCGCCCAGGGTTCCGTGCCAGGCGCGGATCTTGTAGCTGCCGGGGGGGACGTCGTCGATGTTGAAGCTGCCGTCTTCGCCGACCACGGCGAAGTAGGGGTTCTTGGCGACGAAGGTGAAGCTGTGCATGAAGTCGTGGGCGTCGCACTCGACCTTCATGGCGGTGCCGCGCTTCAGCGTGACCCGCTTACGGAGGGTTTTCAGGTCTCCCGGCTGGCTGATGTTGAATACGGTCTTTTTGGCCCGACCAATGATTTCATAGGTATGAATGTTGTGCAGCACCGGATCGGAATTCCTTATCGTGAGCTGGTCGCCGTCTTTCATTACGCCGAGGAAGGGCTTGAAGGCGCATTGCTCCTGATTGAGTTCGGCGTTGGTGATGTCGGCGGGAAAGTCCTTGCCGGACTTGATCTTGTACAGATAGACCACGGCGTCGGTGAGGGCGCCGTTGTTGACGCGCACGAAGTCGATGCTGCGCGTGCCGCTGCCGCAGGTGTCGGCGTCCTTGGCGACGATAAACTGCCTGGGGGCTGGGTCTGCGCCCTGGAAGGTGATCTTTCCGCTGATGCGCCCGCCGTTGTCGACGGGTACTACCTGGTAGGCAAGGGCGGTGACTGGCTGGAGGCTGGCAACACACAGTGAGAGGATGGGCAGTATGCTTTTCATGAGGGTTCCTTGTGGTCTCTGCTTTGCCGTTTGATGAGGCGGTTATTGAACAGCGTGCTCATGGTTTGCGCAAGTCCTTGAATTCTTCGCTTCGGCTGGGCCGGGGGTGCTGGTAAAATGCCTGGTTAAGCCGCAGTTTAGCCGGGGCGAGTATAGTCGGCGGCCATGTGATGGAATATCCCGGCAGAAAACTGGAACAACTCTATGAAGCAACAAGTGGAGCAAGCAAGCGTATGACAGGGCTGAAGATCCCGGCCGCCCCGCGTTGGGCCATTCTGATTGTTATCTCCGTGCTGGCAGGTTACGCCAGTTATGAAATGGCCGGACCTTCCGTGACGGTGCCGGAGGTGGCGATGAGCCAGGTGTATCCCGCCTCGTCCGGCGCCCTGAACATCCTCGGCCGCTCCTTCAGTCTTTCGCCGGAGGACAATCCCCTGCGCAACGAGGCGCTGGCCTCGATGGCCACGGACCGGGCGAAGGGCTGGACCCTTTACAACGAGATCGTCGAGGCCGGACGCGCCCGCTATTACCACGGCTGCTTCACCTGCCACGGTGACTGGCTGGATGGCACGCTGCCGGCACAGGCCGACGGCACCCCTGAATCCGCCGCGCCGAACCCCCTGCAGGCGGCCTTCGCCCTGTGGCGTATCAATATCAACGCCTCGCCACAGGATAAGGTCGCTGGGGCGCAAGCCCCGGCCACACCCATCGCGCACAAACGCCTGGACGAAACAAAAGTCTGGCAGATCATTACCTTTCTCACCGACTCGGCAGGCCAGACACCACCGGACATGCCCGGAATGGCCGACACGAAGCCGACCCTGATGGGCATGGCCCTCTATCAGCACCGCTGTGCCGTCTGCCATGGAAAAACGGGAACCAACGACGGCCCTGCATCGACACGCATGTACCCTCAGCCGCGTGATTTCAGCCTGGCCTTGTTCAAATACAAAACCTCGCCGGGAACCGATCTGCCGCGCGACAGCGACCTGTTCCACACCATCAAACGCGGCCTGACCAAATCCGGCATGCCTGCCTGGGGTGGTCTTCTCAGTGATGCACAGATCAACAGCCTGATCCCGGTCATCAAGGGTTTCGACATTACTGCCGCCTGGGCACCGGAGGAGGCCGACGATGCCGATTTTGATGAGCAGGGTCATTATCTGAAAACGAACTTCCGGCGGATCACCGAGGTTGAGCCCGTCGTCGGGCAGATACCCTACAGTGACAGCTCCATCGCCCGCGGCAAGGTCGTCTACGAGAAGATCTGCATCAAGTGCCATGGCGCCGAGGGGCGCGGCCACATCACCTCCGGCAAGAGCCGGCTGGAAGATGACTGGGACAACCGCATCTGGCCGCGAGACCTCACCAAGCCCTGGACCTGGCGCGTGACCCAGGCCGACGGCCCCGAGCCGCAGAGCCGCGAGCAGACCATTCGCAACATCTACACGCGCCTTTCCATCGGCCTGCCGGGCACCCCCATGCCGGCCCATCGTGCCGCCGAGCCGTTCAATCGCGACCCCTTAAGCCTCGAAGAGCGCTGGCACGCGGCCAACTTCGTCTACAGCCTGCGAGAGAAGAGTGTGCCGCCCGCCGGCAGGCCGTTGGTGCAGGCCCTGCGCGTCACCGGCCCGTTGCCCGAAGGCCTCGACGACGACGCCTGGGAGGACGCCCCGGCCGTGACCCTGCGGCTGTCGCCCAGCATCGTCAAGCAGGAACACCTGACCACGCCGCTCAACGACGCCGTGACGGTGCGAGTGCTGTACGACGACAAGGACATTGCCTTCCTGCTGGAGGTCAACGACCGCACCGACAGCCGCCCCGGTGAAAAGGTGTCGATGCGGATGCAGGATCGACGCTACCGCCTAAACCCGGACGCCCTGGCTATCCGCTTCCCGCGCGTAGATGTGGTCGAGCCGGGGCCGCAAGTGCGCACGCCTCGCTACCTGCATGGCAATGAAACCAAGCCGACCACCTTGTGGTACTGGAACGCCGGCAGCCTCGAGCCGCCGCAGCCCGCCAGCCAGCTGCTGCTGGATGCCATTGGACCGGCTCAGAAACTCACCCTGCGCAAGAATGATCAATCCCTCAGCGCCCACGGCCAGTGGCAACGGGGCCGCTGGCGCGTGCTGATGAAGCACCCGCGCGCGGCAAACAACGGCCGCGATGTTAGTTTCAATGAAGGTTTGCTGATCCCCGTCTCCTTCGCCAACTGGGACGGCAGCAACGGCGAGGCCCTCTACCGCAACACCCGCACACCCTGGTACTGGCTGGTGCTGTCAACGCCGTCCGAGGGCGAACAGGGGCTGGCGCTGCCCATTGGCGTCAGCATCGGTGTGTTGCTGCTGGGCTTTTTGCTGATCAGAGGGCAACGGACGGACAGAGGCGCGGCCACCGATGATGCGTGATGCCCTGCGTATCGCCTGGTTTCTTCTGCCGCTGGCATTTTTTCTCTCCACCCTCGCCCTGGCGGGAGAAAGCGGGGAAGCGGCCACGCAGCCATCGCCGGCCCCGCAAGGAAACGCCGCCGAAAGCCTGGCGCAGGAATCCGGGGAGGAGCCACCTCCCGGCGGCGACTTCACCCTGCAGTCCAGCACCGGCCCCGTTTCTCTCCATAACCTGCGCGGCAAGGCCGTCTTGTTGTACTTCGGCTATGCCTCCTGCCCGGACGTCTGCCCGCTGGATCTGCGCACCATGGCCGATGCGCTGGAAGACATGAGCGAGGAAACCCGCGCCCGTGTGCAGGGCATTTTCGTTAGCGTCGACCCGCAGCGGGATACGCCGGAAAGCCTGGCGGAATACGCCGACTTCCTGCACCCCAGCATCCTCGGCCTCACCGCAGACGAAAAGACCCTCCGCGAGATGGCGACGCGCTACGGCGTGCAGTATTACCGCGTCGAACCCAAGGGCTCCGATCTGCCCTATGCCGTCAACCATTCCGCCGCCACCTACCTCATTGATCCCGAGGGCACGCTGCGCTTCATCTTCCCCCACAATACGCCAGCCAGTGTGCTGCTGGAGGCGAGCGAATACATCCTGGCCCAGTTTCCGAAGGTCGTAGAGTAGTAGAAAAGGATTTGCCACAGGGGCGCGGAGGAGGGCGTAGATAAGGTAGGTTGGGCAAAGCGTAGCGTGCCCAACATCTCCATGCATCCCGTTGGGCACGTCGCTTCGCTCCTTTGCCAAACCTACGCACTGTGGGGCACGAGCCGCATCATGGCGAAGCGTCCCACACGAGCGACGTGTTAGCACGTAGGATGCGGTGAGCTTGCGAACCGCATCAATCGCGTCATCGCTTGTCACACCGCTCTGCGGTGTGACACATCCCCAGGCGCTCTGCGCCGGGAAAAGCCAGGACCCGGGGTTATCACTGCCGGTGCATGAATTCATGCAATGACCGGGTTTTCTCGCGCCCGGCAGACAACAGAGAGTTTGTGGTGCGAAGCGCCATGAGAGGATCTTGTGAATTGCCTGGCGCAGTGATTCGATGTTCTCCACCAGCAACCGATTGCCACGACGTTCGGTGCAATTGACCGTGAAAAAATAGGTCGCCCCTTCGGTTCTTGCGCGGCGGTATTCGGTCATGTTTTTCGGATGGCGGGGGGGCGGTGTGATTCTCGATCGATGTGGTTCGCAGGCTCACCGCATCCTACGGGCTGCTCGTGTTTCACGTCCGTCTGACACACTTTTATCTCCTTGCCGCCCAACACAATCCCACCCCAAAAGTGTCCTGTTATAACAGGATACTTCCGTATGCGTTCCCTGTTTCCGTGATACCGCCTCTGTCCGGCCTTTCTTGCCCACGGCTACATGGCGCGCAGGTTAGGCTGTGCGATAGCGCTGCCCAATCCCCATGGCTGAAAATGGTGGGGTTTGTTTCCCTCCCCCCAACTTGCGAATTATTGCGCAGCTGTGTCTTCGACTTCTTCCGCCTGGGGCAGCTTGACCGGGGTGATCAGCACCACCAGGCCTAACAGCGGATGGTCAAGGTAGTGCATGACCTTTGATCGCATGCGCCGGGATTCCTGCATGCGAAAACCGCGGATGGCCTGCCACTCTTCCAGACGGTAGGCCGGACCCTGGGGTTCGTAGAGGGTGGGGTAGGGGCGGTCGTACCAGAGGTCGAAGTCCGGCACGGGTATCGCGGCCTGTTGGGTGACGGGGAGGCGGTAGATCAGGTCCGTGGCCAGGTGCAGATAGCGGGCAACGCTCAGTTTGACGGTGCCGATGAGTTTCGGGTTGGGCGGGCCGGCATGCGTGTCCGCCTCGGACAGGGGGCGTCCGTCGATGATCAGTGGCTTTGTCATGTCGTCATACAGCAACACCGGACGCGCTTGCGCGCGCCCATAGGTCGGCTGACGCCAGGCCACATGCAGCAGGGGCTCGAAGCGTGAGGAGCGGCGCAGGCGCCGGGCGGTTTTCTGCAATTGCCACTCGGATTCATCCAGCATCCGGAACGCGACCGGGGTCTGCCGGGCATCGCCGGCGGGGGCGTCCGTGGCGGAAGAGTCCATGACCATTTCACCGATCACATCATCTGTTGTTTCAGGGGGGGGCTCTTGCGGCAACTGCAATTCCACCAGCTCTTCCAGCGGTAGATCGACGCCGATGATCTCCGGCCATTGCTCGGCATCCAGCGCCTGCCGGTTGTTGTGGGCAAACAGGATCAGCTCCACCTCGTACCAGCGGCCGCCGTCCTCGTCTTCATTGTCGGCGGCCGTGGCCATGGTGCAGAAAATGGCCATCAGCAGCCCCGCGAGCCAGCGGTTCTTGATAGACTGTGCGTTTGTCTGTGATGAAGTTGTCTTCGGCATTTATCCGTAGTTATCCAAGGAAGCTGTTTATGCCCGTCCGGCCCGTTTTACGCCTAGGTCATCCCGCGCTCAGCCAGCCGGCCAAGGCCGTCGCCGAGTTTAACACGCCGCAACTGTATGCGTTGATCCAGGATATGCTGGACACCATGGCGGCGGAAAACGGCGTTGGCCTGGCGGCGCCGCAGATCGGTGAGCCGCTGCGTCTGGTCGTCTTCGGTATGCAGGACAACCCGCGCTATCCCGACCGTGAGCCGGTGCCTGCTACGGTGCTGATCAATCCGCGTATCACCCCCATCGGCGATGAGCAGGAGGGGGACTGGGAAGGCTGTCTGAGTCTGCCGGAATTGCGCGGCTGGGTGCCGCGTCACCGATACATCACCTATACCGGCTTCGATGCCGAGGGCCGGCCCATGGAGCGCGAAGCGAGCGGTTTTCATGCCCGCGTGGTGCAGCACGAGGTGGATCATCTGGACGGTATCCTGTTCCCCCAGCGCATGCCGGACATGCGCCGCTTCGGCTATCAGCAGGAGCTGGCCGCGACGGTGGATAACGGCACGGAAAGTTATTGATGAATAAGACTGCAATGGCTATTCCTACCGATATTTCCGCCCGCGCCCAAGAACTGCGCAAGCAGATCAATGACCACAACTACCGCTATTACGTGCTCGACGACCCGGAGATCCCGGATGCCGAATACGACCGCCTGTTCCGCGAACTGCAGGCGCTGGAGGAGCAATACCCGGCGCTGGTGAAGCCGGATTCACCCACCCAACGCGTCGGCGCCGAGCCACTCAAGGCCTTTGGCGAAGTGAAACATGTCGTGCCCATGCTGTCCCTGGGCAATGCCTTCAGCGATGAGGAGGTGCGTGATTTCGGCCGCCGTGTCGCCGAAAAACTCGGTCTGGCCGAGGACGAGATTGACTTTACCGCCGAGCCGAAGCTGGACGGCCTCGCCATCAGTCTGCTGTACGAAGACGGCGTGCTGGTGCGCGCCGCCACGCGCGGTGACGGCGTCACCGGCGAGGACGTGACGCAGAACGTGCGCACCATTCCCTCCGTGCCGCTGCGCCTGCTGCGCGCCGTGGCGCAGCGGCCGCTGCCGCGTGTGCTGGAGGTGCGCGGAGAAGTGTACATGCCGAAGGCCGGTTTCGAGGCCCTCAATGAACGCCAGCGAGCGGCCGGCGAAAAGCCCTTCGCCAATCCGCGCAATGCCGCCGCCGGTTCGCTGCGCCAGCTCGACCCGAAGGTGACCGCCAGCCGGCCGCTGGCCATGTTCTGCTACGGCGTCGGTCAGGTCGAAGACGGCCAGTTGCCGGATCGGCACAGCGCCATTCTCGCGCAGCTGAAGGACTGGGGCCTGCGGGTATGCCCGGAGATCCACACCGTGCGCGGCATCGACGCCTGCCTGGACTACTACCGCGACATCGGCGAGCGCCGCGCCGGCCTGCCCTATGAGATCGACGGTGTGGTGTACAAGGTGGACCGCATCGACCAGCAGGAGACGCTGGGTTTCGTCTCGCGCGCGCCACGCTGGGCCATCGCCCACAAGTTTCCTGCCCAGGAGGCGCTGACCCGGCTGCTGGCCATCGATATCCAGGTGGGCCGTACCGGCGCCATTACCCCGGTGGCGCGGCTGGAGCCGGTGGAAGTGGGCGGCGTCACCGTCACCAATGCCACCCTGCACAACCAGGATGAGATCGCACGCAGGGACCTGCGCGTGGGTGACACGGTGGTGGTCTACCGCGCTGGCGATGTGATTCCCAAGGTGGGGAGCGTGGTGTTGTCGCACCGCCCGCCCGATGCCAAACCCTTTGTGATGCCGACCCACTGCCCGGTGTGCGGTTCCGATATCGTGCGTCTTGAAGGCCAGGCCATTGCCCGTTGCAGTGGCGGCCTGTTTTGTCCGGCGCAGCGTAAGGAGGCCATCAAACACTTTGCCTCGCGGCGGGCCATGGATATCGAGGGGCTGGGCGAAAAGCTGGTCGAACAGCTGGTGGACCGGGAGCTGGTGCACGACCCCGCCGACCTGTATGCGCTGACCGTGGAGCAAGTGGCCAGCCTGGAGCGCATAGCGCAGAAGTCGGCCGAGAACCTGATTGCCGCATTGGAGAAAAGCAAGGCGACGAGCCTGGGACGCTTCCTGTTTGCATTGGGCATCCGCGAAGTCGGCGAGACCACGGCGCAGAGTCTGGCACAGTACTTTGGTGATCTGCAGCCTATCGAAGAGGCCGATTTGGAAACCTTGCAGTCGGTGCCGGATGTGGGCCCGATAGTGGCCAACAGCATTTATACCTTTTTCAGGCAGGCACACAACCTGGACGTCATCGACAAACTGATTGCCGCCGGTATTCACTGGCCCAAAGTGGAAGTGAAGGCGCCAGAGGTTCTTCCATTGGCGGGCAAGGTCATCGTGCTGACCGGCACCTTGGAGAGCATGTCACGGCCCGAGGCGAAGAAACATCTACAGGCGCTGGGTGCGAAGGTGACGGGCAGCGTGTCGAAAAAAACCGATTGGGTCATTGCCGGTGAGGCCGCTGGCTCCAAGCTGAAAAAGGCACAGGAATTGGGTGTCGAGGTACTGGATGAGGCTGGGTTGCTGAATCTGTTGCAGTAGCAGGGATGAGCGCGATGATGCGATGCTATGAGAATAATCGGTGTGAGGGATATCTGCCTGTACAGCTCGCAGTGTGGCGGTTTCTGCTGCTGAAAACAAAGGAATACCCGTGAGTAAATCCGGTGCACAGAAATCCGGCGCCCGGCTTTCAGCGAGGTATCTGCTGCGCCTGGCATTGATCGGTATCGTGGTGACCACGCTGCTGATGAGTGTCGTGATGTGGTGGGAAGTCAACGACGCGGCGTACCGCTTCGAGCGAGAATCACTGGCAACCCACGATTTGGTGTCGCGCCGCCTGAGTGAAAGCGAGGCAGTGCTCAGTGGTCTGGCAGCCCTGCATCACGCACTTGATGAGGTCGGTCGAGACCAACTCTCCCTCTATGCCAGTGAAATGCTGGGCCGGTATCCACACATCGGCTATATCGAATATCAGGAAAGAGTGCTTCGTCAGGAAGTGGCGGAGTTTGAAAAATCGCTTCAGGCGGAAGGTTATCCGTCGTACCGCGTCTGGGAGCGGCAAGCGGGACAGCACCAGCCAGTGGCCGAACGGCCATTTTATTACCCCATCGTTTTTATCGAACCCCTGGAACCTGAACGGGCACAGATGCTGGGCTATGATGTTTACTCCGATACGGATCTTCACCGTGCTATCGACAAGGCCATCAGCAGTGGTGATGTCAGTGCCTCAGCACCTTTTAAATTGATGAATGGCCAACAGGTCTATACCCTGTTCAAGGTGGTATATTCCGGTCTCGAATTCCCCAATAACGATGTGCAGAAATTTATCCGGGCAAGGCGTCTTGTGTCCCTGTTAGTGAAGGCTGAATATCTGTTGGCGAGTAGTGATTTTCTGACGCCCGACGCCAACATCACGCTGAGCTATCCGGTCGAAGTTTTGCGTGAAGAGATTTCACATAAAGAGATTTCGCGTGAATTGTTTCGCATTGAATCCACTCGTCAGGTTAATCGTGCCTTGCGCTGGGTTCTGCCAGAGCTGAAATTCAGCCGGATGCTGGATGGCGATGGACAACCCTTTCTTCTCGTCATCAAAAAACAGTTAGGTGCAGAAATTTTCCGCCTCGATATTCTGGCGGGTATCAGTCTCTTTTCGCTGTTGTTGATCATGCTGCTCTACATGCGAAGGCGTTTCGTTCTCGAACGTGAGCACAGCAGGGATATTCTGTTTCAGCACCGGGAGCAGGCAGAAATCACCCTGCATTCCATTGCCGATGCGGTGATTACCACCGATGCCCAAGGCAGGGTGGAGCATATGAATGCCACGGCGGAGCAGATAGCGGGCTGGTCTCTTGCGCAGGCGCGTGGCAAGGAACTGTCCCAGGTGCTTCCGCTCAGGGATGAACATACCGAGGGTGTGGTGCTCAATCCCGTCGCCGAATGTATCAGGGAAGGCCGCACGGCACGTCTTTCCGAGGCGGTCATTCTGCGCGGCAGGCAGGGCGGGGAATCCCTCATTATGGCCAATGCTTCGCCAATCCGTGATCGGGATGGACAGATCATTGGTGCGGTGCTGGTATTTCACGATGTCAGCAAGGAACGCCAGATGGAGCAACAGCTGGCCTATCAGGCCAGTCATGATGCCCTTACCGGTCTGCTCGATCGTGGCGAATTCGAGCGCCGACTCAATGCCGCCCTGCACAGTGCAAAGACATCGGGGCGTCAGCATGCCCTGTGTTATATGGATTTGGATCAGTTCAAGGTGGTCAATGATGCCTGTGGTCATGCCGCGGGTGATGAATTACTGGTGCAACTCTCGGCACTGCTGATGGCCACGGTACGTGATACGGACATTCTCGCACGTCTCGGTGGTGACGAATTTGCCGTGCTGCTGATGGATTGTCCACTCGAGCTGGCAGCTAACAAGGCCGAATCCCTGCGTGATGTGGTCAAGGCCTTCCGTTTCATCTGGCAGGGCAAGCGTTTTGATGTCGGTTTCGGTATCGGCGTGGTCCCGGTAACGGAAAATAGTGGTACCACGACCGATGTCCTGCGCGCAGCGGATATCGCCTGCTATGCGGCCAAATCCAAGGGGCGGAACCAGGTCTTTGTCTATGAATCGGGCAATCCTGAACTGGAAAAGCGCCGTGGTGAAATGCGCTGGGCGACGCGCATCGGTGAGGCGCTGGAGAAAAAGCAATTCTGGCTTTACTACCAAGCCATTAAACCCATATCCGCCGAAGAGCCGGGGCTATTTCATTGTGAACTGCTGATGCGTCGTGAAGATGAAAAGGGTGAGTTGGCCTCGCCAGAGGCATTCATTCCCGCCGCCGAGCGTTTTAATCTGATGCCGGATATCGACCGCTGGGTGGTCAGCACGGCACTGCCGAAGATTACCGAGCTGGCCCGTCAAGCGGCACAAAACGGCGGGCGCGTTTTGTGTGGCATTAACCTTTCCGGGCAGTCGCTGGGTGATGAGACCTTTTATGATTATGTCAGCGGTCTGATGGACACGCACGGGGTGCCGGCCGAGGCCGTTTGTTTTGAAATCACGGAAACGTCCGCCATTTCCAATCTTGACGTGGCGCTGACGTTTATCCAGAAAATGCGTGCGCGGGGCTGCCGCTTTGCACTGGATGATTTCGGCACCGGTGTCAGCTCGTTTTCCTATCTCAAAAAGCTGCCGCTCGACTATGTGAAGATCGATGGCAGTTTCATTCGTGAGTTATTGCATGAGCCGGTTGATGAAGTCATGGTGGAATCCATCAATCGTATCGCGCACACGCTGGGCATCAAGACCATTGCCGAGTATGTGGAAAACGATGCGTTACTGAAGAGGCTGCGTGAACTGGGGACGGATTATGCCCAGGGCTATGCCATTGCCCGGCCGGCACCGCTCGATGAGCGGCTGCGTGGTACCGCCGCAGACTGAAAACACCGCCTGTAGGAGAGAGGCTTCAGCCGCGACAGATTGTCGGCATGCCTGTCGCGGCTGAAGCCGCTCCTGCAGGCGGCAGAATCACGGCTTTTCGATCTTCGCCTCTTTGCGCAAATCCGCGATGTAATTTTCCATTAATTGATTCTGCAGGCCGACACGGATCTGCTCCTTGATGGAATCGAAGGGGGGCGGGGCGACGGCGCGTTCGTCGTCCAACAGGATGATGTGCCAGCCGAAGTCAGTCTTTACCGGGGTCTTGGTGTAGCTTCCCTTTTCCATTTTTTCCACGGTCTCGCCAAACGGTACCATCATCTGCTCGGCACGGAACCAGCCCAGATCACCGCCGGTAGTGGCGCTGGGGCCGGTGGAGTGTTCACTGGCCAGTTGCGTGAAATCGCCGCCCTGGTTCAATTCCTCGATGATGGCCTTGGCTTCGTGTTCCGAGGCAACAAGGATGTGGCGCGCCTTGTATTCCGTACCGCTCAGTTCATCCTGACGACTTTCGTATTCCTTTTTCATTTCGGCTTCATCGACGGCAAAGCGATCCGACGAACGGTTCAGCATGGCGCCGGCAACGATGTTGATGCGTACTTGCTCGATCTCGGCCTGAACGGCAGGGGTCTTGTCGACGCCGATGCTGACGGCATTCTGATAGATCAGTTCACGATTGATGAGTTCCTCGATCAGTGCGTCCCGCTGCGGGCCGGTGACTGCCTCGGGCGGCAGGCCACGTAGCTGGGCGTAGCGCTGCAGGGTCCATTCGCTGATGTCCTTGTCGTTGACGGTGGCGACAATGCGCGCCTTAGCCGGGTCGCCGATGGGCGCGGCAAGGCTGGCAGCGGGCAGGGCCAGCAGACCGGTCAGCAGGGCGATAGAGAGAGTTTTGGTCGACAGGTACATAAGCGTGGATTCCGTGTGTGGCTATAGTGGGATTGTGTTATTGCCGGTTCAGGGCGTGGAGGCCTTGATGCTGAGGGCGTGAATTTCCTTTTGCATCATGTCGCCGAGGGCGTCAAAGACCTGGCGATGACGCGCCAGCGGCGCCTTGCCTTCGAAGGCCGTGGAAACAATGTGCACGGTATAGTGACCGCCGCCGCGGCGCGCGCCGGCATGTCCGGCATGCAGATGGCTATCGTCCTCTATTTCCAGTGATACGGGTGACAGCGCCGCGGTCAGTCTTGCGCGGATCTGTTCGATGCGTTCGTTCATTTCGGGAAAACCTGTATGAAGGGTTTGACGGTGAGCTGTGCATAGATGCCGGCCTCGGCATAGGGATCGGCATCGGCCCAGGCTTGTGCGCTCTGCAGCGAATCGAATTCGGCGACGATCAGGCTGCCGCTGAAACCCGCCGGGCCGGGGTCTTCGCTGTCGATGGCCGGGTGCGGGCCGGCCAGCACCAGCCGACCTTGATCCTGCAGGGCGGTCAGGCGTTCGAGATGTGCCGGGCGCGCTTGTTGGCGTTTTTCCTGACAGTCGTCTACAAATTGGCTGATAATGGCGTATAGCATCGAGTCGGTTAGTCTCTCTCGGTTTCGGCCGCCGGCTGATTCTTCATGTAACGGACAAGGTACAGCCCCTGGCCCAGCACAAAGGCCAGCGTGAGGCCGGTCATGCCGAACAGTTTGAAGTTCACCCAGGTGTCGGTGTCGAAATTGTACATGACGTACATGTTGACGAAACCGAGAAAAATAAAGAATGCCGCCCAGGCCAGATTGATGCGCGGCCAGAGGGTAGCGGGCAGCTCGACGGTGGCGCCCATCATGCGTTCGACGATGGTCTTTTTGCCGATGAACTGGCTGCCGAGAAACACCAGCCCGAACAACCAGTTGATCACCGTGGGTTTCCACTTGATGAAGGCTTCATCCTGCAGGAACAGGGTCAGGCCACCGAATACCACCAGCAGGACGAGGGTGATCAGGTGCATGTTTTCAAAGCGCCGGTGCTGCAACCAGAACCAACCCACCTGCACGAAACTGGCGGCGATGGCGACCACGGTGGCGGCATAAATGCCGTACAGTTTGTAGGCAATAAAGAACAGCAGGATGGGGAAGAAATCGTAGAGAAATTTCATGGTTGTCTTGGGTACCGCTTCTAATCAGTTAACAGTCGGCTAATTTACCACATTGTCGGCATTTGGCGCAGGCAGGTCTGATAAACTGTCCTGATGTCTCTTCTCTATGATTTACACAGTCACTCCACCGCATCCGACGGCACGCTAACCCCCATGGCGTTGGTCCGGCGCGCGCGCGAACAGGGCGTGGATGTGCTGGCGCTCACGGACCACGACGTCACCGATGGCCTCGACGAGGCGCGCACGGCGGCCAATGAAGCCGGCCTGCGGCTGATCAACGGCGTGGAAATCTCCGTGACCTGGCATGGTGTCACCGTTCATATCGTCGGTCTGAACTTCGACCCGGTAAATGCCGACCTGCAGGCCGGGCTGGCCAAGCTGCGTGAATTCCGTGCCTGGCGCGCTGAGGAGATCGCCCACCGGCTGGAAAAGAAAGGCATTCCCGGCGCCCTGGAAGGGGCGCAGGCCTTTAGTAATGGGCAGATTCTCAGCCGTACCCACTTCGCCCGTTTTCTGGTGACGCAGGGTTACGCCAAGGATATGCGCAAGGTGTTCGGCAAGTTTCTCACCCACAATCGTCCCGGCTATGTGCCCGGCGAGTGGGCGGCGCTGGCGGATGCGGTGGGCTGGATTCGCGACGCCGGTGGCCAGGCGGTGATCGCCCATCCGGCACGCTACCGCCTCAGCGCCACCCGCCTGCGTGCCCTCATCGAGGCCTTCATGGACTGTGGCGGCGAGGTGCTGGAAGTGGTCTCCGGCAGTCACTCGGCGGGCGACGTGCAGGGCATGGCCCAGTATGCACGGCGCTATGAACTGCTTGCCTCGCAGGGCTCGGACTATCACGGCCCGGAACAGTCCTGGCTGGAACTGGGCCGAATGCCGCCCATGCCGGCGGTCTGCACCCCGGTGTGGACGATGTGGGACAGAGAACAGAGGGCAAGCGCATGAGCCAGTTTTTCCAGATTCATCCCGACAATCCGCAGCCGCGCCTGATCGACAAGGCGGTGGATATCATTCGCCAGGGCAGCGTTATCGTCTATCCCACCGATTCCGGTTATGCCCTCGGCTGCCACCTCGGCGACAAAAATGCCCAGGAGCGCATCCGCCGCATCCGCCAGGTGGACGACAAGCACAATTTCACCCTGGTGTGCCGCGATCTTTCCGAGCTGGCAACTTATGCCAAGGTGGACAACAGCGCCTATCGGTTGATCAAGAGCCTCACCCCCGGCCCCTATACCTTTATTCTGGTGGCCACCCGCGAGGTACCGCGCCGCCTGCAAAACCCCAAGCGTAAGACCATCGGCCTGCGTGTGCCGGACAACCGCATCGCCCAGGCTCTGTTGGAAACACTGGGTGAGCCGTTGATGAGTTCCACCCTGATGCTGCCCGGCGATGACATGCCGCTCACCGATCCCTATGATATCCGTGACACCCTGGAGCACAGCCTCGACCTGATCATCGACGGCGGCTATTGCGGTTTTGAACCCACCACGGTGGTGGACCTCACCGGAGACGCGCCGGTGGTGCTGCGTGAAGGCTTGGGGGATGTGAGCGTGTTCAGCGATATTTAACCGGCCAACTATTTTGGCTTTGATCAGATAGTGCTTAACCTAAATCCTGCAAGTTGGTAGGTTGGGCAGAGCGCAGCGTGCCCAACACCTCCATGCATTCCGTTGGGCACGTCGCTTCGCTCCTTTGCCTACATGGATGTAGGTACTTAGCGTGAGCAGGAGCGGTAGCTGTGCCCAACCTACCTGCATATACGGGATAATAAAAATAAAAGCGTCCTTAAGCCTTGTTTCAGATTCGGCATCTATCCTTCTTGCCGTGAAAACCGCCTATAACCATCAGACGAGAGCCATGCGCAAATTCCCCGTGAAATCCCTCCTGCTGGCGGCCCTGCTGGGCACGGCCCTGCCAGTGTTTGCCGTGCCCAACCTGGGTGAAGCCATTCAGGCCGCCGTGCAACGGCATCCCCAGTTGCAGCAGGCCGCCGCCGAGCGTGCCTTGAGCAAGGGCTACCGGCAACAGGCCGACAGCTGGCTGGGTGGCGATCCCTCCGCCAGCCTGAGCTACTACTCTGATCAGATCGGCAGTGATAATGGCTATCGGGAAATGGAGGCCGGGGTGTCCCTGCCACTGTGGATGCCCGGCCAGCGCGATGCGAAACAGAATCTGGCGCGCGCCATCGGTGAACAGGCCGATGCCAGCACAGCCCTGCTGCGCTGGCAGGTCACCGGTGAAGTGCTGGAGTTGATCTGGTCCCTGCGCCTGGTGGAGAGCGACGAGGAGCTGGCCGATGCCCAGTGGGCCTCGGCGCGCCAACTGGAAAAGGCGGTCGAGCGCCGCGTCGAAGCGGGTGAGCTGGCACGCGCCGATCTGCTGATGGTGCAGCAGGACACCCTGAGCCGCGAGGTGGAACACGAGAACGCGCGCATGGCGCTGGATTCGGCCCAGGCCACCTGGCAAGCCTATACCGGCCTGAACGGGGTACCGGCGCTGCCGGCCGATCAGCCCCTGCTGGAGCAGAGCCTGGATACCTCTCATCCCTTGCTGCAGCGCGAACAACTGCGTGTCGCGCAGATGACGGCGCGCCGTGATGACCGCCGCCGGCAGCGCCAGTCGGCGCCCGAGGTGACTCTTTATGCCAGGCGCGACCGCGGCAATGCACTGGACTCCTTCGGCAATTCCCTCGGGGCGGAGATCAGCCTGCCCTTCGGCACCCGATACAGCACGGCGCCGCAGGTGGCGGAGAGCGAAGCGGCACTGGCCGGGGCCCGTATGGGGCTGGCGTCGGCAAAGCGGAGTCTCGAGCTGAAGCAGGTGCAGATCAATCAGGATCTACAGCGCAGCAAGAAGGCCCTGGCCCTGGCTAAGCGGCAGAGCCAGTTGGCCGATACCCGTATGAGCATGAACCAGCGTGCCTTCGACCTCGGTGAGAGTGATCTGTTTCTGTTATTGCAGGCGCGTAGTCAGGCCGCTTCTGCGGCGCGTAACCTGACCCGTACCCGTATCGAATATCAGCGTGCCGTGAGCCGCCACAATCACTTTTTGGGAGACATTCCTGAATGAAGAGCCACTTGCGCAGCACCTTTCTGACCCTTGCCATGTTGTTGGCCAGCGGCTCCTTGCTGGCCGCAGATCTGATTTCCATGACCCAGAAACAACGCCAGGCCATGGGCGTGCGCACCGCGCCAGTGGCGGTGGCGACCGAGTCGTGGAGCGTGGCCTATCCGGCCCAGGTGCAAGTGCCCACCGCCCAGCTGCGCGTGGTCAGCACCCCCCTCAGCGGCCTGCTGGAGAGCCTGCTGGTGGCCGAGGGCGATGCGGTGAAGCAGGGCCAGAAGCTCGCCTCTATCCTCAGCCCGGAATTGCTCAGCCTGCAGCGCAGTTATCTGCAGGCCCTGAGCCAGCTGGATCTGGCCCGTTCTGACTGGGAACGTGATCGTCAGTTGCTGGAGGAGGGCATCATCGCCGAACGCCGCTATCAGACCACTCATGCCCACTACGTGCAGGTACGCACCGAGGTGGAGCAGGGCCGGCAGACCTTGAAATTGGCGGGGATGGATCGCGGCGCCCTGAAGCGCCTCGCCGAGGAACGCCAGCTCTCCGGCACCCTGACGGTGCGCTCACCCATCAATGGTGTGGTGCTGGAGCGGATGGCGACACCGGGACAGCGCCTCAATGCCCTTGACCCTCTGTATCGTATTGGCCGATTGAAGCCGCTCTGGCTGGAAATCCATGTGCCACTGGAACGCCTGCCGCAGATTGCCACAGGCAGCACGGTGCGCGTGGTGAAGCCCACAGTAGAGGGTAAGGTGATCACCATCGGCCGCATGGTTCACGGTGCCGATCAGGGTGTGCTGGTGCGTGCCGAGGTCAACGGCGGTGCCGAACGTCTGCACCCGGGGCAGTTCATCGAGGTGGAACTGGCGAGTGGTCGTGCCGAGAACAATTACCGCATTCCCCTCGGTGCCTTGGTGCGCCAGGGCGGCAAGACCTGGGTATTCATTGCCCATGAAAAGGGCTTCCTCGTCGTGCCGGTGGTCATTCGCGCAGAGGAGAGCGACGCGGTGGTGGTCAGCGCCAATCTGCAGCCGGATGATCAGGTGGTCATGGCCGGTACCGCTGCACTCAAAGCGGCTTGGCTGGAAGGAGCGGAATAATGCTTGCGCGCCTGATCCAGTTCGCCCTCACCCAGCGTCTGCTGATGCTGCTGTTCGCCCTGTTGCTGGTGGGCGGTGGCTGGATGGCCTTTCAAAAGACGCCTATCGACGCCTTTCCCGACGTGTCCAGCACCCAGGTAAAGGTCATCATCAAGGCTGCCGGCATGACACCGGAAGAGGTGGAGGCCCGCATCACCGCACCGGTAGAGGTGGAAATGCTGGGTATTCCACACATGGCCATGTTGCGCTCGGTGGCCAAGTATGCCCTCACCGATATTACTGTGGACTTCGAGGAAGGTACCGACATCTACTGGGCACGCCAGCAGGTGACGGAGCGCCTCAGCGCTATCTGGGCCGATCTACCCGAGGGCGTCAGCGGCGGCATGGCGCCTATGACCACGCCGTTGGGCGAAATGTTTATGTTTACCATCGAGGGTGGCGGTCTGTCGCTGATCGAACACCGCGACCTGCTCGACTGGGTGCTCCGTCCCGCCCTGCGCACGGTGCCCGGTGTGGCCGATGTCAACGCCCTCGGCGGCAAGGCGCGTACCTATGAAGTGGTGCCGGATCAGGCCCGCCTGCTGGCGCGCGGTATCAGTACGCTGGAATTGCAGAAAGCCCTGCGTGACAACAACCGCAACGACGGCGCCGGCCGTCTCAACGATGGCGAAGAGGTGTTGCTGGTGCGTACCGAGGGCGCGATTCAGACCCTGGACGATGTGCGTGCCATTGTCGTGCGCGCCGACATGCAGCAGCCGGTACGGGTGGCCGATGTGGCCGAGGTACGTATCGGTTCGCTGACCCGCTACGGCGCCGTCACCCATGACGGCAAGGGTGAGGTCGTGCAGGGGCTGGTGCTGGGCCTGCGCGGCGCCAACGCCCGCGAGCTGGTCGCCGGCATCCATGCCAAACTGGACGAGTTGCGCCCCGGCCTGCCGCCGGGTGTGGAGGTCAACGTGTTCTACGATCGCGGCCGGCTGGTGGATCGCGCCGTGGGTACCGTCACCGGCGCCCTGGGCGAGGCCATCGTGTTCGTACTGATTTTGCTGGTGTTGTTCCTCGGCGACCTGCGCGCGGCGTTGACCGTGGCGTTGGTGTTGCCACTGGCGGCACTGGTGACCTTTATCTTCATGTACATGTTTGGCATGTCGGCCAATCTCATGTCTCTCGGTGGTCTGGCCATCGCCATCGGCATGCTGGTGGATGCCGCGGTGGTGGTGGTGGAGAACGTGGTCAGTCATCTGTCGCGCGAGAAGAACAGCCGTCTGCCGCGCCTGCACCTGATCTTCCGCGCGGTGCGTGAAGTCTCCGTACCCATGGTTTCGGGCATCACCATTATTATCATCGTTTTTCTGCCCCTGCTGACCCTGCAGGGCCTGGAGGGCAAGCTGTTCTCGCCGGTGGCGTTGACCATCGTCTTCGCCCTGTCGGCATCGCTACTGTTGTCGCTGACGGTGATTCCGGTGCTGGCTTCCTTCCTGCTGGGCAAGGCCGCGCACGGCGATCCGTGGTTGGTGCGGCAGCTGCTGAGGCTCTACATGCCGGCGCTGGACTGGTCCTTCCGCCACAGCCGTATTGTATTCAGTATCGCCCTGCTGGGCATGCTGGCGGCCGCCGCACTGTACACCCAGGTGGGCAAGACCTTCATGCCCACTATGGACGAGGGCAACATGATCGTGCAGCTGGAAAAGCTGCCGTCCATCAGTCTGGAGGAATCCATCGCCATCGACACCCGCTTTCAGCAGGCGCTGATGAAACAGGTGCCTGAGGTGGTGGGCGTGGTCTCGCGCACCGGTTCCGACGAGCTGGGTCTCGATCCCATGAACCTCAACGATACCGACAGTTTTCTTATCCTCAAACCGCGTGAGGAATGGAGCGTGCCCGACAAGCCGGCGTTGATGGAAAACATCCGCGCCGTGATGGCCGATTTTCCCGGTGTCACCTTCGCCTTCACCCAGCCCATCGAGATGCGCGTCGACGAGATGCTCACCGGTGTGCGCGGCGATCTGGCCATCAAGGTCTTTGGCGAGGACCAGGACGACCTTAACCGCACCGCCGACGCCATCGTCAAGGTGGTGCAGGGCATCGACGGCACCGAAGAGGTCTACACGCCGCGCAACGAGGGTGCGCAGTACTACCGTCTGGTGGTGGACCGCCTCGCCACCGGCCGTCTCGGCCTCAGCGTGGAGGCGCTGGAAGACCTGCTGCGCACCCAGATCGAGGGCATGCAGGTAGGCACGGTGTATCAGGGCATCCGCCGTATTCCGCTGGTGATCCGCGGTGCGCAGAGCCTGCGCGATTCACCCACCGCTTTCGCCGGTCAGCACATCGTATTGACCGACGGCCGCCGCGTGCGGCTGGCCGATATCGTCCACATCGAGCGCACCGAGGGCCCGGTGATGGTCAAGCGCGAGCGCGCCAAGCGCATGGCGGTGGTGGTGGCCAGCGTCTCCGGGCGCGATCTGGTGGGCTTCGTCGAGGAGGCCAAGGCGCGCGTCGGCAGCGAGGTCAAACTGCCGAGTGGCTACTACCTGGAATGGGGTGGACAATTCGAGAACCAGCAGCGTGCGGCCACTCGCCTGGCCATTGTGGTGCCGGTGGCGCTGGGGTTGATCTTCCTCATTCTGTTCACCACCTTTCGCTCCCTGCGCCAGGCGGTGCTGGTGTTGTCCAACATCCCCTTCGCCATGATCGGCGGCGTGGTGGCCCTGTGGCTCACCGGTGAGTACCTGTCTGTGCCGGCCTCTGTGGGTTTCATCGCCCTGTTGGGCATCGCGGTGCTCAACGGTGTGGTGATGGTGACCTATTTCAATCAGCTGTTGGCCCTGGGACAAGACATCGGCACGGTGGTCATCGAAGGCGCCCGGCGACGTCTGCGGCCGGTGATGATGACCGCCACCATCGCCGCCTTCGGCCTGGTGCCGCTACTGTTCGCCAGCGGCCCCGGCTCTGAGATCCAGCGCCCGCTGGCCATTGTGGTCATCGGCGGGCTGGTCAGCTCCACCCTGCTGACCCTGATTCTGCTGCCCATTCTCTATCGTCGCTTCGGCGCCGAGCCGGTTGCCGAGATCACTACCAAGCCCCAGGAGACTTGAGATGACCGACCAGACCCTGCTTTCCCTCATCGTTTCACCCCTGGTGGAAGACACCCTGGTGGACTGGTTACTGGCGCGCGATGAAGTACTCGGCTTCACCAGCGCCGCCGTCAACGGCCACGGCAGCTCCGTGCACGCCATGAGCCTCGCCGAGCAGGTGTCCGGGCGACGTCGGCAGGTGTTGTTTCAACTGCACCTGCCGGTGGCGCAGGCGGAGTCATTGGTAGCGGAGCTGAAGCAGGACTTCGGTAACAGCGGCATCCACTACTGGCTGGCACCGGTGCTGGCCTGCGGGCATTTATAAGCCTCAAGCGATTTACAGAAGCGCCCTTTACTAAGCGGTCGCCGCTGGCGGCATGTAGAGTGGATAAAGCCGGGACTCCTCCCGCTTGATGCGATCGGTCAAGGCCTTCCCCAAATCCTCCAGCTCATCATTCATTTCCCTGAGTTCGTCCGGCGACAGTGCGGACGCCTTGTACTTTCTGAGAAACTTCATGACCTCGCGCTGGATGCCATCCATCTCCCGGGAAAAATGATTCACCAGCTCGAGCGTTTCCTCATCCTGGGAAAAAATGCCGCAAAGATAGATGTAAAAGCTGGTCTTTTCCTTCAGCAAGTGGTCGTAGAGCAGGCCTTCAAATTCATCCAGAGCGGCCTTGGTTTCCTTCGCCTTTCCGGCACTGGCGGCAGCGACCAATTCACCAAAAATGACCCCAAGCTGCTGGTGGTCACGCTTCAAATCGTCGATCAGATCAGCGTGATAGGGAATGCTGGTGTTTGGGGCAAAAACGGGCTTGGCGTCTGCTGTGGATTCATCGCCGGCGACGGTTTTCTTCCCAAACCATTTGGAAAAAACAGACATGTCTTTTCTCCTTTATGTCATTCCCAGGGTCAGCGGCCGGGGCGGGCGCGTATTGTGTGGCCATGTGATGGATAAAATCAATGCCGATATAAATCACAGGGATAAACTGTACATGCCCTATATTTAACATCGTCTGACGCCAGGGAAGCTGTAGACCAAAAGAGTTGGTATTTGTCTGTTCGCAAGCGTGGCAATCCACGGGTTACTGATGCGACGGTGGCGGAGGTTGCATAAGTGTTATGGGAACAAGCGTCCAGGAATTCGGGGACTTTACAGTCTCTACCTTTGCAGTTGTGGTTTCGCAGTACATTTAAAAGCCATTACTTAATAGAGGTTATTCGATGGGAGAGACTAAATCGATGACCCTGACCGTTCGCATTCAACCGGCGGTTAAAGAAGGGCTGCGAGCCGTAGCTGAGCAGGAACGGCGCAGCCTGGCCAACATGATTGAGGTGATGATCCGGGCGCGCAGATATCAGCGTGGAAGAGAAAACGGCACCCCGCTAAACCAGATTAATCAAGGAATAACCGCCCATGGCCAAGACCGCCAATAAAACAGAAGAACCCCTGGAAAAGAGGAACCTCCCCCAAGCCGCTGCCGGCCTTTGTCGGTCAGTTGGTACTAGAGCCGGCATGGGCCCGAGGTGGTTAGATCAGTGACTCTGCCGGTATGCCCAATCCTTCGTGGAGTTTCCAGATCATTTTGAGCGTCAATGAACGTTTGCGGTTGAGAATCTCATAGACACGATTGCTTTTGCCAATCATTGGCTCAAGATCTTTGACAGTCAGCCCTTTTTGCTCCATTTCAAATTTAATGGCTTCCACTGGGTCAGGTAAGTCGAGCGGGAAATGCTTGTTCTCATAGGCCTCTACCAGGGTGACCCATATATCCAGTTTTTCACCCTCTGGAGTATCGGGTGCGGCCATCATGAGCGTTTCAATGTCTTTTAGTGCTGCACGGTAGTCAGCATCAGTTTTAATGGGTTTGATGTTCATGGTTTTATCTCAGGCATTAAATCGTCTGTACATCAATCTTGTCATACTGGCTGTGGGTGCCGATAAAGCGGATATACACAACACGATAGGCATAGTTAATCCATACCACTAACCGGTATTTGTTTCCGGCAATATTAAATACCACCCTGCCATTCTTGAGGATGCTGACATTTCTGAAGTCCTGTTTAACCTCTGCTGGTGAAGCCCAGTCCGCTTTCAACGTGTGCCGATACCATGCCAGGGTAGGTTCGATGGCATCCGAGTTGGCTGGGTTGTTTTCCCAACAGGCCTTTAACGTTGAAAGGGCAATGATTCTCACAACACCAAGGGTAGTCCCAGTACGGGACTTTGGCAACCTGCTAGCATCAAGCTGGTGATCAGGTTGGGGGGGGAGGCGATCCGAAGATTTTCTGGGGTATGGGGTTGGGGATGGGCGAAGGGTGCATCAGAGGCGGTTTCGTCTATATAAAGTAAAGCCCTAACAGCCGGTAAGGGCCATTAGGGCTATATAAGTTGGTGGAGGCGGCGGGAATCGAACCCGCGTCCGTAAATCCTCCGCCTTTGGATCTACATGCTTAGTCTGTCTTTGGATTTAACGGCACGCTACCCGACAGACAGGGAAGACGTACCGCGAGTCCGGTAAGTTTTAGCGAATCCACCCCGAACAAGCTTCATCGCGATTCTGTGAGAGTCGACCCCTGGGAATCGGACGCACAGACACGGCTCCGGCCAGAGGGCACCCTACCGGTGTTTAGGCGGCGAGTGCGTAGTTGTCGTCGTTGGCAACTATAGGTTTTGCAGATGGATTTACGAGGTAATCTGCACCTCGGCATGCACCTCAGGTTTTGTGACCCACGTCGAAGCCAGGTCGCCCCCAAAGTAAAACAGTAGACAGTGTACTGGATCGCAAAGTTCCCGACTAGCCGCGTTTCAGCAGGCGCTGTTTGTCGCGGTTCCATTCGCGGTCACGCTCGGTGGCGCGTTTGTCCTGCTTCTGCTTACCCTTGGCCAGGCCGATCTCCAGCTTGGCCAGGCCGTGCTTCCAGTACATGGCCAGCGGCACCAGGGTGTAGCCCTTGCGCTCCACGGCGCCGATGAGCTTGCTTAGCTCGGCGCGGTGCAGCAGCAGCTTGCGCGTGCGGGTGGGGTCCGGGTGGATGTGGGTGGAGGCGGAGAGCAGGGGGGTGATCAATGCGCCGAGCAGGAAGGCCTCGCCGGTCTTGACGATGACGTGGCTGTCGGCGATCTGCACACGCCCTTCACGCAGACTCTTGACCTCCCAGCCTTCCAGCATCAGCCCGGCCTCGAAACGGTCTTCGACGAAGTAGTCGTGACGCGCTTTTTTGTTCAGGGCGATGGTGCTGCCGGTGTTGGTTTTCTTTTTTGCTTTCTTGGCCATCCGGGCATTATAACCAATTATGCCTCTAAACAATTCTCAGTTTGAGGCGTGTGTTGCCACAAAACACACAATTTTCTTCGTTGTAGGGTGGGCACTGCCCACCCTACACCAGGAAGCTGGGAAGTGTTTACAGGCATATAAGCAATTGTCTTTCGCCGGCGGGGATCTGCCGGCAGATAAATATGGTCTGATTTCTGTAGAGGCAATCCAGGCGACTTTTGTTTATTCGTCAGCGGCCGATTTAAAAACCTGGAATATACGGAAGACCCCCTTGAATTTAGCCGGGATAGATTATATATTCTTAATGAGAATCATTCCTATCTGTCATTTGCGGTAGTTATCCATGTCTCAATCCTATTTATCACGCCCTGATGCTTCGCTGCAGATCGCCGCCGGTCAGCACCTGCTCTGTGACTGCAGACCAGGCCAGACCTGCCGTCTGGTAGGGATCGACGGCAACCGTGCGCTGATCAATCGCCTGATGGGCCAGGGTGTGCGCATTGGCTCGGAGATCCGTGTGCTGCAGCAGCGCGGGCAGGATGTGGTCATCACCAGCACTGGCAATCGCATCGCCCTGGGCGGGGCCATCGCCCGGCACTTGCAGGTCGAGAGCCTGACATAAAATGGGCTGTTGTGAATCTTCGCAGGAGTCGCCGCCCGTTAGCGTTGAAGACTCCGCCGCCGCGTTGACCCTGGCCCTGGCGGGTAATCCCAACTGCGGCAAGTCGGCGCTGTTCAACACCCTGACCGGCATCCGCCAGAAGACCGGCAACTGGCCCGGAGTGACGGTGGATCGCAAGGAAGGTCGTTTTGAACTGGGTGGCCAGACCGCCACCCTCATCGACCTGCCCGGCACCTATTCCCTCGACAGTTCCTCACCCGATGAGGAAGTGACGCGCCAGTATCTGCTTTCCGGCGATGCCGGTCTCATCATCAATGTCGTCGACGCCTCCAACCTGGAGCGCAATCTCTATTTCACCGTGCAGCTGCTGGAGATGGGCGTGCCCATGGTGCTGGCGCTGAACATGATGGACGTGGCGCGCAAGCAGGGCATGGACATCGACATCGCGCGCCTCAGCGAGGAGCTGGGCTGCCCGGTGGTGGCGGTGGTGGCACCGCGTGGCGAGGGGCTGGAGGCGCTGAAGGCGGCCATCCTGTCGGTGCGCGCGGGGGAGGCCACCGGCGGCTTCCGTCTGGCCCACGATGAGGTGGTGGAAGACGCCGTCAGCAAGTTATTGCCCGCCGTCGAGACCCTGCCCGCCGGGCGGGGCGACAGCCGCCATCCGCACAACGCCCACTGGCTGGCGCTGAAGATGCTGGAGGGTGATCCGCAGGCCCTGGCGCTGGTCGATGACGCACTGCGAGCGCGCATCGACGCACTGCGCCACGATATCGAGCAGCGGGTCGACGAAGACATCGACATCTATCTGCCGGACAGCCGCTTCGGCCACGCCCATGCGCTGGCCCGGACCGTGCTGCACCAGCGTGGCAAGCTGGGTAAGACCGTCTCCGACCGCATCGACGCCGTGGTGCTGCATCGCTGGTTCGGCATACCGGTGTTCCTGCTGGTGATGTACCTGATGTTCATGTTCACCATCAACCTCGGTGGCGCCTTTGTCGATTTCTTCGATGGCCTGGGCAACGCCCTCTTCGTCGATGGCTTCAAGTCGCTGATTGAGGGCTGGATGCCGCCGTTTCTCACCGTGCTGCTGGCCGACGGTATCGGTGGCGGGCTGACCATCGTCGCCACCTTTATTCCCATCATCGCTGCCCTGTATCTGTTCATGTCGGCGCTGGAAGACAGCGGCTACATGGCCCGTGCCGCCTTTGTCATGGACCGCTTCATGCGCGCCATCGGCCTGCCGGGCAAGGCCTTCGTGCCGCTCATCGTCGGTTTCGGCTGCAACGTGCCGGCGGTGATGGCCACGCGCACCCTGGAGAGCGAGCGCGAGCGCAAGCTGACCATCCTCATGAACCCGTTTATGTCCTGCGGCGCGCGCCTGCCGGTGTACGCCCTGTTCGTCGCCGCCTTCTTTCCGACCAACGGACAGAACATCGTCTTCCTGCTGTACCTGATCGGCATCGCCGCCGCCGTGCTCACCGGGCTGGTGATGAAGCGCACCCTGCTGCATGGCGAGTCCGACGGCTTCATGATGGAGCTGCCGACCTATCACCGGCCGACCCTGAAGGGCGTGCTGCTGCGCACCTGGGACCGGGTGCGGCTGTTTTTGAAAGAGGCGGGGCAGGTGATTATCGTCATGGTGGCGATTATCAACGTGCTCAATTCCATCGGCACCGACGGCTCCTTTGGTAACGAGGACACCGAGCACTCGGTGCTCAGTGTCATCAGTCAGCAACTGACCCCGGCCTTCGCGCCCATGGGCCTGCACGAAGACAACTGGCCCGCCACGGTCGGCATCTTCAGCGGTGTGCTGGCCAAGGAGGTGGTGGTGGGCACCCTCGATACCCTCTATTCGCGGCTGGCCAGCGAGGATGCCGGGGTCATGCAGACTGAGCAGGCCTTCGACTTCTGGGCCGCCATCCGTGCTGCCGTGGCCACGGTGCCAGAGAATATCGCCGCGCTGGGCGACGCCTTCACCGACCCCATCGGCCTCGATGTGGGTGAAATCGGTGACACGAGTGCGGCCGCCGAGGCGCAGGCGGTGGACGTGGGCACCTTCGGCGCCATGGCCTCGCGCTTCGATGGCCAGGCCGGGGCCTTCGCCTATATGCTGTTCATCCTGCTCTATTCGCCCTGTGTGGCCACTATCGGCGCCATCGCCCGTGAAGTCGGCAAGCCCTGGGCGGCCTTCGTGGTGGCCTGGACCACGGTACTGGCCTATGTGGTGGCCAGCGTGTTCTATCAGGTGGCAACCTTCCTGCAGCATCCGGGCTCGTCGGCGCTGCTCATCGGCCTGTTGCTGGCCCTGGTGGCGGCTGTGTTGCTTGGACTAATGCGCTGGAGCCGCGCCGGGCGGATGGCTGTAGCCGCCGGGGCGGACGCATGATTCTGTCCGAGGTGCGGGACTACCTGCGTGAGCGCGGCCAGGCCACGCTGGGCGACATTGCGCTGCACTTCGACAGTGATCCCGAGGCTGTGCGCGGCATGCTGGAGGTGTGGGTGCGCAAGGGCAAGGCCGAACGTTCGACCCTGATGCCCGCCTGCGGCAGCGGCTGCAACAAGTGCGACGTGGCGAGCACGGAGATCTATCGCTGGCGATAGGATAGAGCGTGACCGCCATGGTGGTCGATCCTTCGCGGCCTGGGGAGCCGCTCCTACCCAAAATCCCACCATCTGTAGGAGCGGACCCCTTGGGCCGCGAATGCCCGTGGTGGTCAGATAGCTGTGGTGGTGGGCAGTGCCCACCTTACAGGTAAGACAATCATGTATTTTGTGACGGTAAAAAGTCCCGGGCTGACTTTGGTTTTAGGCGGATTTCTTTAACGTTTCCTTGGCCCCCACGCCGGAATGGCCAATAATAGCCCGCTGAATCGCCATTTCCGCCACGGAGCATTGATGCCACGATCTAAAACGGCCGTCCTCACGGTCCTGCTTTTCATCTGCCTGAGCCTGTTTAGCGCCGCCGTCTTCGCCGATGGCGAGACCACGCGCACTCTCAATGACTGGTTCGGCGTGCTCAACGGCTACCTCGCGGCGGTGTTCTTCTTCAATATCCTGTTCTTCATGGATGACGTGGACTTCCCCTTCATCGTCGCCTGGCTGATTGTCGGCGCGGTCTACCTGACCCTGCGCATGGGCTTCATCAATGTGCGCGTGTTCCACCATTCCATCGCCATCCTGCGGGGCCGCTATAGCCGTCCGGATGACGAGGGCGAAGTGAGCCCGTTTCAGGCACTGACCACCGCGCTGTCGGCTACCGTCGGCCTGGGCAACATCGCCGGCGTGGCCATCGCCGTCAGCATCGGCGGGGCGGGGGCGACCCTGTGGATGATCATCGCCGGGCTGCTGGGTATGACGGTGAAGTTCACCGAGGCCACCCTGGCGCAGATGTATCGCGAGGTGCGTCCCGACGGCCACATCATGGGCGGGGCGATGGAATACCTGTCGCGCGGGCTGGCGGAGAAGGGCTGGGCGAAGACCGGCAAGGTGCTGGCGATGCTGTTCTGTGTGCTGGCCATCGGCGCCTCGCTGGG
>JAJRWE010000040.1 GCA_024276955.1 Gammaproteobacteria bacterium
CAGCCGCAGGAAATGGCCATCGAACGGGTCTTCATGCACCGCAACGCCGACTCCGCCCTCAAGCTGGGCCAGGCGCGCGGCGCCGCCATCTGCGCCGTCATCACCCGCGACGTGCCGGTGCACGAATACAGCCCGACGCAGATCAAGCAGTCGGTGGTCGGCAAGGGCCGTGCCGCCAAGGAGCAGGTGCAGCACATGGTGCGCATCCTGCTCAAGCTGCCCGGCAACCCGCAGGCCGATGCCGCCGATGCCCTCGCCGTGGCGCTGTGTCACGGCAATACCCGCAGTACCCTGATTCAGGTACCCAACATGCACAAAGGACGACGCCGGTGATCGGACGATTGAAAGGCACCCTGCTGGAAAAACAGGCCCCCCGCTTATTGTTAGATGTCAATGGTGTCGGCTATGAAATCGACGCCCCCATGACCACCTTCTACGAACTGCCCGAGGTGGGCAGCGCGGTGACCCTGCACACCCACTTCGTGGTGCGCGAGGACGCCCAACTGCTGTACGGTTTTCTGCGCGAGTCCGACCGCAGCCTGTTTCGCACTCTGATCAAGATCTCCGGCGTCGGTCCCAAGCTGGCGCTGGCGATCCTCTCCGGCATGTCTGCGGATGAATTTGTCGGTTGTGTGCAGAGCGGTGACAGCGTGGCGCTGACGTGCGTCCCCGGGGTCGGTAAGAAAACTGCTGAACGGTTGGTGGTGGAGATGCGTGATCGGGTCAAGGACTGGCAGGGCGTGAGCCTGTCACCGGATGCCGTGACCCAGACCGGAGAGCCCGCCGCCGATGCGCTGAAGGATGCCGTCAGCGCCCTGGTGGCGCTGGGTTATAAACCGCAGGAGGCGAGTCGGATGGTGAATGCGGTGGAGAGTGAGGGACTGGCGAGCGAAGAAGTTATTCGTTTGGCTCTGCGGGCGGTGGCGAAGTAGCGGATTCAGAGATTCCCTGGGTAAAAAGGGCGTATGTTTTTCTATACTTGAATTTTATCTTTTTGTTCTCGGGCGCTACTCAGACCGCCCCTGACATCGTCGAGAAACAATATATTGGTTCACGGTCTGGCTCGATTGCGACCAGCATCATGGTGCGGAGGCTTTTTACTACGAGATTGGGGCCGATACTGGAAGCGCCAGCCGCCAGAGCGGCAGGTTCAAGACAGACCCCTCAGTACCGACGGAATGTCAGCCAAGTTCAGGGCGCTCCTACCGAACAGCCACTGTCGATCCGTCGACAGGGACATGGGACTGCGGCCACATGGTGCCCGCCAATCACATAGACGGCAGCAGTGATTCCCTCAACGAGACCTTCTTCGTCACCAACATCCTGCCTCAAAACTCGACATTCAACCAATCCAAGGGAGCCTGGTCCCAGACCGAGATCCTCACCGAGTGCTACCGGGACATCACGCCGCTGATCGTGTGGGGTGGGGTGATCTGGGGGGATGACGCCGGCAACGACTTTTTCACCCAGGCCCACGGTATCAAGACACCGGACTACTGGTGGAAACTGATCTACCGGCAGGACACAAACGCGTACGTGGCTTGGTTGTTCCCGAACCATCGTTCAGCCAGGGCCGCCAACATCGATGATTACCTGATTTCGATCACGGATCTGAAAGCAGAACTAGGTTTCGTGCCTGATTTTGGCGCCATCGAGGACACGGACGCAGCCGCCATGACGCCGTCAGTGAGCAGGCCGGTCACGGCCGCAGGGTCGGATCTGACATGCGAAGGACAGAGCACATCCAACGGGTGAAAGTGCTATTTGCAATCCGGCATCGGCCAGAGGGCCTGCACATGCTTGTGCGGCTAGCCCGAGGAACGCGGCCAAGGCCTGTGGTGATCTCCGCCAGCGTTGGAGCGTAGTCATACTGAGCAACGAACTGGCGAATGAAGGTCGGGGTTTTGTACTGGCTACGAGCGAGCATGGTCATTCTCGAAATGTTCTCTTTGATATTCAGGATAGAGAACGATCAAGCGGGTTCGATACAAGTGGGATCGTCGTTAGCCGGGCTGTTGACCTGGCGGCTTACAGGGTAGACACACATCCAGCAACGCCGCGATGGATGCCGTCAACAACCGCTACGGCGAATTCACTCTAGTACAGCAACCAGGTTATATTGTCGGATACAGTTGGTCTGTCAGCGTTCAGGGCACCAACAGTAGGCGCTTTTAGGCGAGGCGTGCCTCGCAGCTAATGGCCTTAGTCCTTAGCAAGGGGCACAACGCGGCCATGGACGCTGACAGACCAACCCTTCGGGCGTTACTGTGGTGTTCCGCCACGGCGTCGCCTAAAGCGCCTACTGTTGGTACAGCACTTGGTAAGGACTAAGGCCATTGCCTGCGTGCTGTGCCTTGTTGCGAAACACCACAGTAACGCTGTATCCGTCAATATAACCTGGTTGCTGTACTAGCCCCGGCGCGGTTGCTCAACCGCTCCAGCATGCCCAATGTTATCGCTCCGGCCTGGAAGCCTTTTGGCTATCGTCAAATCATTCAGGACGCGGCGGCCCACCTAGCGGAAGCTCACCCCAAGCTGGAAGGTCAGGAACTCGGCATCAATGTTGCCTCCTACCTTGTGATAGTCAGCGCCGATCTCTATCTCAAACGGTGCCTGCAGCGGGATGCTGGCGCCGAGGCCGAGGTTGAAGCCTGCCTCCGATCCGCCGGACTTGGGCCAGTAGATTCCAGGGCCGGCCTGGATGAACGGCCGCAGCATGCTTGGCGTCGAGAAGCTGGCGCGGGCGTTGATGCTGGTGTTCACCAAACGGGGATGTTCAATGGCTGCGGCGGTCTCGGCGGTAAATTGGCTCAGGCCGACGAAGGCGATGGCGCTCCAGCGTTCGGTGAGCCGGTAAGAGAGATCGGCGCGCAGGTGGATATTGGCGTCGGAGACGTGGTTGAGTTCGTCCAGCGGATGGGTGGAGCCGACGTGGAAACTATAGGCCAGCCCTCGGGCGGGGCCGCCGAAGCCAGGAGCTGTGGTGCTGGGCGGGACGTCAAGCGGGTCACAGGCATCGGGCACGCCGTCGCCGTCGGTGTCGCCGAGTCCCTCGTAGCGGTCTGGTAGTTCATCGTTGTCAGAGTCGATATCGCGGGAGTTGGGGAGGCCATCTCCGTCTGTGTCAGCGCCGCATTCCTGGTCGTTGGGGATGCCATCGCCGTCACAGTCCTGATTCTCGCAGCCTGGGAAGGGGCCATTGGCGAGATAGAAGGTCGTGGTCGCGAAGCGCTCGAACGGTACCACCGTCACTGCAGGCCGCTCCGGGCCGTCGAAGATCGGCTCGCCGGGGGCGGGACGGGCGTCGGCGCTGACCTGGAGCCAGAGGGTGGCCTCGTAAGCGCCGCGCCCGGCCCAGGCGTTGAAGGGCAGCGACCACGAGCGGGTCAGTGGGTCCTGGCTCAGGGTTACCGGGACCGTGGTGCCATTGGGGCGCCGCACTCGGCCGTTGATGCTCACCCCGCCATCGAGATCGGTAACGAAGGCGGGCTCGGCGCTGATCACTGCCGTTTGGATGGTGGTGACGGTGCGCGGCAGGACGTCGACGAAGAAGTCGGGCTCCGAGTTCTCGATGTTGGCCAGCAGGATCGACTCCTGCAAGCCGGGTCGGGCGGCCGCGGTGCGCAGTGTCCAGATGCCCGCCGAGGGATTCGGCACCCGGATGAAGAGGTAGTAGGGATCGACCGTCAGCTCGGGTGAGGAACTGTCGAAGCGCTCGCCGCCGGGGCCGAGGAGTTCGACCTGGATGCCCCAGGTCGACATGCGGCCATTGCGGCCCGAGATGAAGACGGTGAGGCTCTCGGCCCCTGCCTCGACAGGGATCTCGAAGCCGCGATAAGAAGGCACGGAGCCGGCTGCGCTTGCCACGAAGCGGGGATCGTCGAAGTCGACGCTTCCCTTGCCCAGCAGAGAGAACGGCGTCCTTGGAACCACCAGCGCCTCGCCCTGATAGCGGGCCGACATCTCGGCGTAGACCGCCGGCAGCTCGTCCGGCACCTCGGCGGCAATCATCACCCCGCCGGTTTCGCCGGAGATGTCGGACAGCAGGTTGATGTCGGCGGCGCTGCCGGCGGGAATGGTGTGCACTCTGACGCCGATGTCGTTCAGATCCTGCGCGGCCACCTCAGGATCGACGCCACGGTTGTTTTCACCGTCGGACATCAGGATGACGGTGCGGGTGCGGCCGGCGGTCGCGATGCGAACGAACTCCGGCTGCGAGGCCGCCAGCGCACTGCCAATCGCAGTGTTGTTGCCCGGCAGGATGGCGTCCACGTCATTCTTGAAATCCTCGGCGTTGGCGGCGGTGAGGTTCTCGATTGGCCGCACCAGTCGGTTGCCGTCGTCGAACTCGAGGATGCCAAGCTGGATCCCGCGCGCCTTCTGCAAGTCGATGAAAGCCCGGGCGGCGGCCTGCACGAATTCCAGCCGCGACTGCGCGCATTCGGCCTCGTCCGTGTCGCCGTCGGCGTCGTCGTCTCGGCCGTTGTCACACACCTCGTCGCGGTCGTTGCGGCTGGACCAGGTCATGCTCCACGAGCGGTCGATGATCAGCATCGCCTGGTCGCTGCCTACCACATCCTCGATGAACATGGGTGGGTTGAGACAGGCGGCTGGTGGCGCCTGCTGCGGCAGAGCGGCGGGTGCGTTGAGGAACGGGTAGTTGGCGACCAGTGTCTCCCAGTCGGAGTCAAAGCCGTGGGTCAGCGACTGATGGCTCGACTCCCAGCGCATAGTGACAGTGTTCCAGCGGTCGGCGCAGTCGCCGGCGGTACAGCCCGGGAAGCCGTCGCGGGTGGCGTTGGTGCTGCTAGCTCCGGCAGTCTCCCGGAGCCCGTCGAGGCCGGTGCCGCCGCCGTCGGTCGGCGAACCAAAGCCGAGCTGGATCGCCAGATCAGAGGCACCGGTCGCGAGCCCCGTGACGTCAAGGTCGGCGGGGCTCTCACTGACCGCGCGCAGCGAGCCATCGGCGTTGAAGTTGAGCGTCCATTGTTCGAGCAGATTCAGGTCGCCGCCGGTGCCGCCCAATTCGCCGTCGTCGATCGTCGCCGACACCTGCCAGGTGTTGGCGGCGGTACGGGTGAAGAAGAAGCGCAGCGTGTTGGCGGGCAGAGCGCCGATGTCGTCGATCGCCTCGACCGATACCTCGTGGTTCGAGCTGCCGGCGGCGGTGGTGAAATCGGTGGAGTCGAATACCTGGATCGGCGCGGCGGTGGAGAGGGTTCCGCCCCATTCGAGGCTCGACAGCGGCTGCGCCGCCGGACAAAGTATCATGTCGCCGCGCACCAGATCGTGGTTGGCGGCGACGCTCATCTCGCTCATCAGCACTGCTTCGCAGGTGCCGGGGGCGCAGTCGCCGTCGCGGATGCAGCGGGCCGCCGGCGTGGGGCCACCCACACACTGGGTGGCGCCCGACTGCTGCATGATTGAGTGGTTGCTCTCATCGATGGTCCCCGCCTCGAAGCCGCGGCCGATGCCGCAGGGGGCGCCGAAGCGGCGCTGCTCGTCGTACTGCTCGCCGAGGCCGTAAGCGTGATGCCCCATCTCGTGGGCCAGCACGTCGCTCTGGAAGTGGGCGCTGGAGAAGATACTCATGTGGTTTCCCAGGCGGCGCAGGCCACTGCCGTCGGAGTAGAAGCTGCCGCCCGAGCGCCCGGGCAGAGACTGGTACCAGAGACCGGCCTTGTCCTCGTCTACCGCCCCTTGGGTGAGGCGGATGCTGGTCACCTGCACCTCGCCGTCGGTGGCATCGCAGAGGATCTCACTCATGTGGGTGAGGGCGGCTTTGGTGTCGGTCAGCTGCTGCGGTGTCGGCGGGAAGCGAAAGTTGACCTCGAAGCTCATCGCGCCGGAGGGATCGGTGATCTTGCCATCGCCGGCGTGAGCCGGGGTCGCGAATGCGCCGATCAGCAAGGCCAGGAGCATCGTTCGCGGGAAACGGATCCATAGACCAGAAATGGTGGAGCTGAGGTTGGGGTTCGACATGATACTTTATCCTTAAAGTATAAATTCTTTCTTTGACACATCTTCCTTTGGAGCTTTCGAAGTGCAAGCCTGTGCATGCGGTACAGGAAAATGAAAAGCAGGCCGACCACCCGGCATGCTGCCTATCTACAAATGTAGACGTAAATCACCGGTCTAGCCAATCTGGGGGTCCGCGCAAGGCAAAAGTGCATCCTGGAAAGTAACGAATCCGGCGCTAAGGGCTCGCGCAGAAATTAATCCAGCCAATCGTTCGTAACTGAGCCTCATAAAACAATCAGATCCATCGATACCATCCTCTTGAGCCTTTATATGCCAGCGGCTTCCGGAGTTTGATACCCTGCGTTAATTATGTCACCATTACGCTTTGTATGGCACATATGGTGACATAATGAGACCTGCAACACTCCCCGCAACGTCCCTTTCAACACTACTGCGCAAACAGAAGATCGCTACCATGCCGGAATTGATGACGGCATTGAATACCGGCGCTAGACGCACCGTGTTCCGTAAACTCAAGGAGCTTCATTGCCGAACGAGCTACTCGCATCGTGGTCGCTACTACACGCTTGACGAACTTGTCGATTTTGACGAGCAAGGTCTATGGTCGTGCAAGGAGATCTGGTTCTCGACCCACGGCACGCTGTTGTCTACAGCGCTCGCTCAGGTCGAAAACGCGGAGTGTGGCTACTTTGTCGAGGAGCTGGATAACCTGCTGCACGTCAGCACCAAGGATGCGTTGCGCAAGCTCGTTAGCGATGCACGCTTGGTGCGCGAAGAGGTTGCCGGGCGTTTCTTATACGGTGCGATGGATGCAAGTCATCGACAACAACAATTGCTTGGCCGGCGAACGCTGCTTGCCGAGCCCGGCGTGGTCGGGCCAATGCCAGGAGCCGATATCATGCCCGAGGAGCTACGGGCAGCGATTGTGCTGTTCTACAGCTTGCTCGATGAGCAGCAGCGGCGCCTGTATGCCGGGCTGGAAGCCCTGAAAACCGGACGGGGTGGCGACGCGCGCATCGCCGAACTGCTTGGCCTCAATTCCGGTACCGTGGCAAGAGGGCGGCGCCAGTTGCTGGCGCAAGATATCACTGTTGACGGCGTCCGCCGGGCAGGTGCTGGTCGCAAGGCGATGGAAAAAAAACGCCACAGGTGATCGATCGTATCGCCGAATTGATGCAACACGAGACTGCGGGCGACCCCATGACGGGGCTGAAGTGGACACGAAAGACCACAGCTAAAATCGCCAGGGAACTTCAGGAAAATGGAATCAGCGTCGGGCTGAGGACGGTCTCTCGTCTGCTCAAGGTGATGGGCTATTCGCTCAGGGTCAACCACAAAAAGCTATCCAGAGTCTGCAAAATTGCACCAGAGGTACGCCATGCCCAGTTCGAGCATATCGCCAAACTACGTATGGACTCCGCTGCGCGCGGAGTGCCCGTCATCAGTGTCGATACCAAGAAAAAAAGGAGTGGGTTGGGCAGTTCAAGAATTCAGGGGTTGCATGGAACCGGGATCCCATTGAGGTCAACGACCATGATTTTTCCTCACAGGCCCTCGGTAAAGCAGTGCCCTATGGTATCTACGACATCCAGGCCAACCTCGGAACCTTGTTCGTCGGCAACTCTAAAGATACCGCTGAGTTCGCCGTGGAGTCTATCGAGAGATGGTGGCTCACCAAGGGTCAGCATCGCTACCCAGGGGCCAAACAGCTCGTGGTTCTCGCTGACGGCGGCGGTTTCAACGGATCAACGAATCGCGCCTGAAAGCACCACCTATACCACCTCCTCGTCGAGCGCTACGGGGTCAGCGTGACGGTTGCCCACTATCCATCAGGGACCCCATCAGGGACCTCGAAATGGAACCCTATCGAGCATAAACTGTTCAGTGAGATATCCAAGAACTGGTCTGGCCGGCCACTCGACAGTTTCGAAGCCGTGCTCAATTACATCCGCTCAACCACGACCAGCACAGGCCTTGAAGTCACAGCCCACCTTGTTGATTAGGACTACGAAAAGGGCCTCAAGATTACCGACAACTAGATGC
>JAJRWE010000041.1 GCA_024276955.1 Gammaproteobacteria bacterium
CGCCGAACGGCGATCATTGGTGGCATTGAACTGTTGCTGTGGTGTTGGCGTGACCAACAGCCGCACACCCTCGAGCTGCTTGGGGTTGAGGATCCCATTGAACAGATCAAAATAATTCTCAATGGAAATCAGTTTACCCTGGGAGACATCGCCCAGATCCGGGCGGGTCGTCAGATAAAGAGGTGGCGGAAACTCCGGCAGAAAGTGCGCCGGTAAATCATAATCAAGATCGAAGCGCTGCAGATCCCGCTTGCTCTGTTTTTTTATCGCGTCGATGTGATATTGCGGGAAGATCATCCCGCCTTCCGCGTGATTGGGGTGGGGCAAGGGAAGAAAACCCGCCGGAAACAGCCCCTGGTCACGAATTTCCACCGGGCTCATGGCCGACAGATCCTGCCAGTCAACGCCCTTCGGCAGCTTCACCCTCACCCCCACCTGCTGGGGTTTGCCACCCGACATGGACAGTCCTTTCTCAGAGCGCTCACCCAGCACATACCGCTCTTCCAGCAATTTCATTTGCCGCTTCATGACCGCCGGGCGGGCCTTTTTCATCTTTTTCTTGGTGGTCTTGAAATCACTGATATTGGCAACCGGGGCGTAGCTGGACACGGGCTCCATCGCCTGTGCATTCCCCACAGTGAAGGCCACCGCGGCGGCGAGGGCCGCCAGGCCCCACGACTGTTGGCGTATCGATCTGTTCATTGGTCTTTCTCCTCATAGTGATGTTAACCAAGGCCATCGATAGTAAAGCGCCCTTCAGCGGGCGGCTGGAGGGAGCGACCCAGACGTCCCGGCTCTGCGTTACGGCTCTTTGCAAGGGCCGGGCCATTCCCGGCAAGCCGCGCCTTGATCCGGAACGCCTGGGTCGCTCTGAAGGGCGCTTTACTATCGATGGCCTTGGTATCGTTCGGCATCGCGCCTGCCCGGGGGCTATTTCACTTATCGTCACCCCGGTATCACAACTTTAGACCCAGTCTAAGATTATGTCTAATTTTATGCCCGCCACACCTCGACCACCCACGCCATGCCACACAAGGTCTGGTATCATTCGCGGCTTCAGCACAGACGGGAACGCACATCAATGAAGGTACTGGTGATCGGCGGCGGCGGACGCGAGCACGCCCTGGCCTGGAAGGTGGCGCAATCGCCGCGTGTGGAAAAGGTCTTCGTTGCCCCCGGTAACGCGGGCACAGCACTGGAGCCCAAGGTGGAAAACGTCACCATCGGAGTGGAAGACATCGACACCCTGGTGGCCTTCGCCTATGACAACGACATCGCACAGACCATCGTCGGCCCCGAGGCGCCGCTGGTTCTCGGCGTGGTGGATGCCTTCCACAAGGCCGGCCTGCGCTGCTTCGGCCCGACCAAAGGCGCGGCGCAGCTAGAGGGCTCCAAGGCCTTCACCAAGGACTTCCTGGCTCGCCATCACATTCCCACCGCCACGTACGGCAACTTCACCGATATCGACGAGGCCATCGCCTACATCCGCGAACAGGGCGCGCCCATCGTAGTCAAGGCCGACGGCCTGGCCGCCGGCAAGGGCGTGATCCTGGCGCAGACGGAAGACGAGGCCATCAGCGCAGTAAAAGACATGCTTGCCGGCAATGCCTTCGGCGAGGCCGGCCACCGCGTGGTTATCGAAGAATTTCTGCAGGGCGAGGAGGCCAGCTTCATTGTCATGGTGGACGGCGAGCATATCCTGCCCCTGGCCACCTCGCAGGATCACAAGGCCCGCGACGAAGGCGACCTTGGCCCCAACACTGGCGGCATGGGTGCCTATTCGCCGGCCCCGGTGGTCACCCCGGCGATGCACGAGCGCATCATGCACGAGGTCATCGAGCCCACCGTCACCGGCATGGCCGCCGAAGGCCACCCCTACACTGGCTTCCTCTATGCAGGCGTGATGATTGCCGCCGACGGCACCCCCAAGGTGCTGGAATACAATTGCCGTTTCGGCGACCCCGAGACCCAGCCCATCATGATGCGCCTGCGTTCAGACCTGGTGGAACTTATCGACGCCGCGCTGGACAAAAAACTGGACCAGGTCGACGCTGACTGGGACCCGCAGGCCGCCCTCGGCGTGGTGCTTGCCGCCGACGGCTATCCCGGCGACTATCGCAAGGGCGATATCATCCACGGTCTGCCCAACTAAGATACCGGCGGCATCCCCGAGGCCAAGGTGTTCCACGCCGGCACCGTCGAGAAAGACGGCCAAGTCGTCACCGCTGGCGGCCGCGTGCTGTGTGCTGTGGGCTTGGGCAACAGTGTCTACGCGGCACAGACACGCGCCTACGAACTGGTGAAACAGATCCACTGGAACGGCATGGTCTACCGCCGCGATATTGGTCACCGGGCCATTGCACGGGAACAGAAATCGAATTAACCACACACCGTAGGAGCGGGCCATGCCCGCGATATGCTTACCTATAACTGGCAACTGCGACAAGCCGCCCATGTCGTTCACGGCGGCGGCCTCATCGCCTATCCCACCGAGGCGGTCTACGGTCTCGGCTGCAACCCGCTCGATGCGACCGCCGTGCAACGCCTGCTGGCCTTGAAAGGGCGACCCATGGACAAAGGGTTGATCCTCATCGCCGCCGACCTCGACCAACTGCGCCCCTTTCTCGTCCCCCTCAGCACCGACGACGAGGCCACCGTAAACGCCACCTGGCCCGGCCCCGTCACCTGGCTGCTGCCGGCACGTCCGGAAACTCCCCGCTGGCTGCGCGGCGTCCACGACACCCTCGCCGTGCGCGTCACCGATCACCCGCTGGCCGCCGCCCTGTGCCAGCAACTCGGCCAGCCGCTGGTGTCCACCAGCGCCAACCGTAGCGGCCAGTCGCCCGCGCGCAGCCCACTGGCGGTGCAGCGTACCTTCGGCAATGCCGTTGACCTGACCCTCTCCGGCCCATTGGGCGGTCAGCACCGCCCCACCCTTATTCGGGACATCCGCACCGGCCAGATCCTGCGCCCGGCCTGAGTGCATGCCATAACCCGCGCCTTTCGTTCCCGCCTCCCCTCTGCCAGTCTCTCCCCGCTTCGGCAACCTCAAGATCCACGCCCATCTTCCGCTATCTCTGCAGACAAGAAATCGAATACAGAGAAACCCGAAAGGATGTGACGTGGAAAAAAATCAGAGCCCCAAACGACCAACCGGCTCGCTTGCCGCCGGCGCAATGCTCCTGGTGTTTCTGATGCCGCTACCGGGCCTGGCCGACGACTCGGTCGAGGCCTTCCTCGAGCTGCCGCTCGAAGACCTGCTGTCGATGAAAGTCACCTCGGTATCGAGAAAAAAACAGCAGCTCAATGAGGTAGCGTCCGCCGTCTACGTGATTACCCGCGACGACATCCGCCGCTCCGGCGTCACCAACATCCCGGAGGCGCTGCGCATGGCGCCGGGAATCCAGGTCTCACGCATCGACGCCAACAAGTGGGCCATCGCCAGCCGTGGCTTCGCCAGCCAGTTCACCAACAAACTGCTGGTGCTGATCGATGGCCGCACCGTCTACAGCCCGGCCTACTCCGGCGTCTACTGGGATGCCCAGGACACTCTGCTGGAGGACATCGAACGGATCGAGGTGATCCGCGGCCCAGGCGCCACCGTCTGGGGTTCAAATGCCGTCAACGGCGTCATCAACATCATCACCCGCAACGCCGCCGACACCCGGGGTGGCCTGGCCGTGGCCGGCACGGGCAACGAGGAACGCGGCCTAGCCGGCCTGCGTTACGGGGGCGAATTGAAAAAAGACATCTACGGCCGCGCCTACCTGAAATACAACAAGCGCGATGAATCCTATGCCCCGGCATACGACAGCAGCGCTGGTGACGACTGGCGTGCCCTGCGCGGTGGCTTCCGCATCGATGGCGCGCAGGCGGGGGGCAACAGCTGGACCCTGCAGGGCGATGCTTACGAAAACCACGAAAACCAGCAGCTGAATATCTGGAAAGACCCCGCCGATCCGGCCAACGCCGCCTATGCCCCTTTCTATCTGCAACCGGGTGTCCCCAGTAGCGTGGATTCCTCGGGCTGGAACCTGCTCGGTCGCTGGAAGCAACAGTTGTCCGACGACAACAATCTCTCCCTGCAGGTCTATTACGACCATACCCGGCGCGCGGAAACATTCATTACCCAGGAACACAACACCCTCGATATCGACTTCCAGCATCAGTTCGGCCTGGGCCAGCGACATGACATCATCTGGGGGCTTGGCTATCGGCGCATCGAAGATCGTTTCGACAACTCCTTCATGGTGGCCTTCGAGCCCGGCGAGAAGGGGCTCAATTTGTTCAGCGCCTTCGTGCAGGACGAAATCGCCCTGCACGACAAGGTGCGACTGACACTGGGCTCCAAGTTCGAACGCAATGAATACACCGGCCTCGAAACACAACCCAGCGCGCGTATGGTGTGGCAACCCAGCGAACGCATGACCTTCTGGGGCGCGGTATCGCGGGCGGTACGCACGCCCTCGCGGCTGGAGGAAAGCGCCAACATCATCAGCCTGATCTATCCCCTGCCCTCGCCCACGGTGTTTCGCGTCTACGGCAACGAGGACTTCAAATCGGAGATCCTGATGGCCTACGAGGCCGGCTGGCGTTTTCAGGCCCGGGAAGACCTTTCGCTGGATCTGGCCATCTTCTTCAACGACTACGATCGGCTGCAAACCTTCGAGCGCCTGAATGCCAGTGTCCCCCTGTCGGATGACACCTTCGGCAACGGCATGACGGCCACCAGCCGCGGCCTGGAGCTGGCCGCGGACTGGCGGGCAAGGGAATGGTGGCGCCTGGTAGCCACTTACAGTTATCTGAATGTCTCGGCAACGCTGGCGCCCGCCAGCACCGACATCACCGGATCGAACAAGGTGGCCGAGGGCTCCAGCCCCGGCAGCCAATATTCCCTGCGCTCGATGATGGATCTGGGCGAGCGGTTCAATCTCGATATCTGGGTCTATCATGTGGGCGACCTGAAGCGAACCAGTTTCTCCTACCGACAATCCGTACCGAACTACACCAGCGTCAATGCCCGGCTGGCCTGGCGGCCGCGCGCGCATGTCGAACTCTCGCTGACCGGGCACAACCTGGCCGACAATCGCCACCCGGAATTCATCGGCGAAAACATCGATATCCGCAGCGAGGTCGAACGATCCGTTTATGCGCAGTTGCGCTGGGATTTCCAGGCCCGCTAAACGCCCACGGCCCCCCTCTCATGGTGCACCACCTGCCCGCCAAACGAAAAAAAGGCGCCCGCCTGTGGTTGTTGCCGGCCATCGTCTTGTGCCTTTTCCTGTTCGGCGAACCGCTTTCTCACGCCAGCGCCATGACCGAGGAATACAAGCTCAAGACGGCGCTGCTCTACAAGCTGGCGAAGTTCGTCACCTGGCCAGAGTCCGGCAATGCAAACGCCATGGGCGAGTTCGGCATCTGCGTGCTGGGCCGAGACGACTTCGGCGCCGCGCTCGACGCCCTCAGCGGACGCCGTGTTGGCGAACAGCCCATCGTCATCCACCGCGTCGGCCAGTCGGAAGGCATCCGCCAGCAATGCCGGATCGTCTTCATCAGTCGCTCGAAAAGGGCCTTTGTCAATGACATTGCCAACGCCCTTGGCGACCGCCCCATCCTCACGGTGGGTGACAGCAAGGGTTTTGCCAAACAAGGCGGCATGATCGAATTCATCCTCGCCAACGGGCGCATTGGTTTCAGGATCAATCTCGGCCGTGTCGAGCAGGCGGGACTGAAAATCGCCGCCCCGCTGCTGGGCATCGCCAGCATTGTGCACGAAAGGAAACCGAAGCGATGAAACGGCTCAATGACATGAACATCGCCAGCAAGCTGCGGCGCATGATCGTTCTGGTCAGCGGCCTGGCGCTGCTGGTCAGCTCGGTGATCTATCTCGGCATTGAATTCGCCAGCTCGCGGCAGATACTGATGCAACGCTCCGAGGTGCTGGCCGAGTTCATCGCCACCAACTCCACCGCCGCCCTGGCCTTCGATGACGCAGAAACTGCTCACCGCCTGCTCTCCGGCCTGGCCTCCGAGCAGGCCATCACCCGGGCCGAACTCTATGGCGCCGATGGCCGCCAGATTGCGCACTACCCGTCGACCTCCAGCCATGTTCTGGCCGAGGAACGGATTCGCCGCATCACCCAGGGCCAGGCGGCCCGCATCAGCTTCGGCGCAGATGCCATCGACATTGTGAAACCCGTCATCCTCGACGACGAATACCTGGGCTTCGTGCACATCGAGACCAGTCTCAAACCGCTGTTTCAGCGCTTCATGGGTTCTGTCGGCGCCAGCCTGGCGCTCTGGCTGCTGATCATGAGCGGTGTCTATCTGCTCTCCAACCGGCTGCAAAGACGAATCTCCGCGCCCATCCAGCACCTGCTCGACGGCATGCAGCAGGTGTCCGACCAGCAGGACTTCGGCATCCGCATCAAGGTAAGCGGTGAGGACGAAATCGGCACCATCATCGCCAACTTCAACGAGATGCTGGCGCAGATCCAGCTGCGCGACGAAAAGCTGGCCACCTATCGCCGGGAGCTGGAAAACAAGGTCGAAGAACGCACTCGGCACCTTCAAGAGGCCATGCAGGCGGCGGATAAGGCGCGTGAAGCCGCCGAGGCGGCGAGCCACGCCAAGAGTGAGTTCCTGGCCACCATGAGCCACGAGATCCGCACCCCCATGAACGGTGTGCTGGGCATGACCGAGCTGCTCCTCGACAGCGGTCTCGACATCCGCGCCCATCGCCTGGCGGACACCGCCCACCGTTCCGCGGAAAGCCTGCTGGGAGTGATCAATGACATCCTCGACATCTCCAAGATCGAGGCCGGCAAGCTGCAGCTCAACAGGGAGACATTCGATCTGCGCGCACTGCTCGAAGACACCCTCGAGCTGCTGGCCAGCCAGGCCCATCGCAAGGGCCTCGAAGTGGTTCCCAACCTGCCGCCGGACCTGCCCCGCTACGTGCAGGGCGATCCGGTGCGCCTGCGCCAGGTGCTGGTCAATCTGCTGGGCAATGCCATCAAATTCACCGAGCGGGGGGAGGTCCACCTGTGGGCGCGCCTGGGCAAGGATACGGAAGAAAGGCAGGAGATCCTGTTCGAGGTCTCCGACACCGGGCCCGGCATCGCGGAAGATCAGCAGGAACGCATCTTCGAAGCCTTCAGCCAGGCCGACGGCACCACCACCCGCCGCCATGGCGGCACCGGCCTGGGCCTGGCCATCGCCCGCAATCTGGTCGAGATGATGGGCGGCAGAATCGAGCTGGAAAGCCGTCCCGGTGAAGGCTCACACTTCCGCTTCTCGATCCTTGCCGGCCGTGTACAGGACGCGGAGAGTGAGGGCGAGTCTCCCGCCGCCCTGCAGGGCATGCGCGTGCTCATCGTCGACGACCATGCCGTCAACCGGGAAATCCTCCACAACCAGGTGATTGCCTGGGGCATGGGCAACGGCAGCGCCAGCAGCGGTGAAGAGGCCCTCGCCATGCTGCGCCAGGCGGCGCGGGCCGGCACCCCTTACCAGGCGGCCTTGCTGGACTGGTACATGCCCGGCATGGGCGGCCAGGAACTGGCGCAGCGCATTCAGGCCGATGCGACGATTCCGTCCCTGCACCTGATTGTGCTCAGTTCCACCGAGATCGACATCAACCCGGACACAGCCCGGCGACTGGGCATCGCCTGCTTCCTGCAAAAGCCGGTCCGGCAACGGCAACTGCTCGACTGCCTGGGCAACGCATTCAGCCAGCGACAGGCACAAGCCGATCAGCCCGCTCACCACCACACGCGCTTCAACGCCCGCATCCTGCTGACCGAGGACAACCTCGTCAATCAGGAAGTCGCACTGGGCATGCTGTCGGCCCTCGGCTGCCAGGTGGACTTGGCGGAGAACGGTCTGCAGGCGCTTACCCTGTGGGGCAAGAACCGTTATCAGCTGATACTGATGGACTGCCACATGCCGGATATGGACGGCTTCGGCGCCAGCGAGGAAATCCGCCGCCTGGAGCGGGAACAAGGGCGCCCGCCCGTCCCCGTGGTCGCCCTCACCGCCGACGTGCAGAAGGGCATTGAAGAACAATGCCGGCTCGCGGGCATGGACGACTACCTGAGCAAGCCCTTCAGCCAGACGCGACTCGCGGCGCTGCTCGAAAAATGGCTCACCCCATCGGCAAAAACACCCGATGACGACACGCCGGCCACAGAGGCCGCCGACGGCGAGATCATCGACCATCAGGCCCTGCAACAACTCAGGGACATCGGCCGCAGCAGCGGACGCAACATCCTCGGCAAGGCCATCGGCCACTATCTCGCCCAGGTGCCGGCGGATCTGACCAACCTCGCCGAGGCCATCGAGACGCAGGATGCCGGACAGATACGCGCCATCGCCCACCGCCTGAAATCCGCCAGCGCCAGCCTCGGCGCCCGGGCGCAGGCCGACCGGCTTGCCCGGCTCGAGGCCATGGGTCGGGATGGCGATCTCGCCGACTCGGCGGCCCTGTTGCGGGAGATCGAGCAACACATGCCCGCCGTGCTTGCCGCGCTGGAAAAGGAAGAAGACGAAACACCGCCCGCAGACGATACCCAACCAGCCCCAGGGGAAGACAGCAGGACCCTGATCCTGCTCATCGATGACGACCCGGGATTCCTGGCAACGACCGGCGAGGTGCTGCAGGCCAACGGCTACCACGTCATCCCGGTCAGCGAAGGCGGGGAAGCCCTTTCACTGGCCCAGCAACGGCAACCCGACATGGTGCTGCTGGATGCCATGATGGACGGTCTGGATGGCTTCGAAGTACTCAGCCGGCTGCGCAGCATGCCAAGCATGCACCACGTCCCCGTGCTCATGATTACCGGCCTCGACGACAGCAGCTCCATCGACCAGGCCTTCGAGGCAGGCGCCGCCGGCTTCATCACCAAACCGGTCAACTACCCACTGTTGCTGAGGAGCATTCGTTTCCAGTTACGCGCCTCGCGCAATGCCCGGCAACTGCTTGAAAACCAGACCTATCTCTCGACCGCACAGGAAATCGCCGGGCTGGGCTACTGGCGCTGGGATGCCCGCGCCGACCGGCTGATAGTGTCGCAACACCTGGTCGGCATGATGGGACTGAAATCACCGGATTGCTGCAGCAAGCTCAGCAGTTACCTTCAGCGCGTGCACCCGGACGACAGGGACTTCGTGCGCGACACCATCACTGGCGCCGCCAATCACGGCCCGCTGAAGCCCATCGAATACCGCCTGCTCACCGAAGGCTCGTCGCCCCTCATCGTGCATCAGGAAATGGGCCTGGTGCCGGAATCGGATCATGTGGTGCTCGCCACCATGCTGAACATCACCCAGCGGCGCGCCACCGAACAGCACATCCGCGACCTGGCCTATTCCGACAAACTCACGGGACTGGCCAGCCGGGCCTATTTCTACAAACACATGGAAGACGTGATCAAATCCGCCCGGCGCCGCCATGAGCACTTTGCCCTGGTCTACATCGACCTCGACGGCTTCAAGGACATCAACGACAGCCTGGGCCATGACGCGGGCGACGAGCTGCTGGGCATCGTCGGGCAACGGCTGCAATCCGTGCTGCGCGGCACGGATTTCGTCGCCAGGCTCAGCGGCGACGAATTCTGCATCCTGGTCGATAACGTCAACGGCCAGCATACCGCTGCCGACGTCGCCAGCCGCTGCCTGCAGGAAATCAACCAACCGGTCACCCTCGGTGAGCGGGAAATCCGCCCGCGCGTCAGCATCGGCATCGCCCGTTTCCCCGAGGACGGCGAAGACCTGAAGACCCTGCTCAAATCCGCCGACAGCGCCATGTACGCCGCCAAGGCGGAAGGCCGTCATCGCTATACCTTTTATGCCCCCGAGCTCACCGTGCGGGCCGAGCGCCGCCTGTGGCTGGAGCAGGAACTGCGCCAGGCGCTGGAAAAGAACCAGTTCGAACTTCATTACCAGCCCCAGGTCGAGGTTGCCACGGGCGACCTGGCGGGCGTGGAAGCCCTTATCCGCTGGCATCACCCGGAAATGGGACTGGTATCGCCGGTCGAATTTATCGGCATTGCCGAGCGCATCGGCCTGATCCGCGAGCTGGGCGAATGGGTACTGAAAACCGCCTGCCAACAGGCTGTCGCCTGGCAGCAGAGCGGCCTGCGACCCATCGGTATCGCCGTCAACATTTCACCGATCCATTTCCGTGACCCGGCCCTGCTGCAGAGCGTTTCGCAGACCCTGGCGGACACCGGCCTCGAACCACGCCTGCTGGAACTCGAAATCACCGAAAGCGTGGTTCAAGACATGGACGACAAGGCAGACATGTTCCAGCAGCTGCGTGACATGGGCGTCAAGATCGCCATCGATGACTTCGGCACCGGCTATTCCTCGCTGGCCTCGCTCAAGCACCTGCCCATCGACTGCCTGAAGATCGACCGCCTGTTCATCATGGATCTGAATGAAAGCGCGGGCGCCTCGCTGCTGGTCGAAACCATCGTCGGCATCGCGCGCGCCATGGGACAGCGGGTGGTCGCCGAGGGTGTCGAAGAGCTGGAGCAACTGCAAATACTCGAAAGAATCGGCTGCGACCTCATCCAGGGCTACCACTTCAGCCGCCCGGTACCCGCCGCCGAGATCCCGACGATGATCAAGGCAGGCTTCGATATTTCAGCCTTGGAAGACACCGCCGGCAGCGGCAAGAAAACAGGCTGACCCCAGGCGCCCGAACGCAGGCCGCTTCGCGGAAATCACCGCTCCAAGGCACACCGTGCCCCCCCGCACTACCCTCGCCCGCCGGCATTGTGTACCCTCTGCTTCTTTTTTCACCGAGGTAGCACCATGTCCGAGCCCCAACCCGATGCTCAGGCCGTCAAGGCCTTCCTGCTGGATTTGCAGGACCGCATCTGCAGCGCCATCGAGGCCGAAGACGGCAAGTCACGCTTCATGGAGGACGACTGGGAACGCGAGGGCGGTGGTGGCGGCGGACGCACCCGGGTGCTCACCGACGGTGGTGTGTTCGAACAGGCCGGCATCAACTTCTCGCACGTGCAGGGCGACAGCCTGCCCGCCTCGGCCTCCGCCCATCGGCCCGAACTGGCCGGGCGCAGCTTCGAGGCCATGGGCGTGTCTCTGGTGATTCACCCCCTCAATCCCTATGTGCCCACCTCGCACGCAAACGTGCGTTTTTTCATTGCGGAGAAAGAGGGCGAAGACCCCATCTGGTGGTTCGGCGGCGGCTTCGACCTGACCCCTTACTATCCCTTCGAAGAAGACGCGGTGCACTGGCACCAGACCGCCAAGGCCGCCTGCGACCCCTTCGGCGAGGACGTCTATCCGAAGTACAAGAAATGGTGCGACGAGTATTTCTACCTCAAGCATCGCGGCGAGACGCGTGGCGTCGGCGGCCTGTTCTTCGACGACCTCAATGAAGGCGGCTTCGACCACTGCTTCGAATTTATGCAGAGCGTCGGCAATCACTACACCGACGCCTACTGCCCCATCGTCGCCCGCCGCAAGGACGACAGCTACGGTGAGCGCGAGCGCGACTTCCAGTTATACCGCCGCGGCCGCTATGTGGAATTCAACCTGGTCTACGACCGCGGCACCCTGTTCGGCCTGCAGACCGGCGGCCGCACGGAAAGCATTCTCATGTCGCTGCCGCCGCTGGTGAAGTGGCGCTACAACTGGAAGCCGGAGCCGGGCACGCCCGAGGCGCGCCTGTACGACGACTTCCTGCACCCGCGCGACTGGCTGGAACTCCAGGACTAGATGGCGCGCCAGCACCGCAGCGTACGCGGCGGACAGAACCGTCTGCGCATCATTGGCGGCCAGTGGCGGGGACGGCGGCTGGAATTCCCGGATGTCCCCGGCCTTCGCCCCACCCCGGACCGGGTGCGCGAGACCCTGTTCAACTGGCTGCAGGCAGACATCAATGGCGCCCGTTGTCTCGACCTGTTCGCCGGCAGCGGTGCATTGGGGCTGGAGGCCCTGTCGCGTGGCGCCTCGCGGGTGGTACTGGTGGATGAATCCAGCGCCGCCACCCGCCAGCTCGAAGCCAACCTGCAAACCCTCCACACCAACGATGCCAGCATCGTGCACATGCCAGTGCAGATTTTTCTCGAACGCGGCTCCGGTGAGGCCCGCTACAACGTGGTCTTCCTTGACCCGCCCTTCGGGCAGGGTCTGGCTCTGCCCACCCTGCAGTTGCTGGAAGAGAACGACTGGCTTGCCCCCGGTGCGCGCATCTACATTGAGAGCGAGGGCCAACTACGCGAACTGCCCTTGCCTGCCGGCTGGCAATTGCTGAAGGAAAAACGCAGCGGGCAAGTGATCTACCGTCTGGCCGGCCGCTGAATCCGCACCCTTCGCCTGCCGCCCGGTCCATGCGACAATCCCCTCATGCACACCACCGCCATCTACCCCGGAACCTTCGATCCCGTCACCCTGGGCCATTCCGATCTGGTCGCCCGCGCTGCACGGCTGTTCGACCGGGTCATCGTCGCCGTCGCACCCAACACCAGTAAACAGACCGTGTTCTCCCTCGACGAACGCCTGTCCATGGCACACACGGTGCTGGCGGAATACCCCAACGTCGAGGTCTGCACCTTCGAGGGTCTACTGGTGGAATTCGCCCGTGCCCGCGGGGCCTCGGTGATCCTGCGCGGCCTGCGTGCAGTATCTGATTTCGAGTACGAATTCCAGCTCGCCGGCATGAATCGTAAGCTGGCGGCGGATATCGAGACGATGTTTCTCACCCCTGCCGAACAGTACACCTACATCTCCTCCAGCCTGGTGCGCGAGATCGCCGCCCTGGGCGGCGACGTGGCGCCCTTTGTCCATGACACCGTCAGGGCTGAATTGATGAACAAATTGCGTTAAAGTCAGTCAATTAATCTCAAGGTCGTTTTAGCGAGTATCCATTATGGCTTTAATCATTACCGACGAATGCATCAACTGCGACGTGTGCGAACCCGAATGCCCCAATGGCGCCATTAGCCAGGGTGAAGAGATCTACATCATCGATCCCAATCTGTGTACCGAGTGCGTTGGCCACTATGAAACCTCACAGTGCGTCGATGTCTGCCCCGTGGACTGCATTCCGCTGGATCCGGATCGTCAGGAGACGCAGGAAGAGCTGCTGGCCAAGTTCAAGCGTATTACCGCCGAGTCCGCCTGAGCACAGACCGGCAGTCACAGGCCACTATCAATGAAGGGTCCCGTCTCGGGGCCTTTTTTATTGCGGGAGAGAGGGATGAACATGGATCGGCCACGGAAGACAGCAAGACGCATCAACGTCGTCATCTTCACCCTGCTCATGCTGGGACTGGGCAACGCACTGGCGGCCACCCCGCCGCAGGCCGGGATCGCCACGGCCCACCCGCTGGCCACCCGCACCGGACTGGAAATCCTCGCCCAGGGCGGCAATGCCTTCGATGCCGCGGTGGCCGTGACCGCCATGCTGGCGGTGGTGGAACCCACCGGCTCAGGGCTCGGCGGCGGCGGTTTCTGGCTGCTGCACCGCGCTAGCGACGGCTTCGAGACCCTGCTCGATGGCCGCGAGACGGCCCCGCAGGCGGCCCACCGGGATATGTATCTCGGCCCCGACGGCGAGGTGGTCAAGGGCCTGTCCATCGACGGCCCACTGGCGGCGGGCATCCCCGGCATTCCGGCGGGCATGGTACATCTGGCCGAACAGTACGGCCGCCTACCGCTGGTGAAAAGTCTGGCCCCGGCCATTCAGCGCGCCCGCGAGGGCTTTGCGGTCAGCGAGCACTATCGCCGCATGGCAACATTCCGCCTCACCGCCCTGCGCACCTCGCCGGCCGCCGCGGCGCTGTTTCTGAAAGACAACGCGGTGCCGCCCGAGGGCCACCTGATCCGCCAGCCGGCGCTGGGCGACACCCTCGAGGCCATCGCCCGGCAGGGCCACGCAGGCTTTTACCGCGGCCCGGTGGCGAAAAAACTGGTCGATGGCGTACGCAGCGCTGGCGGCATCTGGGCATTACCAGACCTGGCCGCCTACCGCGTCATCGAACGCGAGCCGATCCGCGCCCGCTACCGCAGTCCGCGCGGTGAGATGCACATCACCTCGGCGGCACCGCCTTCCTCCGGTGGCATCGCCCTGGCGACCATGTTAAATATCCTCTCCGGTCTCGACCTCGATGCCCGCGACAACGTCACCCGCAAACATCTGATCATCGAGGCCATGCGCCGCGCCTACCGCGACCGTGCGGTATATCTGGGCGACCCGGATTTCACCCGCATCCCCGTCGAACGACTGCTGCATCCTTATTACGCCGACGGTCTGCGCGCCGCCATACGCCCCGACCGCGCCCTGCCCAGCGACTATCTGCCCGGCGTGGAGGTTAGCCCCAAGGGCCGCGATACCACGCACTTTTCCATCCTCGACCGCGAGGGCAACCGTGTGGCCGCTACCCTGACCATCAATTATCCCTTCGGCTCCGGCTTCGTCGCCCCCGGCACCGGCGTACTACTCAACGATGAAATGGACGACTTTTCCGCCCGCCCCGGCACCCCCAACGTATACGGACTGGTGGGCGGAGAGGCCAATGCCATCGCCCCGGGCAAGCGGCCGCTGTCCAGCATGTCACCCAGCTTTCTGCACACAGAGCGCGGCGTGGCGGTGGTCGGCACCCCCGGCGGCAGCCGCATCATCAGCATGCTGCTGCTGGCCGCGCTGGACTTCGAGGCCGGCGGCGATGCCCGCAGCATGGTCAGCCTGCCGCGCTTTCATCACCAATACCTGCCCGATGTGGTGCAGTACGAAACCGCCGCCTTCAGCGAGGACGAAGTGGCCGAACTGGAATTGCGTGGCCATACCCTGCGCGAGTTCACGCGCAGCTGGGGCAACATGCAGGCGGTGGTGTGGGACAAGCAACGCCACACGGTCAGCGCCGCCGCCGATCCCTGCGTGGTAGGCATAGCCGCCACGCAGTAAGGCCTGTGCTTGCGCCACCGCGGGTGATTGGGTAGACTCGAAGCGTTCTAATAATAAAAGTCCTCTCGTGGGGGGAGGAATTCTGAGGAGGGTTTCCAATGGCTATTCTTGTGCCTATTCTGACTTTTTTATTCATCGTTGTGCTGACCAGCTACCTGGGCGGTCTCGGCATGGATGTCGTCGCCGAACGCGACAAGCAGTAAGCTGATACAGGGCCTCTCGGCTCGACACTCTTGTCTCGACAAAAAGCCCGGTTTTCCCGGGTTTTTTTGTCTGTTTCCCGCGATAAATCCTCTATCTAGCGCTGTACCTTATGTCTGAATCAACAACGAACACACCCGCTGACGACCGCTATTTGGTCAAATTCCTGATGGTTTCGGGACTGTGCTTCTTTATCGGCACCGTGCATGGCGTGTTACAGGTCATCCGGCCCATTCGCGCCTGGCTGGACTCCATCGGCAGTCCCTATGGCGGCCCCGGCCACCTCATCGATCCCCTTGCCCATGCCCATATCAACGTCATTGGTGGGGTGGTGATCTTCATCATGGGCGCCTCTTATTATCTGTTGCCCAGGATGAGCGGCGTGCCCATCTATTCACGCCGCCTGGTCAACCACACCTTCTGGTGGACCAGCCTCGGCATCGCCGGCTTTTATTCCACGCTGATGATCTTCGGCATTCTCGAGGGCTTCGCCCTGCTGGACGACGACCTGACGCGCATGGATGAAATCCACGGCTATTACGGCAACACCATCGCCTTCGTCTCCACCGCCATGGGCGTCGGCTTCTGGGTGTATTTCGCCAACCTGTTCATGACCTTCCGGCAACTCCGCAAGGCCGAAAACCCCAGGTGATTCTCGACTGCGGCTGTCCCGGCGACTACCCGGACTGGCAGGGCAAGGATATCGATCTGGCCCACCAGGCGGCCCATACCCTGCCCATTGCCAGCTTTCTCTATATGCCACTGGCCTATGACACCTATCGTCAGCGACAGCAGGTAGATATTGAACAGCTGGAACTGGAGGAGTGCTGGCCCGGCTTTACCCTGAGCCGTACCGGACTGTTTGGCGGCCGGCTGATTCGCCTGCTCAAAGACAGCCGGTCCCCCTCACGCCGCGTCGGCAGTCTGCCAGGCAAATTTCAGCTCAATGTGCAGCTACACGAAGGTGGCATCAGTACCATTCGCGACACGGTTCGGCAGCAGCAGATGGACTTGCTCGACAGCGGGCGCATGCCGAAGGAGATCTACATGGCCTATCTGACCTGCCCCCGCTGTGCCGAGGCACGGGCCGGCGAGCGCATCATGGTGTTGCGGCGCTGGGAAGAAAATCCGCGCCTGAAACGTCAGCAGAACAAGCGCTGAACGATCCCCCCCAAGGCTACGTCAATTTTCCCCTCTGGCGGCGGGAAACGGAAAGTACAGAGTCGTTTCTGTCCCACCCTTCTTTTTGACATGCACGGCCAGGCGTCCCTTGAGCGGATCCTCCACCCACACGGCGCGGCGATAGACGCCGGTATAGCCATCCTGAATGGCCTGCCGCCAATCGCGATCCTCGGAGGCACGCAGGGAAATAACGAAACCGACCCCCGGACTTGATTTGTCGCGCGTGGCAATGACGATGAACTCCGTCATGCCCCGGCGAATCGGGCTGGGGCGGGATTCGACGATAAAACGTGCCTCATCCCACTCCTGAGGCCCCAGCAGCACGGCATCATCACCCGCGCAGGCCAACAGAAAACCACTCAAGACCAATAGCAGAATTGTCCGCATCATTTAACCGCCGGCGCGGCATGCGCCTGTAGATATTCCAGCAACACACGCTGCTCCTCTTTCTCCAGTATGGGATAGCCCCGGCTGCGCATGCGCATCTGCATGCGATTGAGCACTGTTAGCCAGCCATCGGCGACATGAGCCGTCGGCCGCGGCGCGACATGACAGGTGCCACAGCGCTCGACCAGCAACACGGCGCCAGCGGAATCCGGATCCGGAAACTCTCGCGCCACTGGCTGCGGCTTCTCGGTACAGGCGGCCAGCACCATCGCCATCACCCCGGCAGCACCCGCCACCCTCATTTGTCGCCCGCCGGTTTGTCATCCGTACTGCCGGCTTCGCCCGTTTTTATCGTTTCATCCGGGAGCGTGCCATCAACACTGGTGCTGTACATGTTCACCATGAAATAGACGAAGGTGCCAAACACGGCGAGATACAAAATCGCGGCACCAAAACCCCAGTTGATCCATTCCCGCTCATAGCCAGGACGATCACCCCAGAAGGGGAAGCTCAGACCAATCGCCACCAGCAGCACCATGACGATGACGCCGAGAAACCAGCGCGGCACGCCGCGCTGCGAATCAGGCACCTTCTCCACCAGCTCCCAGTCTTCCAGGCCGCGCTTGGCACGCCGCTCCTCGTCGGAGGCATAACCAAAATTGTCTTCTGGGATCTCGCCCCAGGTCTGTTTTCCAATGGCGTCCATCGGTTGTTGTTTTTTATCTGTCATGATCTAACCCCCTCCCCTTGCCAACGAAATGTTGTACGCGATAGCTGTCCTGCCAGCCGTCTGCGGATTGTATCTGTACGAGAAAACGGTGCAGGCCCTGCGGCAGCGAATTATTGATCTGCAATTCAAGGTCGAGCTTTCCGGCGCTGTCAAACCTGGCCTCACTGGCCGACAGCACATAACTGCCTTTGGGCAGCCCCTCGATACTGAGGGTCAGCACGGCATCGCGATACAGCTTGTTCGAGACACGAATGCGATAGTCTTTGATCGCCGAACTAAATTCGGCATCCGCCCGATACACCGCCAGGCGGTAGTGGTCGTAATTGGCCAGCCCCCAGACAAACATACCCAACCCCAGCAGGGAAAACGGCAGTGTCCATTTCATGCGCGCCGACAGAGAACCCAGTCGACCTAGCAGCCAGCCAGAACGGTTCTGCTCACGCTCGCCAAGCGAGAAACGCAGCAGACCCACTTCGCCCTTCTTTACCTGCAGGTCGTTGCAGGCGTCGATGCATTCGCCGCAATTGATGCAGCTGTCGTACATGTTGGTATCGCGCGGATCGATGCCGAGGAAACAACTGGTGACGCAGTAGTTGCATTTGTCGCAGCTTTCGGTGCGCGTTTTGTCATAGGCCACATGCAGGGACTGGCGGGTCTTGAAGCCGTGCTGCCAGACCTTGTAGACGCACATGAAGCGACACCAGAAATGGCGAATGAAGGCGATATCGACAAAGAAGATAATGACAAAAATCGTATAGATGTAATGCAGGGATGAGGCCAGGCGTTCATCGGGCCGCAGGGTAATGAATGACCAGACTACATCCGGCGGATAAAAATACAGCAGCGGTATCAGCGAAAACAACATCGCCGCGACGAGGATGATCAGCCCCAGCAGCAGCCAGTTGCCAAGGCGGTTCTTGGCGGCCGCGACTTTCATTTTTTAGCCGGCCAGACTGACATCGGCGCGACGGCCTAATAACTTGTAGGTCCACCGGTTGGCCAGTTCGGACAATGTGTTCTGTGGACAGGCCCAACCACAAAAGGCGGTCCCCACAGTGGAATACATCAGCACCAGGCCGCTGGCCAGCATCAGCCAGAGGCCGAAAATGATAAAAAAGTCACTCCACCAGATCTGCCGGTCCAGCACCACGAAGGCGCCGGCAACAGGGTCGATGCGCAGCAGCCCGCTGAGCGGGATCAGCATGGCGATGATCAATACCGCCGCCTGCACGGTGCGGCGACGCCAATGCAGCCTTGCCGGTGACCCGGCGGCGACAACGGTCACAGGAATTTTATCGAGAGAAGGACTGCCACTCATCGGTCAAGGCTACCATTTTGGGTGTTTGATTTCATTGCAGGTTCAAATCGGAAACGGCGATATCGGCGGTCTCGCCGAGCCTTTTCAGGCGCCGCCCCAGCGGACTCAGTTTTTCCAGCCGGGCCCGGTATTCGTCGGCCAGCGCCAGCTCGCCATCATCACGTGCCAGCAGCCAGAGTCGCTGCAGGGCCTCGGTGTGATCCGGGCGGATGCGCAACACCGCCTCCAGCACCTGCCGCTCGGTCATGCCGCGCGCCTGTGCCGCAGCCATATTGCCGAGGATGCCATCGGCCATGGCGAAGCCGATCCAACGATCGGCGGGGTTGGCCTGGTAGGCCAGTGGCAACAGGCGCTGGCTCTCCGCTGGCCGCTGGCGCAGCAGCGCCACCCAGCTGCGGAAGGCAAGACTGGTGGCTGCGTAGGCGCGTTCAAACTGCCTGTAATCACGCTCCGCCACCTGCAAGGCCTGCACCGCCTTTTCCAATGGCGGCCGTCGCGCCAGCAGATCGACCAACAATTGCGACAGATCCAGGGCGCCACTGTAGCGCACCCCCGGCAGTTGATATTCGATCACCGGCGCCCATTCATCCTGCACCGGGCCCTCACTGGCGAGGATCTTCCCCCAGTAGCGCCCCAGCCAGGTCCAGGCACCTTCGCCGCCGGTGGCCTGGGCAGCCGCGTCTTCGCTCAGGCGCGCCAGGTTGGCCAGCATGGCGCTGGCATTGACGGCGGTCGTATCCGGCCCACCCCTTACCCCGACCAGGGCCAGGCGGAAACCATCAACGAAGAGTTCCGCATCAGGGAAGACACGCTGAAAGGTACGCAACACCACGTCGAGATTGCGGGTATCGAACTGGTTCAGTGCCAGCCATTGCACGAAGATTCCGCCCTCGCTCAGGCGCGCGCGGGCGCGCAGGAATTGCTGCCGCGACAGCAATGCACTGCGTCCCACCAGATCGGGGTGGAACAG
>JAJRWE010000042.1 GCA_024276955.1 Gammaproteobacteria bacterium
CTGAAAGTGAATGTTGAGCCCTCACCCCAACGCTTGCCAAGTTGTCACAAAACCGCCATCGGCGTTTCATATTACTGTCACATTGACGGCCCATACTTTTCCCCACTGATTTATTCATTTTCAAACTTGATCGATAATGGAGATTTGTCATGTTTAATCCCAAGTTATTGACGCCGCTTCTGCTGGCTGGACTGACCTTCGCAGGCGGTGCAAGCGCCGCCCAGCAGGTCGACCCGAATCTGCCTGATTATCAACCCGCCAGCGGCGTGTCCGGCAACCTCTCCAGCGTGGGTTCCGATACCCTCGCCAACCTCATGACCCTGTGGGCCGAAGAGTTCAAGCGCCAGTACCCCAACATCAATATCCAGATTCAGGCGGCCGGTTCTTCGACGGCGCCACCTGCACTGACCGAAGGCACGTCCAACATCGGCCCCATGAGCCGCAAGATGAAGAGCAAGGAAATCCAGGCCTTCGAGAAACGCTATGGCTACAAGCCGATGGCCGTTCCCGTCGCCATCGACGCCCTGGCCGTGTATGTGCACAAGGACAACCCCATCAAGGGCATGACGATTCCCGAGGTCGATGCGATTTTCTCCAGCACCCGCAAGTGCGGCGGCAAGCAGGACGTCACCCGTTGGGGCGACCTGGGCCTGGAAGGTTCCTGGAAGAACCGCACGATCCAGATCTATGGTCGCAACTCCGTGTCCGGTACCTACGGCTACTTCAAGAAAAAGGCTTTGTGCAAGGGGGACTTCAAAAACACGGTCAATGAGCAGCCGGGTTCCGCCTCTGTCGTGCAGTCCGTTTCCAGCTCGCTGAACGGTATCGGTTATTCCGGCATCGGCTACAAGACCTCCGGCGTGAAGGCCGTGCCCCTGGCCAAGAAGGCGGGCAAGCCCTATGTCGCCGCGACGCCAGAAAACGCCATCAACAAGAAGTACCCCCTGTCACGTTTTCTCTACGTCTACGTCAACAAGCACCCCAACAAGCCCCTGGCCCCGCTGGAGCGTGAATTCCTCAAACTGGTGCTGTCGAAGATCGGTCAGGAAGTGGTGATCAAGGATGGTTATATTCCACTGCCCAGCAAGGTCGTCGACAAGGTTTTGAAAACTCTGCAGTAATACACAGGCATGTAGTGCCCCGTATTGCGGGGCCAGAAAAACGACAAACCCCGCTATATTTGGCGGGGTATCGTGTTGTAGGAGCAGACCCCCGGGCCGCGATGCCTAGGGTGGGAAAACCATCGCGGCCCGGGGGTCCGCTCCTACCCTTGTTCAGGGCAACAAAATTATTAGACTCGTCACACCGCTCCGCGGTGTGACTCAAAGGGGTGGGTTGCTCTGCCGTGGTGTCTGATGTGACGCTGAGCGCCACGGGATGTGTGACACCGCAGAGCGGTGTCACAAGTTGATCAGCCTGGTAGGGTGGCCACGTTTTATATGCCCATGCAATCGGCTGTTTGGCTCAATGCGTGTTGCGCTCGAATTGTCACAAAACTGTCACATAACTTGGCTATCATTTCGCAATGTCTGACAGGCCCTTCTCAACCGCAATTTCCGATGCCAGCGATCCCGCTGTCGTGCGTCGCCGCCAGTGGCGCATGTTCAAGGATTCCGTGGCGCGTTATGGTGTGGCATTTGGCGGCATCAGCGTCATTCTTGCCATCGTCCTGATCTTCTTCTATCTGTTGCTGGTGGTGTTCCCGCTGTTCGAGCCGGCGGAGGCCGAGGCGCTGGCCGAGTATCCCCGTCCCGGCAGTGATGCCCGCACCCTGCATCTGGCCATGGAGGAACAGGCCGAGAGCGCGGTACGTTTCAGCGATGACGGTGCAGTGGACTTTTTCTCCACCGTCGCCGGCGGTGACATCAAGCGTCAGGAGCTGGCCCTGCCGGCCGGCGCGGAGATCACCAGCTTCGCCTTTGGCGATCCTACTCAGGCACGTATTGCGGTGGGCCTCAGTGACGGCACGGCGTTGGTGGCGCGGCATGTCTATCAGGTGTCGTACCCCAACGACGAGCGCACCATTACCCCGGACATCGCCTACCCGCTGGGCAGCGAGCCGCTGGAGATCGATGACGAGGGCCAGCCGCTGGTCAAGCTGGCGATGCAGGATGGCGAGGAAGAGGCCACCCTCGTCGCCGTGACCGCAGATGGCCGCCTGCTGCTGACCCATTTCCTCAAGGAAGAGGACATGTTCGGTGATGAGCCGAGCCTGGAGCGCAATCAGGTCGTGCTGCCGGTGCCCGAGGGTGATGTGCAGTATCTATTGCTCGATAAGGAACAGCGCAATCTCTACGTGGCCACCGCGGGTGGCAGCGTCAGCCATTTTGATGTCACCGACAAGGAAGACCCCACCCTGGTGCATCGTCAGCGCATGGTGGACGTGGACCAGCGCATCACCAGTCTGCAGTTTCTCACCGGGGATATCTCCCTGCTGGTGGGCGACGACAGTGGCCGCCTGGTGCAATGGTTTGGCGTAAAGGACAAGCGTGGCAACGAGGAATTGATGCCGATTCGCCAGTTCACGGATCAGTACCGGCCGATCAGCAATATCGCCCCGGAATACACCCGCAAGGGTTTTCTCGCCGCCGACGAAAGCGGCCTGGTGGCTATCTACCACACCACCTCCGAGCGCCTGATCCTGAAGAACCAGGTAGCCTCGGTGCCTCTGACCCAGCTGGCCATCGCGCCGCGCGCCAACGCCATGCTGGCGGAGGATGCCAATGGCCGGATGCACTTCTGGCGCATTCACAATGAACACCCGGAGATTTCCTGGTCCTCGCTGTGGAGCAAGGTCTGGTACGAAAGCTATAACGAGCCGGTCTATGCCTGGCAGTCGTCCTCGGCCAGCGATGACTTCGAACCCAAACTGAGCATCACGCCGCTGGTGTTCGGCACCCTCAAGGCAGCCTTTTACGCCATGTTGCTGGCGGTGCCGCTGGCTATCATGGGCGCCATTTACACCGCCTACTTCATGGCCCCGCGCATGCGTCGCGTCGTCAAGCCCAGCATCGAGACCATGGAGGCGTTGCCGACGGTGATTCTCGGCTTCCTCGCCGGCCTGTGGCTGGCGCCGCTGATCGAGGCCAATCTGCCGGGCATCTTCAGCCTGCTGGTGATCGTACCCGTCGGTGTGCTGGTATTCGCCTTTGTCTGGAACCACGCCCCCCGGGCGATCCGCCACAGCGTGCCGGAGGGCTGGGACGCGGCGCTGCTGATCCCCGTGGTGCTGTTCCTGGGTTGGCTTTCCATGTCACTGAGCATGCCCATGGAGCATGCCTTCTTCGGCGGTGATATGCGCGCCTGGCTGTCCAACGAAATGGGTATCGACTACGATCAGCGCAACTCGCTGGTGGTGGGGCTGGCGATGGGATTCGCGGTGATTCCGACCATCTTTTCCATCACCGAAGACGCCATCTTCAGCGTGCCCAAACATCTCACCCTGGGCTCGCTGGCGTTGGGCGCCACGCCGTGGCAGACCCTGGTGCGGGTGGTGATTCTCACCGCCAGTCCCGGCATCTTCTCCGCAGTGATGATCGGCATGGGCCGCGCGGTGGGTGAAACCATGATCGTGCTGATGGCCACCGGCAACACGCCGGTGATGGACTTCAGCGTGTTCCAGGGCATGCGCACCCTGTCGGCCAATATCGCCGTGGAAATGCCGGAAGCGGAAGTGGACAGCACCCACTACCGGGTACTGTTCCTCGCCGCGCTGGTGCTGTTTGCCTTTACCTTTGTCTTCAATACGCTGGCTGAACTGGTTCGCCAGCGCCTGCGTAACAAATACAGTTCGCTGTAACGGATGCTATAAATGATTCGTCGTTGGTTCCAATCCGGCAGGCCCTGGATCTGGTTCACCGCCTCCGCGGTGAGCATCAGCATGATCCTGGTGTTCGGTCTGCTGTTGCTGATCGCCGCGCGCGGTCTGGGTCACTTCTGGCCGAGCGATATTCTCGAATTTCATTACACGGAACAGGATGGCAGCACGCCGGTTCTGATCGGCGAGATTCACGACGAAGAAGAGGTCTCCGCCGCGCGTCTGCGCGATGCGGGTATCGAAATTGACGGTGATGATCCGGTCACACGCTATCTGCTCAAGATCGGCAATCGTGATATCTACGGTCAGGACTTCCGTTGGGTGACCGAGCCCAACATGCGCGATTTGCAGACACCGCAAGACCTGATTGCCGTGGAGCGCCTGGAGTGGGGCAACTTTTATGGTTATCTGTTGACCGTCAAACAGGAAGGGGCCACGGTGGCGGAGGGTGATGCGACCTGGCCGGCCCTGCAGGAACGGCTTTCCCGGGCCGGCGATATCCAGGCAGAGATCCACAGCCTGGAAAAATCCGAGATCGGCGCCATCAACTACGGGATGGAGCGTATCCGTCTCGCCAAGCGCGGTCTGGAGCTGAACAACGACAACGATCCGCTCAAACTCGCCCAACTGGAAGAAGAGCGCGCCGGTCTGCAGGCCGAGTACACAGTTTTTCAGAAGCGTCTGGCCGAGCTGTACCAGCGCATCAACCGCGACAGCATGACCCTGCGCATCGCCGACGGCCGCGAGGTGGAGATTCCCCTGGCCAAGGTGGTGCACGCCTACCGTCCCAATGCCATGTCGCTGCTGGACAAGCTGGGCTTCTATTTCGCCAAGGTGGGCGAATTCGTCAGCGATGACCCGCGCGAGGCGAATACCGAAGGCGGCATCTTCCCGGCCATCTTCGGCACCGTGATGATGGTGATCATCATGTCCATCATGGTGGTGCCATTCGGCGTGGTGGCCGCCGTCTACTTGCGCGAGTATGCCAAACAGGGGGCGATGACACGCCTGATCCGCATCGCCGTGAACAATCTTGCCGGCGTGCCCTCCATCGTTTACGGCGTGTTCGGCCTGGGCTTCTTCGTCTACTTCCTCGGCGGCAATATCGACCAGCTGTTCTTCCCCGAGGCCGCGCCGGCGCCGACCTTCGGTACCCCGGGCATCATGTGGGCCTCGCTGACCCTGGCCCTGCTGACGGTGCCGGTGGTGATCGTGGCCACGGAAGAGGGCCTGTCACGCATTCCCAAGGCGATCCGCGAAGGCAGCCTCGCGCTGGGCGCCACCAAGGCCGAGACCCTGTGGCGCACGGTGTTGCCCATGGCCAGCCCGGCCATCATGACGGGCCTGATCCTGGCCATTGCGCGCGCCGCTGGTGAGGTGGCGCCGCTGATGCTGGTGGGCGTGGTCAAACTGGCGCCATCGCTGCCGCTGGACGGCAATTACCCCTTCCTGCACCTCGACCGCAAATTCATGCACCTGGGTTTTCACATTTACGACGTCGGCTTCCAGAGCCCCAACGTCGAGGCCGCGCGGCCGCTGGTCTACGCCACCGCGCTGCTGCTGGTGCTGGTGATTGTGGCGCTGAATCTGGCGGCCATCGCCATCCGCAATCGACTGCGCGAAAAATACCGCGCCCTCGAAAGTTAAACAGAGAGCACTAACGATGAGTAGCAGTTCAACACCCACCCACGCCATCGATATGGACAACCTCGGCCGCGGCGCGGCAACAAGCCGGCTGGAGGACGAGGCGGCATGCCTTGAGGTCAAGAACCTGAACCTGTTCTACGGCGAGAAACAGGCGCTGCACGGGGTCGACATGATCATCCCTAAAAAGCGCGTGACCGCCTATATCGGCCCCAGCGGCTGCGGCAAGTCCACCCTGCTGCGCTGCATCAATCGCATGAACGACCTGGTCGACAGCGTACGCATCGACGGTGAAATTCTCCTCGACGGGCAGGATATTTACGACAAGTCCGTCAATGTGGCAGATCTGCGTCGCCGTGTCGGCATGGTATTTCAGAAGCCCAACCCGTTTCCGAAGACCATTTATGAAAACGTCGCCTATGGCCTGCGCCTGCAGGGCATCAAGGATCGGCGGCGCATCGACGAAGTGGTGGAAAAGGCCCTGAAAGGCGCGGCGCTGTGGGATGAGGTCAAGGACCGCCTGCACGAAAGCGCCCTGGGCCTGTCCGGCGGTCAACAGCAACGCGTGGTGATAGCACGCGCCATCGCCATCGAGCCGGAAGTCTTGCTGCTGGACGAACCGGCCTCGGCGCTGGACCCCATTTCGACTTTGAAGATCGAAGAACTTATTTACGAATTGAAAGACAAATATACTATCGTTATCGTGACCCATAACATGCAGCAGGCGGCGCGCGTTTCCGATTACACCGCCTTCATGTACATGGGCAGCCTGATCGAGTTTGGTGACACCAAGACCCTGTTCACCAACCCTGGAGAAAAGCAGACGGAAGACTACATCACGGGCCGTTACGGTTGAGGGCACTTCTATTGATCGCTTGCGGTCTCTGCGCAATCTGCCAAGGGTCGTCGCAAGGCAGCTTGCGCAGCGGAAGGCTGGTTGCCCTTTCCAAGCAAGCCAACGCGGCGACAGCCCTTGGCAGGCCGCGCCCTTCGGGGCCTACAGGCGGCTTTGTCCTCGGCGTTGCAACTTTTTGACAGGCAACCAGCCTGCCTGCAAAGTTGCGCCTTGATGACGAACCCGCCTGTAGGCCAGAGACCGCAAGCGATCAATAGAAGTGCCCTTGACCACCGGGAGAAAAAATGGAAAAGACCAGCCTCAGCCATCACATTTCACGCCAGTTCAACGAAGAACTGGAGGACATCCGCAACAAGGTGCTCGCCATGGGCGGCCTGGTTGAGGAACAGATCGAAAATGCAATCACGGCCCTGGTGACTGCGGATGTCGAACTGGCGGAAACGGTGATCAGCCGCGACTACCAGGTCAATGCGCTGGAAGTGGCCATTGACGAAGAATCGGTTCAGGTACTCGCCCGCCGGCAACCGGCGGCTGGCGATCTGCGCCTGATCATCGCGGTGATCAAGACCATCACGGACCTTGAACGCATCGGTGATCAGGCCGAGCGCATCGGCCGCATGGCCATTCATCTGGCCGAGATGGAACGACCGAAGAACCAGTACAGCGAGCTGGAGCACCTGGGCGTGCAGGTGCGCAAGATGCTGCACAACGCCCTCGACGCCTTTGCGCGCATGGACACCGAGGCGGCCGTCGCCGTGGCCCAGGAAGACATCAAGGTCGATGCGGAATACGAAGCCATCATGCGCCAGATGATCACCTTCATGATGGAAGACCCACGCAACGTGAAACGTACATTGGACATCATGTGGTCGGCCCGCGCCCTGGAGCGCATGGGCGATCACGCCTGCAACATCAGCGAGTACATCATCTATCTGGTCAAGGGCAAGGACGTGCGCCACACCAGCCTGGAGCACATGGAAAAACAGGCCAGAGAGTAAGAATAGGCCTGTTTGTAATCCTGGTCTAACAATTACAATGCCTTAATGTGGGGGTAAATATCACACGCCGGCTTGTAAATTTTTCCCTTGATCCGGGTCAAGGGTATTACCTGTGCAATCCTCTACACTTATCGCTTTTTAATACCTTGATGAATATCAGGTGTTTTCACTTTTTCTCGCCCTCTGATAGCGAAGGACAGTGCCGTATTATGAGCGATTTTCCCGTTGTAGATCCCGCCAATATACCCCCTATCACCGTGGCATCCATGGAGGCCAAGCACCACGAAGAGGTCGCGATGGTTAATCAGATTGGGTGTCTGATCAAGGCTGGGCAAGGCGGTGAACTGGATAGCGAAGCGCTGCATACAAAACTGGATGAATGGATTGAACACACCCGTAAACACTTCGCACACGAAAACCGCCTCATGGAAGAGGCCGGTTTTGCGGCCTATGGCGTACACAGCCATGAACATACCCTGGTATTAGCCAGACTGGAGCTGGCATGCAAGGCCTGGCAGACAACGGGGGATCTCGATGCCTTGGCTGACTATGTCTTCGCACACTGGCCCGAGTGGTTTCAGGGACATGTGGCCAGCATGGACACCATGACGGCGATCTACCTGAACCGTGTGGGTGTTAAATAGCACGAACGATGCGGCCCGCTAGCGCTCACCAGCATCCTCCATGGATTTTCGCAACAACTTGTTATCACTCGCCACCTTCAACAACCCCTATATTCACCCCACTGATTTACGGCAAAAGTGGTTTCATGCCCTTCTTCGTTTGTTATACGTATAGGGGCTCGCGACTGGTTGCGCGATGCAGCGAATGAGATATACCGACAATCCGGTTAGAATGGGTGCTGTCTCATGAAGACAGCAACCTAATCCTCTCCGCAACCCTTCGAGAAATCCCATACGCATGCCGCCAGACGCTGTTATCGCCAAACAGACCACCCACCTGCGCAACGATGAGGGGGCGCCGAAAGTCTTCAAATCCGCGGATGACTTACAAAATTACCTGTTGCTGGGTGTGTCCCGCACCTTTGCACTGACGATCCCGCAACTGCCCGCCGAACTTTGCCAGGTGGTCTCCAACGGCTATCTGCTGTGTCGTATCGTCGATACCATCGAAGACGATCCGGCGCTGGATGTGGCACAGAAACGCCACTACAGCCGTCTGTTCACGGCAGTCGTCGCCGGTGAAGCGGATGCCGAGGAATTTGCGCATTCCCTGTCAGCGTTACTCTCAACGGCCACTATCCCGGCTGCACATGAGCTGGTGCAGCTCACCCCGGAGGTCATCAAGGTCACCCACAACTTCAACGAACAGCAGCGGGAGGCGCTGACCACCTGTGTCCGCGTCATGGCCGAGGGCATGGTCTATTACCAGGAACTGGATACCCGGGCCGGACTGACGGATCTGGCCGAGATGGAGAAGTATTGCTATTACGTGGCCGGTGTCGTTGGTGAAATGCTGACCCGGCTGTTCTGCACCTATTCCCCGGACATCGACAGAAACTGCGAGAAAATGCAACGGCTGTCCATCGCCTTTGGCCAGGGCCTGCAGATGACCAACATCCTCAAAGACATCTGGGACGACCACGAGCGCCGCGCCTGCTGGCTGCCACAGGATATCTTTTCCCGGCATGGTTTTGATCTGGCAAGCATGACGCCGGGACAGCAGGATGCCGGCTTCGAAAAGGGCATCGACGAGCTGATCACCATCGCCCACGACTGTCTCAAACAGGCGCTGGAATATACCCTGCTGATCCCCGCCCGCGAGTCCGGTATCCGTAGCTTTTGTTTCCTTGCCATCGGCATGGCCGAGCTGACTCTGCGCAAGATCGGTGACAACAAAAGCTACATCCATGCTCATCAGGTAAAGATTTCCCGGCGCAGCGTGAAGGGCGTGGTCGCCGCCAGCCGGATTGCCGTGCACCATAATGTCCTGTTGCGAGCCTTGTTCACGTTCTGCGGCAGGGGTCTGCCGTAACCCTAAAATCCTCAGTTGACCGCGCCATTCTGATGCTAACTTATTGATATGGAAGTTATTGACATCGATTTACGACTTCACCTGTTGGGTGAGCCACGCTACGGGGTGAATTGCACGCTTGCGGTGATGCATGGCTGCGTTGCAACTCCTTGGAATAGAACAACTATTCCGCGTCATTGCGCCTTGCCCTGCGTCACCGCAAACGCACACTTCAC
>JAJRWE010000043.1 GCA_024276955.1 Gammaproteobacteria bacterium
GCGGCGGCCAGGCCGCGCGGGGGACGCAAAATCTGCACCCCGTAGGCAATCAGCGAAGCAAAGGACAACGCCAGCAACGCCAGCCGCCCCAACGACCACCAGGAATAGATCGAGGGCTCTTCGCCATATCCCAGCAGCAAGATGAGTTCCACCCACTCATGTAAGCCGTGTGCGAAGCCAAACACCGCCAGCGGTCGCAACACGCGCGCTTCGCCCAGGGCAGGGAAACGCCCCACCTCCAGGGTGATCGTCACCCCCATGATAAAGAAGACCAATCCGTAGAAGAAATACACGACCAGGATCATCAAACTCATCGTTCACCCTCATACTGTCCAGGCTATACTAGAATCCGGCAAAGAAGACCGTGAAGAATGTCATCTCTTCCAGTTACAAATAGCATTCATCTCATGTTAATGTTTGGGGTAAAATACCCAATACAAAGGCGGTTTTACAGCACCCGCAATAGGCTATCCGCCCCATGCTCCGGGGGCAATAGCCCTAACCAGGGTGGGAATACGCCCCCATTGTACCGCGTGACTGAAAGGAGGTGGTGTAACAACCCGAGAGAATTGGAAATTGCCCTCCCCGAACACCTTTCATGTATGAAGGAGAATAGAAATGACGCGAAAAACGTTTTTGCTCATCGCAGTGTTGTTGATCGCCAGCCTGGCGCTGGCAGCCTGTGCAGGTCCGCAAGGCCCCGAAGGGCCTCCCGGTCCCGCCGGCCCCGCCGGGCCTGAAGGCCCGCAAGGCCCTCCAGGCCCCGAAGGCCCGCAAGGTCCTCCAGGAGACCCCGCTGCTGTTGGAGCGGAGTACGTCGGCAGCGAAGCCTGTAGCACCTGTCACGAAGACATCTACGCCAAGTTCATGCTCTCAGGGCACCCCTACAAGCTGAACAAGGTCGTGGATGGCCAGCCCCCCACCTACCCCTACACCGAGCTGCCCGAACTGCCCGAAGGCTACACCTGGGACGACATCAGCTACGTGATCGGCGGTTACGGCTGGAAGGCCCGCTTCCTGGACCTGGAAGGCTACATCATCACCGGTCCGAAGGACGCCGAGCGCGGCGACGCGGCGGCTGCCGAGGGGTTTGTCAACCAGTACAACTTCGCCAACGCAGAGGTCGGCAAGGAGGCCGGCTGGGTGGGCTATCACGTTGGTGATGAAAAGCCCTACACCTGCGGCACCTGCCACACCACTGGCTATTCCGACTGGCCGCCGGACTCCCACCAGGACGACCTGCCCGGCATCGTTGGTACCTGGGCTGAGCCTGGCATCCAGTGCGAGCGCTGCCACGGCCCCGGCTCCAACCACGTCGAGAACCCGCGCGGCGTCGCGATGAAGATCGACCGCGACGCGCAGCTGTGCGGCGAGTGCCACATCCGCGGCAGCGTGGACACGATCGACTCCAAGGGCGGCTTCACCAAGCACCACGAGCAGGCGGAAGAACTCTACGCCTCCAAGCACTTCGCCCTGAGCTGCGTCGCCTGCCATGATCCGCATGCCAGCACGCAGTACGCCGACGAAAAGCTCAATCCCAACAAGGGCATCTGGAACGACTGCCAGGACTGCCACTTTGACAAGGTGAATGCTCAGAAGTCGGATGCGATGGCGGCGATGCTGGAGTGCAAGGACTGCCACATGGCTCCGATGGCCAAGTCCGCCTGGGGGAATGGCGATACGCTGACGGGCGACATCTCATCGCACCTCTTCGCCATCAACACCGACCCCGATGCGCCCCAGTTCAACGAGGACGGCAGCGTCACCATGCCCTACATCACCGTGCAATACGCCTGCCAGTCCTGTCACGTTGACGGCGCCACCCGCGACAAAGCTGGTGCGCCGCGCGACCTGACCGAACTGCAAGAATACGCTCCCGGCTACCACTCAGCTCCTGAAGCTCCTTAAAGTTGTGCCGGAGCAACCTCGTGCGGGTCGGAGCATGCTCCGACCCGCACTTTATCCCCGCACAGGAATCATCCAGAGATTATGCCGCCCATCTTTTTCAATGGATAAAGATCATCTTCCGGAGGACGCCTTGATGCTCAAAAAACACCTCGCTCGCCTGATCTGGATCTGCGTCGGCGCGCTGGCAATGGCTTTGTTCCCTCTTGCAGCGCGCGCGGCAGAAGACCAGCCCGGCGTACCGGACTCGTATTGCCTCTCCTGTCACGACAGTCCGGGCATGAGCACCGACCTTCCCTCGGGAGAAGTGCTCTACCTGGCTGTGGACAGCGTCACCTATGTCACATCGGTGCACGGGCGCGCCGGGATCGCCTGCGTGCAATGCCACACCGAAACGCGCGAGTTCCCCCATGAAGGCATCAACGCCAGCACTCGACGAGAATTCAGCCTGCAAATGACCGAACTCTGCCAGCGCTGCCACCAGAGCAATTATCAAGCCACGCTAGACAGCACCCACCAGACAGCCCTGGAAGAGGGCAACCCGGAAGCCGCGGTCTGCACCGACTGCCACGGATCGCACAACATTCAGGAACCCGGAACCCCACCCAGCAGCATCCCCCGGATGTGCGAGCGCTGTCACTCGCAAATCTACCGTCTGTACGAGAGCAGCGTCCACGGGGCCGCGCTGATCGGCGAGGGCAACCCAGATGTCCCCACCTGCATCAGCTGCCATGGGGTGCACAACCTGCAAGGCCCATTATCCGACGAGTCTTTCCACCTCTTCTCGCCGCAGATCTGCGCACAATGCCACGCTGACAAAGAAATGATGGCGCGCTA
>JAJRWE010000044.1 GCA_024276955.1 Gammaproteobacteria bacterium
CCAGCAACAGTATTGGCTTTTGCATCAGTAACATACCAATTTCCAGCCACTGTTTTTGGCCGTGAGAGAGTTTTCCAGCTGGGCCGCTGGTTAATGCATTCAGGCCGATAATGCTTAGCACTTCATCAATCTGGTCACGTTGTTCACCATTGAGGCGCGCGACCAGCAGTGGCCAAACCCGCTTGTCCTGCGACATGGCCAGTTCCAGATTCTGATACACACTCAAATTTTCAAATACGGTGGGTTTTTGAAATTTACGTCCGATACCTGCCTCGGCAATTTCTGGCTCGTCCATTTCCAACAGATTCAGGCGCTGACCAAACCAGGCTTGGCCGGTATCCGGGCGGGTCTTACCGGTGATGATATCCATCATGGTGGATTTACCGGCTCCATTGGGGCCGATAATGCAGCGCAGCTCCCCCGTTTCAATGTACAGATTGAGATTGTTAATGGCCTTGAAGCCATCAAAACTTTTGTTGAGGCCTTCGAGATAGAGGACAATATTGTGATTTACATCAAGTGCCGGGGGCTCAGCTTTGATCAGAAACTCAAAGACCCGGTCACGACGAGAGAATTCTTGTAAGATTTTCATCGCTCTCATGTTTTTGCATCACGCATACTGCGTAGACCGACAATACCTTTGGGCAAGTAAAGCGTCACCAGTATAAACAAAGCACCCAGCGCGAACAGCCACACCTCAGGCAGGGCTGCGGTGAAATAGGTTTTTGAATAGTTCACCAGCAAGGCGCCAATGACTGCGCCATAGAGCGTGCCGCGACCACCAATGGCAACCCAGATGACAAGCTCAATGGAATTCAATGGAGAAAATTCGCCGGGGTTGATAATGCCGACTTGCGGCACATAAAGTGCGCCCGCGATGCCTGCCAGTGCGGCGGAAAAAACAAACACCCACAGTTTGATATTTTCTACCCGATAACCTATAAAACGGCTGCGGCTTTCGGCATCACGAATGGCGATACTGGCCAGCCCCAGTCGTGAGCTGACAATAATGCGGCTCAACACATAACCGATTGCCAATGCAGCCGCTGAGGTCAGAAACAGGGCAATGCGTGTGCTGTCGGCACGCAGATCAAAACCCAGAATATCTTTAAAGTCTGTCAGGCCGTTATTGCCACCAAAACCCATCTCGTTACGGAAAAAGGCCAGCATCAATGCATAGGTCATGGCCTGGGTAATAATGGACAGGTACACTCCGGTAACCCGGGAACGAAACGCCAGATAACCAAAAACATAGGCGAGTATGCCGGGTACCAAAATAACCATCAGTGCTGCAAACCAGAACTGGTCGAAACCCTGCCAAAACCAGGGTAGCTCCTGCCAGTTCAAAAAAACCATAAAGTCCGGCAGGCTGGGATCACCGTACACGCCACGTTCACCAATCTGGCGCATCAAATACATGCCCATGGCGTAACCACCCAGGGCAAAAAAGGCGGCATGACCCAGGGTGAGAATGCCCAGATATCCCCACACCAGATCGGCAGCCACCGCAAGCAGGGCATAGGTTAAATATTTTCCCAACAGCGTGACGGTATATGTAGAGAGATGAAAGGCACTATTTTCAGGTACTAGCAAATTCAATATCGGCACGGCAATGCTCACCACCAACAGGATGATCAACATCCACGTGCCTGGCCTGTCATTTTTTAATATTTTTACCAATAACATGAACTAGTCCTCTGCTGCCCGGCCGCGCTGAGGGAACAACCCCTTGGGACGTTTTTGTATAAACAGGATGATAAAGACCAGCACCAGAATCTTTGCCAATACGGCTCCGGCCCAGGGCTCCATGAGTTTATTGATGATCCCCAGGCTCATACCTGCTACCAAGGTACCCCATAGATTACCCACACCACCAAAAACGACCACCATGAAAGAGTCTATGATGTATGCTTGGCCGAGATTCGGGCCGACATTGGTCAGCAGGCTTAACGCCACACCCGCCAGACCGGCAATGCCGGATCCCAGGCCAAAGGTCAATGCATCAACCCATTGCGAACGCACGCCCATGGCGCGGGCCATGGTGCGGTTTTGTGATACTGCACGTACCTGCAAACCCAGAGAGGTTTTTTTCATCACCATAATCAGTGCCACAAATACGGCCAGGCAAAAAAGAATGATGTATAAGCGATTCCAGGTTAGTGACAGAACTTCATTGATTTGCCAGGCACCGGACATCCACTCCGGCGTTTCGACGCTGCGGTTCAACGGAGAGAAAATAGAACGTACCGTCTGTTGCAATATCAAGCTGACACCAAAGGTTGCCAATAACGTCTCCAGAGGGCGGCCATAAAGATGACGAATAACACCACGCTCAATGGCAATGCCTACCAGTCCAGAGACAATAAAGGCCGCGGGAATAGCCACCAGTATCGAGACTCCAATGTTATTGGGTATCAGTAACTGGATTACATATGTCGTGTAGGCGCCAATCATCATAAGTTCGCCATGGGCCATGTTGATGACACCCATCACTCCAAAGGTGATAGCGAGGCCGATCGCTGACAAAGCCAATACGGAGCCCAGACTGAGGCCAAAGAATATGGTTTCGGCCTTGGCGTACAGATCGCGCTTATCAGTAATTTTCTTGATGGCCGACTGGGCCTTGTTGTGGAGTTCCCTTGTCGGAGCCTTATATTCTGTCAGCACATTCATGGCCGAGGAATTTAGGCTATGGGACAGTGTGTCGATGGCCGAGAGTTGTGCGGCTTCGTCACCATTTTCAAGCTGAATGACAGCCAGCAGGGTTTGCATGGCTGTGATTACCCTGTGGTCATCCTCTCTTTCAATGGCAGTCTCTACCAGACGCGCAGATTCCACTTCAGGTTTTTTCAAAAGTTCTTGTACTGCCGCCAGCCTGATGTCCGCATCATTGTGTTTGAGCTGTATAACCGCGAGCAATTGACGAATCAGGCTTCTTAAACGATTATTGATCTTTACTTTTTTAAACCCCTGCTTGTTTTCCTGTATGACCGTCTCGGCATCAAACAAAGGCGTGAATTCATAGTTGTCTCCGGTTTCTTTCAGGAGATAAAACACCTTGCCGATTTTGGAATAGTACAACTTACTTTCCAGCATGGCCATCATGGCTGGAAGGGCTTCCGGCGGGTTTTGTAGTGCGATGACCTCAATCGCCTCGGCCTTTTTCTTATAACTCTTGCCGGTCAGGGTTTCCCAGGCATTTTCCAGTGAATTGTCATCTGATGTCTCGCTGGCGAATGCCTGCTGGAGAGGGGTTGTGAAAATGAATAACAGCAGCAACAGTGAAATCGGTTTTCCTGCTATCGCTGTCATTGGATTTCCTGCCATCGTTATCATTGAAAATGCCGACATTTGTGGTCTCATTAAATATCGTCAATGAAAAATAAAGGGGTATAAGGTACAAGCGAATGAATCCTCTATCCGCTTGTACCTTATGCATTCCTACTCGAAAGATGCGTAAATATAACTATAGTCTTCCGATATTCATGTCAGTGTGACGGGTGTATCAGTAGTTTTGACCACTGCATTTTTTCGTCTTGACGTTGTAGTTGCCGCAAGACAACGGTGCGCGCCAGTCGGAAATCAGGTCCTTTGAACCCGGTAAGTAATCTGACCAGGCATCACCCGCCACCAGACCGGAGGTCTCCCAAACGATGTCAAACTGACCGTCTTTCTGGATTTCTCCGATGAGTACGGGCTTGGTGATGTGGTGGTTTGGCATCATTGCAGAATACCCCCCGGATAGGTTGGGAACGGAGACGCCGATGAGTGCTTTCTGTACGACTTTGGGATCCGTGGTGCCGGCTTTTTCAACGGCCTTTACCCACATATTGAAGCCAATGTAATGTGCTTCCATGGGGTCGTTGGTCACACGCTTGTTGTTCTTGATATATTTCTTCCAGGCGGCGATGAATTCTTCATTTTCATCTGACTCAACGCTCATAAAGTAATTCCAGGCGGCCAAGTGGCCTACTAGAGGCTTGGTGTCGAGGCCTGAAAGCTCCTCTGCTCCCACCGAGAAGGCGATTACCGGAATATCCTCGGCAGATATGCCCTGGTTACCCAGTTCCTTGTAGAAAGGGATATTGGCATCACCATTGATGGTGGACACTACCGCGGTTTTCTTGCCGGCACTGCCGAATTTTTTGATGTCGGAAACGATGGACTGCCAGTCGGAATGGCCAAATGGGGTGTAGTTGATCATGATGTCTTTTTCATTGACACCTTTTGAAATGAGGTAGGCCTTGAGGATTTTATTGGTGGTTCGTGGATACACGTAATCGGTACCGGCCAAAACCCAACGCTTGACACCGATCTCATCCATCAGGTAATCAACGGCAGGTACGGCTTGCTGGTTCGGTGCCGCGCCAGTGTAAAACACGTTCTTCGAAGATTCTTCGCCTTCATATTGCACGGGGTAAAACAGAATGCTGTTGAGTTCTTCGAATACCGGCAGTACTGATTTCCGGGAAACCGATGTCCAACAGCCAAAAACGACGTCGGTCTTGTTTTTGGAAATAAGCTCGCGGGCCTTTTCCGCGAACAGCGGCCAGTTGGAGGCCGGATCGACGACCACGGCTTCAAGTTTTTTTCCCAGTACGCAACCTTTCTTGTTTTGCTCATCGATGAGCATCAGCATGGTGTCTTTCAGGGTGGTTTCTGAAATCGCCATGGTGCCGGACAATGAATGCAGCACACCGACCTTGATAGTGTCTTCAGCCCAGGCCAGACCTGCGCTGGCCAGGGATAGGGTGGTGATTGTCGTCGCTAGCGCCAGTTTTTTCAGCTTTGTTTTTATCATGATCTACTCTCCTGTTCTGTGTGATGCTTAAATCTGGAATTGCATACCGAAGGTAACGGCAGTGGTGGTGTCATCAGCTTTGATACCGCTGGCATTGGCATCGCCATTGGTCAGATTCAGATTTAGTTTGAGGTTATGGCCGGAGACCACGTAGTTGACGCCCACCTCGGTAAGTGAACTGCTTGCACCAGCAGTAGGCTCGTTACTGGTGTAACGCACATAGGGCTGATACATGCCCGTACCACCCGTGTCGCCGAGCAAATAGGCAAAGCTGGCAAAATAGGCATCGCCATCAAACATCCCAAACACGGGGGTTGCTGCATCGGTGGAGACATCAAAAGATTTGAATTCCGCTTCAACCGTCACCGCTGCGCCACCGGCCAATGGCTTCTCAAACAGACCATCGATGGCATAACCCATGAACGAACCCGATTGTGCAACCGTGCCATAGCCGTCATCCTGCGATTGGGCCGAGATGGCCAGGGTTAGAATATCGCCGCCCTTGCCAAAGTAGGTGCTGCTGGTGTAGTAACCGGGATTGGCCTCCTGGTCGAGGAAATTGTAGGCCAGGCGTACCGCGTACAAGGGCGCATCGCTCTGATTCGTGTCACCGCTGTAGCCATCAAATATGCCGAATGCGTACTGGAATTTTCCCAGCGTGCCCCAGGCGGTGACGCCTTCGTCGCGGCCATAGGTGCCGGCATCGCCGTTGGCGCCATTGCCGATATCATTGTCTGAAGGGTAAAGGGGAACGGTATACTGCCCCCAGGTCAGGCCGTAAAATGGACCGTTCATTTCGATGCGATCGGCCGGGGTCAACATGCGGCCCATCCATACGTTGAACTTCTTGCCGGGTTCATACTGGATAATGGCATCCAGCACGCCGTACTCCCCCCATATTTTGTCGGTGCCAAAATAGAATTTGAAGTCTTTAGTGGCTTGCCCGGAGACATACAGACGCATATTTTCCAGGTTAAAATTGCTGGCACTGCTGCTACCATCGGGTGCTGCATCACTCACCGAGGCAATAGAGGTACGAATGCCAGCACCAATACTGATCCAGCGGGTATCATCAATGGCGATTTTTCCGCCGGCCAGGATCGGTGCGCTGCTTGCAGCAAGTATGCTGCCAATAAGCAGCGATTTCCCAATTCTATTTTTCTTGTGCATATCTCATTTCCTGTGGCTATGGCCAATGGCCGGTCAGAAGTCAAATCAAGCATCTAGGGAAAGCGCCAAACATGAGGTGGGTGAATATGTCCAGGTAACTTTCTCGTGCTCTGAGTCTATAGGTGCACGGATGGGGGTAGAATTCGTCATGTGGCACAGGGGCATACGTCAAATGACGTATGGTGAAAAGCTTGTATTTAGGATAACGCACTGAATAACTTGGGTTTCATTTTTTGCCGGGCTATCGGTAGGCTTGTTTGTCTCAGTGTTCATCCCGGCGTATCAGAGCCAGGCAATGTGGACTGACGACGTGGCGGCTGCCACTGGTGGTGCAATAACAGGTGTAGCAGATTCTCGATGAGTTCTAATAAAGATGCGCTGCGAATTCGGCGTGAATATAATCAGTGGGTCGCCAATGAGACGCTGGAAGACTATGCCCTGCGTTATACCGCTAAACGGGCGCGGCGATGGTCTGCAGCCTGGGTTGCCAACACGGCACTGGGTATTATTTCCTTCCTGGCGCTGGAGGCCATTGGCGGTACTATCACCCTGAATTACGGTTTCACCAATGCCATGTGGGCGATATTGGTGGTGGGTGGCATTATCTTTCTCACAGGGCTGCCGCTTGCCTATCATGCGGCGCGTGACGGCATCGATATCGATTTGCTCACCCGTGGCGCCGGTTTCGGCTATATCGGCTCCACCATTTCATCGCTGGTTTACGCCTCATTTACCTTTATATTCTTTGCCATTGAGGCGGCCATCATGTCGATGGCCATTAATATGACCACGGGCATCCCGATGTCTCTGGCCTATTTCATCAGCACTATCGTGGTGATTCCATTGGTGACCCATGGCATCACACGCATCTCCCGTTTCCAGGCCTGGACACAACCCCTGTGGCTGTTTTTACAAATCCTGCCGTTGGTGTTTATCGGCATGCACGAATCTGAAGCCTTTTCGCAATGGCTCACCTTTGGCGGTTCTGTTGCCGGGGGAGAGCAGGGATTTGAACTACTGCTCTTTGGGGCGGCGGCGGCGGTGATTTTCCCCTTGATCGCCCAAAATGGCGAGCAAGCCGATTTTTTGCGATTTTTACCGGTGCGAAATCAACAGAATAAAGCCCAATGGTGGCTGGCCGTGGTGGGCGCCGGGCCGGGTTGGGTGGTATTTGGTGTCATCAAGCTGTTTGTCGGTTCATTCCTTGCGGTGCTTGCGTTGAATCACGGCCTGTCTCCTGCGCTGGCCGATGATCCGGCACACATGTATGCCTTAGCATTTACCTACATCACAGTGAACCCCGATATAGCGCTGTGGCTGGCGGGTATCTTTGTGGTTATTTCGCAGTTGAAAATCAATGTGACCAATGCCTATGCCGGATCCATCGCCTGGGGTAATTTTTTCTCACGACTGACGCACAGTCATCCGGGGCGTGTGGTATGGCTGGTATTCAATGTGACAATTGCGTTGATGTTGATGGAGTTAGGGCTTTATCAGGCCTTTGAAAGTATCTTGATTACCTATGCCTGTCTGGTGGTGGCCTGGATCGGCTGTGTAGTGGCAGACCTGGTGATCAACAAGCCGCTGGGACTGAGTCCGGCACATATCGAGTTCAGACGCAGTCACCTGTACGACATCGATCCAGTGGGTGTGGCGTCGATGATTATTGCCTCTTGCGTGGGTATTGTGGCAAATCTGGGGTTTTTGGGTGAGGTAGCGGAGGCCATGGCTGCCTTCATATCCTTGTTGATTCCTTTTGTCATGGTGCCACTGATCGCCTGGCTCACCCGGGGACGGTATTATATTTGTCGTCAAAATGAGGATGACTCCGTGCCTGAATCGACACATGAGGTAGCACAACAGCGCTGCCAGGTTTGTGAAAACAGTTTTGATCACGAAGATATGAGTCAATGCCCAAGCTATGGCGGTGCGATTTGCTCGTTATGCTGTGCGCTGGATTCCCGTTGCGACAATCAGTGCCGGCCAGACGCCCACTTGTCGGCACAGGCATCAGCACTGTTCAGTCGGGTGCTACCGGCGTTTATTCACCAGAGACTGCAATCTGTCACCGGGCATTTCTTTGGTGTGTTTATCATAACCGCCAGTATTATTGCAGGCCTACTTGCCGTGGTGTTTTATGCCCAGCAAGATAAAACGCAGACCGACCTGATGCTGATTAGTGGTGCATTGTGGCAGGTGTTTTTTCTGTTGATGCTGGTCACTGGCGTATTGGTCTGGCTCTATGTGCTGGCGCAAAAAAGCGCCCACTTTGCCCTCAGTGAAATACAGCTTCAAGCAAGGTTACTGACAAGCGAGGCAAAGGCACACGAACAGACGGCGATAGAGTTGGCGCAGGCTCGTGATGCTGCGAATGCCGCCAACCAGGCAAAGTCACGTTATCTGTCAGGTGTCAGTCATGAGCTAAGAACGCCATTAAACACCATATTCGGTTATTCTCAATTAATGGAAGCCGACACAAAGCTGGACGCAAAAAGCCAGAAAATATCATCTGTGATAAGGCGTAGTAGTGAGCATTTGTCGGATGTTATCGAAGGTCTTCTGGAAATATCAAAAATCGAAGCACACAAGCTTGATTTGCATCGTGATACGGTTGACTTGCGTTTGCTGATGCAGCAACTTGAAGATATGTTTCAGCCGCTTGCTAAAGAGAAGGGTATTGATTTTTCCATTACTTGTCAGGCGCAATTGCCCCGTTTCGCTTCCGTTGATGAAAAGCGGCTTCGCCAAATATTACTGAATCTGCTATCCAACGCCATCAAGTTTACGCCGAAGGGTAAAGTTGAACTGGAAATATCCTATCGCAACCAGGTTGCCCGTATGATAGTTAGAGATACGGGTATCGGGATTGCCGAGGATGACCAGTCAAGGATCTTTGAGCCCTTTGAACGTGTCCATAATAAGCAGACTCAAATGATCAGTGGGACAGGGTTAGGTTTATCTATCAGCCGCCTGTTGGTGGAAATGATGGGAGGAAATCTTGAATTAAAAAGCCAGCTTGGTCATGGCACTGAGTTTTGCCTCAGTCTTTTTTTGCCGAGTGTGGATGAGCGGCTTACGACCAATCAGAGTCACGCTGAGATATGTGGCTATAGGGGGCGGCCTCGCCATATCATGGTTGTGGATGATGAAAGCAACCATCGGCATTTGATCAATGATTTATTGCAGCCGCTGGGTTTTGTGGTTCATCAGGCTGAATCGGCCGACCAGACATTGGAAATATTGGAGGGAAAACTCCAGTCCATTGATCTTTTTTTGCTTGATATCAACATGCCTGATATTAATGGCTGGAAATTATTGTCGGAACTTCGTCTGCGAGGGTTTAACGGGCCCATTATTCTTCTTTCGGCCGACCCGTATGAGAATGCCACCTTGCAACAGAAGGAGACGAATTTTGAGGCCTATATCAATAAGCCGGTACGCGTTGAAAAATTGCTTGAACAGTTACAGCGTTGTCTTGATTTGGAGTGGTGCAATACTGAACCGGTTTCAGAAGCATCGCCAGTAAGTAATAACGACAATGTGGAACTACAGCCAGACCAGGACACTATTGATTTGCTGAGACGCTTTGCAGGTATGGGTTATTTAAAAGGAGTGGTGGAGTGCATTGAATTGCTCGAATCGCAAAACCCGCAATCTGTTTGGGTGGGTAAGATAAGGAAATTGTCTGATAAATGTGACCTCGATAGTATTACTCGAATTATTGACAATCTGTCTGAATCAAAAGGTAAGGTACTCTGATGCAGAGGTTCAAGGACAAGATAATCGTACTGGTTGTAGATGACTCACCGGACTCACTGGAGATGGTTAATCTCGCCTTGGATGAGGCTGGAATTGCGGTACTCATTGCACTCAATGGCCAGCAGGCTATGAAAGTCCTCGAGCAGATTACGCCCGATGTCATTTTGATGGATGCCATCATGCCGGTCATGGATGGTTTTGAGTGCGCCACTGAGATTCGAAAGCGTTTACCGCTGATTCCGATTATCTTCATGACCGGCCTCAGTGAAGTCGAGCATATTGTCAAAGCCTTCGATGCCGGAGGAAATGATTACATTGTCAAACCGATCCATCCCGAGGAATTGTTAGTGCGTATTCGTCAACATACCACCAGCACACGCATGTTGATGGAGGCTCAGAAGGCACTGGATTCACTGCGTCAGTGCGTGTTTTGCATTGATGGCCGGGGGCACATTTTGTGGGCAACACCAGACGCACAGACTTTATTGAATCAGATGCAAATAGAAGTGGATTCAGTTGCTCTGGGCGAAAGATTCAGTCGTTGGCTGCCCAGTGGTCAGGCCGGGCATGATTTGGCCCTGCCTTTACGCGAGCAGGATGCTGTGCTGACGGTCTACTATTTCAAACAAACCGGGGAGGATGAGTATCTGCTGAAGATTCAGTCTCCCAATATTGAAATTGACCCAGCGATCCTGCAAGAAAGCCTGGCCATAACCTATCGTGAAGCAGAGGTTTTGCTTTGGTTGGCTCACGGGAAAACCAATCGGGAAATTGCCGAGATTCTTGAAATGAGCCCGAGAACAGTCAATAAACACCTTGAACAAATGTATCCCAAGATCGGCGCGGACAATCGCACCGTTGCAGCCTCCGTTGCAATACAAATTATCCTTGGTGGGCGTATCGGCCGCCCGCCAAGCCAGGAAGGCTCTATTTAGTCGTCCTAGGACTCGAGGTGCAATGGAAACCTCTGAAGAATGAAAGCTGCTCGCTTATGGACGAAGTGAGCCAGCCCGACTTATGCGGGATATCGCCTCATAGCCATGTGAGCTGTACTAAAGTCAGATTAATGAAATGGTGGGCGATGCTGGGTTCGAACCAGAGCCCCCTGCCGTGTGAATCCGTTATCACACCCGTTCTGTTCAAGTATTTACAGACTAACACAAGAAATAACAGTCACATAGTCTGTCTTCCAAGAAGGTCGAATCACGCCGAATTTCGTTCGCAGTGTGACAAATTTGTGACAAGGTATTGCCTGTCAGGATGACGTAATTAGTTAAAATCCATTGCTGGACTGAGATGAATGGTTTGGAATGTTCGGTGTTTACGGTAACCTCGAAGCAGGATATTCAAACAAAAATGCTCTGGGCTATGTTCGAATGACAAGGTTCAATCCGTTGCTTTCGTTCAAGGCCGCTGGAGCGAGTGTCGGATTTCAGATCACGCTGTGCGGTGGTGTGTCGAAGCGGCCGGAAAGATCCCTTTTACTACGCTCCAGCCCGAGACCCTGGTGTGGAAGCTGGCTGCGCGTGTGCAGTTTGCGGCCACCGGGCAAGAACTCGATCGCGAGGATCATGTGTTCAATCGTGGTGAGTTGCCAACGCTATTTGAGCAGCTCGTGGAGCAACTGCAGGAATTTCCTGCTGTTCCCAACGATTTCAGACCACAAAAGGATGAGCCGGTTCTTATTTCAGGGGCCCCCGTCCGGTTGATCGTTGGATTCTCTGGAGCCGGAAAGACAGTTTGGGCTTCCTGGCAGGCGCGACACTGCTCTGCGCCAGCAGTGTACTTCGATGTGGGTGATTTGCCAGGGAACGCCCTTGCAGGGTCACTCGCCCGTGAACTGGCTGCGCGGTTTCTTGGCCCCGGAACGACGGGCGCTGCTCAGTTGCCCGCAGCCTCCGGCCTAGAACTCTTAAAGGCTCTGAACAATCGACTCGACCTTCCGGAGCCGCCCCTTGTTGTGCTCGATAATGTCCACCGGATAGTAGCGGAAGACATGAGGCACATTGTTGAAGCTTGCCAAAGCGTACGTTTCATCCTGATGGCTCAGCCTTGGTCGGGCAGGACGCAGCTCGAAGCTCATCTGAACATTCGATCGGAAGAACTTCGCGGCTGGGATGATGACACCATCGCATCAGTGTTCGCGAGCGCTGGTGCAACTATTAGTCCGCAGACGGCATCTCGATGGCGATCTATCACCGCTGGTATGCCGCTTTTTGTTAAAAACGCCGCTTTGTTGAGTGTCTGTCTGGCGGATGGGGATGCGGCGGCATTCGCTGAGCAAGTCGAGCAAGGTGAGCATCCTGAAGAGCTCGCTCAGGAAGCGCTGCTTCGCTTGACGATTGAAGCCCTGTCAGTTGACGAGACTGCAATCGCAGCCGCGCTTTCCTTGTCTACAGTCCCGCTGTCGACTGAAGAGGTTGGAAGATATCTCGAAGCTTTGCCCACAGCGGTTAGGCGGCAGTCTACTGTAATGCATTCGCTGCAACGAAAGGGATTTGTACAGGTTTTCGCCAATGGCATTCGAAAAGTTCATGACGCGATGCGCGTGCCCGCCGGTGATCTCCTTCTTGGGTATTCGGCGGATGAGGTCCTGGTTTTGCAGGTCAGATTGCGCGATATCTTTCTCGCGTCGCTTCTCGAAGTCCATGATCTCACGCGTTTCGGTGCCTGGATACATTTGCTGCCGCCGACTGGGCAAGTCGAGACTCTTGTCGATATCGCTACGACGGAATATTTTCATGAGTTCGGTGAACCGCATGATCTTAAGCAGATCCTCTTATCTGTCGCTGACGCAGAAAATACGGACCCGTCCCTGCGATTTTGGACTTTGGATGCACTGGCGTTTTGGCAATTCCAAGAGTCAGAACCTAGGCGCTTGCCGGATGACTATCTCGCACGAATGGCTGAACTCGTCACCACCGGCGAACTGGATAACCGTGAGTCCGCTGCCTTGGTCATGAAGCAAATGCTCAATGCTGGACTTAGGCAGGACAGGCGGGCAGCCGATGCTGCGTTCGAAAGCGCGCGCGAACTTTGCGGGACTGACCCGGAGCTGTCTCGAATCGTACGCTACAATTACGCGACCGCGCTTTTCCATAGTGGCGCCCGACAGGAAGCACACTCGCTTGCTGAATCGCTCTATGCTGAGTATTTTGATGTTCTCGATTTGCGCCCACGCAACATCATCGGCGCCAATGCTCACCAGATTATTGATCAACTTTCGGGTGGTTTGGTCGAACATCAGGATGATCTGAAGCATATGGCCGATTGTCTGAATCTGGCGGCTATGTGCCTTCGACAGGAGGGTAAACACCCAGGGCTTGCGGCTGTTCACGCAGCGAAATTCTACCAAGTGTCGGGCTCGCACAAATCGGCCATGAAGACCGCCCAGGATATAACTGATGATTTCATTGGGGTTGGAGACGCGGAGGGCGCACGCCAGGTCATGGAGGACCATGCCATTCCGCTGCTGAAGTTCATGCAGTTTACGTCTGGTGTTCTAGACGTTCGCGCACAGTATGCGGTAGTGCTCGCCTATTGTGGTGAATTTGAGCGTGCTCGCGCGGAAATGGCCGCGCTTGAACCGTATGTCACGGAAGCACCGCCAGAGCACCAGGTAGGCATCGCGAATCAGCGTCGGCTCATAGAAAAGATTGCTGCCGCACCAGATGTCCATATGCCCAGACACGTAACTCCCAATCCGCCTTATAGTACTAGAAAGGTGGGTCGAAACGAACCCTGCCCATGTGGGTCCGGAAGAAAGTACAAGAAGTGCTGTCTCAGCTGAAGCTATGCCCCTGCCTCCGCACCCACGAGATAGGTTGTCAAGCGCTTATCTCAGGAAGAATCTTCTGCATCAGGCCCGTTTCGCCGCTAATTCATGTGAATGGATTTAGCGTGGCCCCGCAGTGAGACCACGTGTCTCATAGTGCCACTGACATGACCGCAAGGTTTGTAAAAGAAGTTGGTAGCTTTCAGTTCACTCCAGTATTTTCGTCATATACTTTGTCTTGAAGTGCGTATATCAGTTATTCGGTCCTTGCAGTCAGTCTTTACAATGCAGCTATCTGCGCCTGAATCCTGTCAAGAATAGTGTTGAAAGAAATTTGCTCGTTGAAATAGAGCGATGCTGTTGCCTCGTATGCGAGGGTGTACTGGTCCCGGGTTGTCGGATCAGATAAAAGAAATGCCTCGTTTTCGCTAATGTTCAAATTGTCTCCGGTTCTGAACCGTATCTTCTTTCGTGCATGGTATTCAGAAGTGCCGATGAATGCTGCCACATCCGGATGTTCCAGAAGCTGACTGATGTCATAGTAGTGCCGCATGAAGTTTTGAGGCAGCTTTCCCTTTTCCTGTTGCTGACGAAACTTGGTGGAGACGGTCTGCAGCTTTTCGACAAAGGTATAGCCCGGGTGATAGCACGGAACGTTGATTGCCCGGTTGTCTGGGATAGCGACATCGCTTTGTGATGCCTTGTCGTAGGCCCAGGAAGAGATTGTCTGAGGTGAGTTCGGTTGTGTGTCATCGAAACCCGTTTCCAGAAGGATGCCTTCTTTCAGGCCAACCGGTTTGTCAAAGGCGCTGTCGTAATGTAGACGGATACCACCGCTCCTGAATTTATCATCATCGAAAGCATGGTCGCGCGCCACGCTGCTGATGCCTTCGATTTGAATCGTATCAGCAAGCCAGTCATAGAACTGTTGCCTGGATTCGATATGCCGCGCTTTTTTCGTTTGATTGGCAGCGGTGAATACTTCAAAGGGTGCGCATGCCGGGTCAATGCGAATATCGATGTCTTCGGAAAAACGCTGGATAATGCTGTAGCCTTTGGATAGTGAGGTGCCACCCTTGAGTTCGAAGGTGAAGCCCTGGGCTGCGAGACCATACAGGCAGTGCATGATCCAGTAGTCCTTTTCAACGAGCGCTGGTAACAGACTGCGCTTATCGGCAACGATTCGGATCAGATCGGGAAAATCAGATCGTTCATGCAGGTAAGGATCAGGCGGCATCTGTCAGCACCTGATCAAAGAATTTACGGGTAGCGACCTTGCCGTAGTTACGAGCGGCCAGCCGGAGTTTGCTGGCGTTCAATTCTTTTGCCTTGCTGCGCGCGTTTGCACGCAGAATTTCTGTATCCTCTGCAAGTGCAGGCAGGTTATTCAGAAGGTCCACCAGCAGAAATTCCTCAGTGAGTTTCCGGGGGAAGCGGGGCTTCCTGCGAAATTCAAAGGGGAGTCCTCCCAGCGTGAAGCGGCCGTGGCGCTTGTGGTTATAAACAACACGGGTGTTATAGAGCTGCGTTGTACCCAGGCCCAGGGTGTTGTAGGCATTCGGAGAGGTGAGCAGGAAGTCATCCTCTTTCAGGAAACGGCGCACCAGTTCCCGCTCGTCTGCCGGTACCTGCCCAAAAGCCGAGTGTTTGGGATAGTAATACAGCCCATTTTGCAGTTTCTGTAATACACCCTGGTCGACCAGCTCACGCGCGTGGCGGTCAACGCTTTTTGACCATTGGGCGAGCTCCGCGCGCCGGTACACACGACCGGGCTGCAGGTGTCTTTTCAGTTGTTCCGAGCGTTTCATAGCCAATTCCTCATGCTTGGTCAATATAGCTTCTGCCGGCAGAAATGACAATAATTTTAATAAAAAAACATGCAAAAATATATGTATCTTATTGTAATTACTATATTCATAGGTCTCGTAGTGTTGTGAAAATAGGGTGCTATCCGAGCTTCCCCGCCAAATCCTCCGCCTTCAAATGTGTATACCGACGTAGCATCCGTAGATCCTTATGCCCGGTAATACTGGCGACTTCCATAATATTCAGACCCTTCTCAAACAGCCGGGTAGTGGCCTCATGACGCAAGTCGTGGAAGCGGAGGTTCTCGATGTCGGCCCGACGTACTGCACGAATATAGGCGCGTTTGATGGCTTCGGTGGTAGTGCCGGGGAAAGCCGGCCCGTGAACACTCTGGGGTTGGGCGTGCAGTACCTGGATGGCTGTCGTGGACAGCGGCACGGTCCGTGACTCACCGTTCTTGGTGTCCGGCAAATGCGCAGTACGGCGATCCAGGTTGATGTGTTCCCAGCGCAGTCGGATTAGTTCACCCTGACGCATGGCGATCTCCAGCGCCAGCTGTACGATCGGCAGCAGATAGGAATTACGCGCCTCCAGACATGCGGTCAGCAGGCGGGATTCTTCCCCCTCTTAGCTGGCGTCGGCTCCGCGGGCTGCCGACAGCTTAATATCGCGTACAGGGTTATGGACATGGATGCCCCATTCCTTAGCGGGCCACTTCGAAGACATGACCGAGCAGTACCAGGTTCTGTTTGACGGTCGCAGATGAGACCTTCTGCAGCCGCTCGTCCCGAGCACGGGCAATATTAATACCACGGATGCCAGCGACAAATCGTTGGGCGAGGGGGTGTTTCATGAAAACGCACAGGCGGTTTGTTTCGGCTGCCGCGCTTTTCTTCAACGGGGTGACTTCCACCAGGTAGCGTTCCAGCAGTTCCTCGAGTGTAGTGGGCTCGGCCTCGACGCGAGAAATGAATACACCTTTGTCCATCTCGACTTCAATAGAGCGTGCCCACTGCTCAGCGTGAGCGCGTGTCTCAAAGGTTTTGGTTTGCAGAGGTTGGCCCTTTTTCGGACCTGCGCCTGCCATTGCCAGGGGCCGTGTTTTCTGAAGGTTGCCACAGTCACACTCGTTCGCGAACGAGTGTGACAATGTTGTGACATATACTCAGTTGGTAACCAATACAGGGGGTGGCGTGGTTATTAACTGGTTGATTTGATTGGTGGGCGATGCTGGGTTCGAACCAGCTTAGTCAGACTTGTGAACGAAGAGAGCTAGTCCGACTTATGCGGGATTAAACCCATGGAACCATGGGGCTATGCGGAGTCAGGTTAATGAAATGGTGGGCGATGCTGGGTTCGAACCAGCTTAGTCAAACTTACGAACGCAGAGAGATAGTTGGACTTATGCGGGATTAAACCCATGGAACCATGGGGCTATGCGGAGTCAGGTTAATGAAATGGTGGGCGATACTGGGTTCGAACCAGTGACCCCTGCCGTGTGAAGGCAGTGCTCTCCCACTGAGCTAATCGCCCGAATCTTTCGAGGAGTGGGATTCTACGAATTGGTGGGGGTTGCGTCAAACTTCATTGCTTCGAAGGGACGGTGCGCCGGTTGTTGTTCTGCAATCCCTCCTTTTTGCCAAACGGCTTGCTACAATGGCGTTCCTTTTCAGTCTGAATGAGTGAATACCCATCATGCGTACGCGTTTTGCGCCCAGTCCCACGGGTTATCTGCACATCGGTGGCGCCCGCACCGCCCTCTATTCCTGGCTGCATGCCCGCAAGCATGGGGGCCGTTTCGTGCTGCGTATCGAGGATACGGACCGGGAGCGCTCTACGACGGAGTCGGTCAATGCCATTTTGGAGGGCATGACCTGGCTGGGGCTGGAATACGATGAGGGGCCGTTCTACCAGACGGAACGTTTTGCACGCTATAACGAGGTGATCCAGCAGCTGATGGACAAGGGCCTGGCCTATCGCTGCTATTGTACCCGCGAGGAGCTGGACGCGATGCGCGAGGAGGCCATGAAGCGCAAGGAGAAGCCGCGTTACGATGCGCGCTGCCGCACTCGCAGCGAGGCACGTGAAGGCGTGGAGCCGGTGATCCGCTTCAAGAATCCCACCGATGGCGTGGTGGTGGTGGAGGACCTCATCAAGGGCAAGGTGGCGTTTCAGAATACCGAGCTGGACGACCTGATCATCGCTCGCAGCGACGGCACGCCGACCTACAATCTGACCGTGGTGGTGGACGACTGGGACATGGGTATTACCCACGTGATCCGCGGTGACGACCACCTCAACAACACGCCACGCCAGATCAACCTGCTCAAGGCCCTGGGCGCCGAACTGCCCATCTATGCCCATGTACCGATGATCCTCGGCGAGGACGGCAAGCGCCTGTCCAAGCGCCACGGCGCGGTGAGCGTGATGCAGTACCGCGAGGAGGGCTATCTGCCCGAGGCGCTGCTCAACTATCTGGTGCGTCTGGGCTGGTCCAGCGGCGATCAGGAGATCTTTTCCCTCGATGAGATGATCGAACTGTTCGACGTCAGCGATGTGGGTGGCGCCGCTTCTACCTTCAATCCCGAAAAGCTGCTGTGGCTGAACCAGCAGTACATTATGGCCGCCGAACCGGAAAAGATCGCCCACCACCTGGGCATCCACCTCGGCAAGCTGGGCATCGACCCCTGCGACGGCCCGGACATCATGGACGTGGTGATGGCGCAGAAAGAGCGCGCCCAGACGCTGGTGGAAATGGCGCAGATCAGTGAGTTCATCTACCGCGACTTCGAGGATTTCGACGAGCAGGCGGCGAAGAAGCACCTGCGGCCGGTGGCGCAAGAGCCGCTGGAGAAAATGCGCGAGGCGCTGGCGGCGGTGGAAGACTGGCAACCCGAGGTCTTGCACCAGGTGGTGAAGGATGTCTCCGAGGCATTGGACGTGAAGATGGGCAAGGTGGCCCAGCCGCTGCGCGTGGCCGTAGTGGGGCGTGCGGCCTCGCCGGGCATCGACGTCACCCTGCACCTGGTCGGCAAAGAGGCCTGTCTGCGGCGTATCGACAAAGCGCTGGAATTCATTCGCCAGCGCGCAGCGAACTGAGGTTTGTCAATGGATCAGAACGAGACTTCAAACAAGCCCAGCAATTTCATTCGTCAGATCATCGACGTGGACATTGCTGCGGGCAAGAACGACGGCCGCGTGGCGACCCGTTTCCCGCCCGAGCCCAACGGCTATCTGCACATCGGCCACGCCAAGTCCATCTGCCTGAATTTCGGCATCGCCGAGGACTACAACGGCACCTGCAACCTGCGTTTCGACGACACCAACCCGCACAAGGAAAACGCCGAATTTGTCGAGGCCATTCAGCGCGACGTGCACTGGCTGGGCTATGACTGGGGTGACAAGGTCTATTTCGCCTCGGACTATTTTGAGCAGTTGCACGACTATGCCGTGCAGTTGATCGAGCTGGGCAAGGCCTACGTCTGTGACCTGAGCGCGGAAGAGACGCGCGAATACCGCGGCACGCTCACCGATCCGGGCAAGGACAGTCCTTATCGTGACCGCAGCGTGGCAGAGAATCTCGACCTGTTCACCCGTATGCGCGCCGGCGAATTTGCCGATGGTGAGCGTGTGCTGCGCGCCAAGATCGACATGGCCTCGCCCAATATCAACCTGCGTGACCCGACCATCTACCGCATCCGCCACGGCGTGGTGCATCACCAGACGGGCGCGGAGTGGTGCATCTACCCCATGTACGATTTCACCCACTGCCTGTCGGATTCCATCGAGGGCATCACCCACTCGCTGTGTACGCTGGAATTTGAAGACCATCGACCGCTGTACGATTGGTATCTCGATCAGCTCGGCGTGCCCTGTCACCCGCAGCAGATCGAATTTTCGCGCCTCAATCTGCAATACACCATCACTAGCAAGCGCAAGCTGACGGCGCTGGTGGACGAAGGCTTCGTCGAAGGCTGGGACGATCCGCGTATGCCCACTATCGCCGGCCTACGCCGGCGGGGCTTCACGTCGGCCTCGATCCGCGAGTTCTGCCAGCGTATCGGCGTCACCAAATCCGAGAACAGTGTCGAAATGGGCGTGTTGGAGAGCTGCATCCGCGAAGATCTCAACGTCAACGCACCGCGCCGCATGGCCGTGTTGCGGCCGCTCAAGGTGGTGGTCGAGAACTACCCAGAGGGGCAGGCGGAACAGCTCGAAGCCGCCAATCACCCGCAGGATGAGAGCTTTGGCACGCGTCAGATCCCCTTCGACCGTGAAATCTGGGTCGATCGCGACGACTTCATGGAAGTGGCACCCAACCAGAAGTTCAAGCGTCTGGTGGCTGGTGGCGAAGTGCGGTTGCGCAATGCCTACGTGATTCGCTGCGACGAGGTCATCAAGGACGAGCAGGGCGAGATCATCGAGCTGCGCTGCAGCTACGACGCCGATACCCTCGGCGCCAACCCCGAGGGCCGCAAGGTCAAGGGCGTGATTCACTGGGTCTCGGTGGCACACGCCATCGAGGCCGAGGTGCGCCTCTACGACCGCCTGTTTTCCCACCCCACGCCGGGTGCCACAAAAGACGGCAGCGACTACACGGCGCACCTCAACCCGGACTCCCTGCGCAGCTTCACCCGGTGCTATCTGGAAGCGAACCTGGCCAGTGCACAGCCCGGTGATCAGTTCCAGTTCGAGCGTGAAGGTTACTTCTGTATGGACCCCGTGCGCACCGCCGGCGGCATGCCCATCTTCAACCGCACGGTCACCCTGCGTGACTCCTGGGCAAAGATCGAAAAACAGCAAAATAGTGGCAAATAAGTCGCTTTAATCCTTGACAGAAAGCGCCATTTCTCTAAAATGGCGCCTTCGCTTTTCGGGGCTATAGCTCAGCTGGGAGAGCGCCTGCATGGCATGCAGGAGGTCGGCGGTTCGATCCCGCCTAGCTCCACCAAATTCACTCGGAAGCGAGTGTCGAAAGTCGATGTCCCCATCGTCTAGTCGGCCTAGGACACCGCCCTTTCACGGCGGTAACAGGGGTTCGAATCCCCTTGGGGACGCCATATAAAACAAGGGCTTACATCGTTTTGGTGTAAGTCCTTTTTCTTTGTGTCAATGTTTTGTCAATATCTTGGCCGGGTTTCACCGGGGGTGGGGAATCTGCGCCACCGATTCGCCAACCAAGGCGCCCACATACAAACTTTCCTTCCCCGGCCCTCTAAGACATGCCACAACTCGCTGAGTGATGGGCAAATTTTAGAACTATTGAGGATGGCCGATATCCGTAGCGTCGGCGAGGGTATGAAATGACTAAGCGAGAGACAACGGAGCAAATCCGCCAAATGAAAGAGTTTGGCAATAGGGTGTCATCGTCAAAAAAACGGGCCGTAGACACGCTAAAGGCTGCGGGCATTATGAATTCAAAAGGTGAAGTAAAAAGGCAATTTAAGAAGGCCTTGCGGTTCACCTCTTAACCTTCCTTCATGTACACGAACTATCCAAACATAGTCTTTGGATTTCACGCGTGTGAGTCAACATTGGCTGAAAAGCTAGTCGCAAAAAGAACCAACCTTCACATTAGCAGTAACTCCTACGATTGGCTTGGGGCGGGCATGTACTTCTGGGAAAATAGCCCCGACCGCGCCAAAATGTATGGGGAAGAACTAAAGAAATTAGGTAAGCTAGAAAACCCTCGTGTGGTTGGCGCTGCAATTAGTTTGGGGTATTGCCTCGACTTGCTTGATTCAGGTTCGCTGAAGTTGCTCAAAGCAAGTTACGACTCGCTAATCAAGGCCCTAAAAGCCGCAGGCCAAGAAGTGCCAGCAAATACACCAGGGGCAGGAAGCCCGCCCCTAACTCGAATGACCTCTTGGTGCGGACGCTCGATTGTGCAGTCATCAATTTCCTTTGCACCCAAAGAAAACAGCAGGAACTAAGGCCCTTCGATAGCGTCCGTGGTGTTTTTTGGGAGGGAGAGCCCCTATATCCGACAGCGGGATTCAAAGAGAAAAATCACGTGCAAGTGGCGGTTACAAACCCGAACTGTATCAAGGGTTACTTTTGGCCCCGAACGGAATCCCAAAAACACCCCAGCATCTGAATCGGCGGCCAGCTTCCTACCTTCCGCACCACTCGCCCTCGCCAAACGGTAAAAAAGGCCATTTTGGCGAGGGTACAGGCGAGGAAGGCGAGTTTGGCGAGGGTAATGAGGATGGATTCACTTCACCTCTTGGTAGCACGGCAGATGAGTACCGGGCTGCATCTGATACTCCGAGCCGCGCTCATTCTCCATCTCCCAAAGGTCAACCGCCTGCTGCACAATTGGCTAAGCTTGCCTATGCAGAATCTAATCAAGCGTTAGAGAAGCTGGGATAGAAACGTTCGGGCTGGCACAACAATGGGGGCTCCAGCTCGGGCAAAACAATCGGCATCCACGTAGCTTGCATCAAGCACGACCTGGAATGCAAAAGGTGCGGCGAGTTGCTGCTGAAAATACTTCAGAGAAGGGCTTATTGATTCGTCGCGCTGTTTCACTTCTACCAAAAACCATGGTTTTCCGTCACGTGCGACCAGGAAATCAACCTCGCGTTTTTCCTTGTCGCGAAGGTAGCCAAGTTCAAACTTTCCCAACCCCATATCATTCCAGCCTTCAACGGCCTTGAGTAGGTGGCAAGCGACAAACGTTTCCGCTTTGTCTCCCGGATCTTTAATAGAAGCCCAATCGCGCAGAAACCATTTAGGTTCCTTGCGCAGTGATCGTGAGACATTCCTGAACCACGGCCTGATCAGAAAACCAAGATGAAGGCTGGTCAGAACATCGATCCATCGCCGGGTGGTGTCAATGGATACACGGACATCGTTTGCCAGATTGCCATAGATAAGTTGGTGAGCCGAGCGTTCAGCCAGGAGTTTGACCAATATCTCAAGCTGATCGAGTTGCTGGATTTGGGTTAGATCACGAATATCTTCCCTGACCAACTGTTCGAGGCGCAAAGATTGCCAACGGCGACTAAAGCGCGTATCACGTTTAAGAAAGGGTTCAGGATAACCCCCATGATTCCAGAGTGCATCAAAATTCGTGGGACTAACCTTCCTGGGCGAGCGGATAATCCGTTTTTCATCGGGTAAATCCTGGGTCAAGGTTTCAGCAACAGTGAAGGGATGCATCCTGTATAAAAAATATCGCCCCATCAGACTGTCACCGCCACGACGATAGACGTCCATGCGACTACTTCCCGTGACCATGATGCGGAGCTGATCCGCATAGGTATCGAAGAATCCTTTTAAGAATTGTTTCCAGCGGGGGTATTTGTGTAGTTCATCGAAAATGATGACCGGAGGAGTCCTGGACAGGCGATCGAGCTGAAATTTATCGACCAGTTTGGCGGGGCCAGCGAGTATGAATTCCCGGTCATCGATATTATCCCAATTGATATAGGTATCGGCGTGAATGCGACAGGTGGTGGTTTTGCCTACCTGCCTTGGGCCGCTGATAAATGCCATCTGTCGTTGCTTTGCCAGATGTTCAGTCAGTAGCGTATCGTATATCCTGTTTTTTGGCTTCATGATAGAACATTATCAATAGCGTCGTATAATAGTCAAGACCATTTTAAGATGTTATTAATGATAGTCAGACCCTGGATGGATAATATTCTACGGTTTTGCCATCTGTGACCTTACCGGCTTGTAGGTCGGCGATACCTTCCTGGATTGCCTTTTTCAGATGTTCCTCTTTCAGTGCCTCGAGCTGAGTATATTCCCCCACCGAGGCGGGGCCGTGTTTCTTGCCTTTCGGGCACTGCAGCTATGCGGCCACATGCTCGATTTTCTGATACTCCGGGCCGCGCTCGTTCTCCAGTTTCCAAAGGTCGAGCGCCTGCTGCATCGCCAGCCAGCTCTCGGGGGTGGTGTCGAGCAGACGGGCAAGGCGCATGGCCATATCGGCGGAAAGGGCGCGCTTCTCATGGATGAGGTCGGACACGGTGAGCCGCGAGACGCCGAGGCGCCGGGCCAACTCGGTCTGACTCATGCCCAGCTCGGGCAGGATGTCTTCGCGCAGGATGGCGCCGGGGTGGGTCGGTTTGCGGGTTCTGGTAGCCATCAGTGGTAGTCCTCCAAACTCACGTCGTAGGCGTTGCCCTGCCGAAAGGCAAAGGTGATCCGCCAATTGCCCGAGACTGTCACGCTATAGGTGCCTTCCCGCTTTCCCGTGTGTTCATGGAATCGGTAGCCAGGCAGGTTCATATCGGCAGCTTCCGCCGATGCCTCCAGGCGATCCGGCAGGCGACCGATTCGCGCGGTATGCTGTGCGGTGATGCCCCGCTTGCTCCCGGTCAGGAAAAAGCGCTCAAGGCCCTTATGGGCGAATATCTTTATCATGGCCTAAGTGTAATGCGAGGCATTACACCTTGCAAGGTTTTCAGCGCCGATCCGTTTCCTAACCGCTTCCCAACTCACCGGCCCGCCAGCCCAATGAATACGCGGTGCGGCGAGGTGTCACCAGGGGAGAAGGAAGGACAGGGAGGCCAGCGAATCAGCGACTCGCAGGCCCGGTATGTTAGTGGGGGCTCATGTGCTGGGCCGCGTGGTCATTGGGCTGTGGGGTCGTTTTAGAATTATTGAGGATGGCCAATATTTGTCGCTTCGGCGAGGGTATGAAATGACTAAGCGAGAGACAATGGAGCAAATCCGCCGGATGACAAGAGTGTGGTTACCGAGTCCCTGTTGATGTTCTGAGAAAGATTCGTTCTAAATAATGGCCACCTGATCCTAAGTGCCCTCGGCCACCTTGCGGTCGGGGCTTACGAAGACGGGCGCTGGTGCGCCAGTTTGCCCAGAAACAGTATCGCCGCCTCCAGCCGCTCATCCCAGGGTTGCGCGCAATTGATGCGGATAAAGTTGGCGTATTTTTGCGAGGCGGAAAAGATCGGGCCGGGAGCGATGCTGATGCCCTTCGCCAGCGCTTGATGAAAGATGGCCATTGCATCCGTGCCCTCAGGCAATTCCACCCAGATCACAAAACCACCGGCTGGCTGGGTTACCCGGGTGCCCTCGGGGAAGTGCTGGCCAACGACCCGGGTGATGCGTGCAACCAGGTGCGCATACTGGCCGCGCACCTGGCGCAGGTAGCGGTCGTAGCCGCCGCGTTGCAGATAATCGGCGATGGCCAGTTGTGGCAGCGTGGCTGTTGCCAGGCTGGTGATGTACTTCTGATATTCAATCTGTTCCTGATACTTTCCCGGCACCACCCAGCCCACCCGCAGACCTGGCGATAGGGTTTTTGAAAAAGAGCTGCAATAGAGCACGCTGCCATCCGTATCAAAACTTTTTGCCGCTTTCGGGCGGTGGTGATCGAAGGCGAGGTCGCCGTACACATCGTCTTCTATTAGCGGAATGTGGTGCTGGCGCAGGAGTTTGACCAGCGCCTGCTTGTTGCTATCCGGCATGCAATACCCCATCGGGTTGTTAAAATTTCCAACGAGGGCGCAGGCCTTGATGGGCCATTGCTCGATGGCGAGTTTCAGGGCGTCCAGACTGATGCCATGTTGCGGGTGAGTAGGAATCTCCAACGCCTTCATCCCCAGCGATTCGACCACCTGCAAGAGGCCGTAAAACGTCGGTGATTCCAGCGCAATGATGTCGCCCGCCCTGGCGACAGCCCGCAGGCAAAGCGCCAACGCCTCCTGACAGCCGCTGGTAACGAGTATCTCGGACGGTGCGACCTGACAGCCTGCATCCAGCATGCGGCGGGCGATTTGCTGACGCAGCTCAGCGTTGCCGGGTGGGAATTCATAGCTGGCGCTGCGCTGTTGCTGGTGGCGGGTAACGGCCAGCAAGGCCTGGTTGATGGCCCGGGTCGGCAGGAAGCTGTGGTGCGGGATCGCCGCGCCTAATTGAATCACCTCGGGCTGGCGTGTGGCCTGACTTAGCTGCATGGCCATCTGTTGTCCGGTGATACGGGCCGGTTGGGGCTTGGGATTCGTCATGGCCGGTTGCTCCGGTGCCTGCCACACGGATGTGCGCACATAAAAGCCAGAGCGGGGGCGGGCCCGGATCAGCCCGCGGTCCTCCAGCAATTGGTGGGCCTGCATGATGGTGGAGATGCTGACGCCAAATTGCCTGGCCAGCCTGCGCACCCCCGGCAGCCTCTCGCCGGGCAGATAAACACTCTGTTCTATCTGTCCGCTCAGCCCCTTGGCAACCTGTTCGTAGCGTTTCATCGGTGTTCGCTTTCCCCGTTTCATGACAGTTTTCAGTAAAAAATACAGTACAGATCTATATTTAATAAAACTGTGCTGTATCAGTTTCTGTGAGGCTGAATCTGTATTGTTTTGAGTGTGGCAGCTAGAGTGGTGAAGATCAAAGCGGTGATGGAGGCGAAGGGGGTGTCATCACCGGCTGCGGCAACGGGGGTGGGAGCGGCTTCAGCCGCGAACAGAGGTTGCTGTTTCTTTGCGGCTGAAGCCGCTCCCACGAATGGAGGTGATCGGGTGGATTTCAACAAGGGTGTATCAAAATCGCTGTGCTGGCTGAACGGCAAGATCATGCCGACGGCGCAGGCGTGTATCCCCGTTTCGGATCACGGCCTGTTGTACGGCGACGGCGTGTTCGAGGGTATTCGCTTTTACCAACGGCGCGCCTTTCGCCTGTCGGAGCACCTGCATCGTCTGCGCGATTCCGCGGCGGCCATTGGCTTGCCGCTGCCGCTGGATCGGGCGGCCCTGGAAACGGCGGTCGCCGAGCTAATCGAAGCCATTGCCGTGCCCGAGGGCTACCTGCGGCTGGTGGTGACCCGGGGAGAGGGGACGATGGGTATCGACCCCAGCTCCTGCAAGCGGGGTAATGTCTTTATCATTGCGACACAGATGGAACTGGTTGATGCCGAAAAACGCCAACAGGGCATTCGCGTCATCATCGCCGCCACCCGGCGCCTGCCGGTGGATGGTCTGGATCCGCGCATCAAGAGCCTCAACTATCTCAATCACATTCTGGCGCGGATGGAGGCCGGCAACGCCGGCGCGCAGGAGGCGATACTGCTCAATGCACGCGGCCACGTCTGCGAGGGAAGTGCGGATAATGTGTATATTGTTAGAGACCACGCCCTGCTGACACCGCCGGTGAGTGATGGCGCGCTGGACGGCGTTACCCGTCGTGTGGTCATGGAACTGGCGGCGCAGGCGGGCATTGCCTGCCGGGAAGAGACCCTGGCCCCCTATGACCTGTACACCGCCGATGAGTGCTTTCTCACCGGTACCGGTGCGGAGCTGATTCCCGTGCGTGACATCGACGGACGGCTTCTGAGGCAATGCCCGGGGGGCGTATACCTCGACTTGCAGGTGCGATTCCAGGCACTGATTCAATGGGAAACGGCGGCATGATACAAAGGAGCAAGCCATGATTACGGTTGGAATTGTCGGTGCTTCCGGCTACATGGGTGGCGAGGTTTTGCGGGTGCTGATGGATCACCCGGCGGTCGAGATCGCCTGGGCAACCAGTCGCTCCGCTGGCCGCATCGAGGAATATCATCCGAATCTCTACGATAGTGGTATCGCGCTGATTCACCCCGACCGGGTAACCGCCTGCGACGTGGTATTTCTGGCCCTACCGACGGAGGCATCGATCCGTGAATCGGCCAGATTCCTGTCCATGGGCGCTAAGGTGATCGATCTTGGTTCTGCCTTTCGGTTGCAGGATCGCGCCACCTGGGAACGCGTCTATGGCCAAAAACATGGCCAGTGGACGCTGACGGAACAGGCGGTGTACGGCATCAATGAATTGCACCGGAGCGACATTGAAACTGCCTCGCTGATTGCCAATCCGGGCTGTTTTTCCTCGGCGGCAATCCTGGCCCTGGCGCCCTTGATGGCGGAAGGCCTGGTTGAAACGGATAAGTTGGTGGTGACCGGCATATCGGGTACCGCCGGTGCCGGGGCGGAGCTGTCCCGTGCGGCGCACCACCCGGAAATCGGCAATAACCTGGTGCCGTACAATGTGGTGGGGCATCGTCACAGTTTTGAAATGGAGCAGGAACTGTCGCTATTGGCCGGGCAGGGGGTGTCCGTGCATTTCACGCCGGTCTATGCGCCCATCGTGCGTGGCATCCTTGCCGTGTGCCATGCGTTTGCGGTGAAAAGTATCGACCGGGATACCTTGCTTGAGCGATACCGCACTCATTATCAGAATGCGCCGTTCGTGAAAGTCTACGATCTGCCGAAAGAGGCCGGAGCTTCCTGGCAATACAAGCCCTACCCCTGGGTGAGTTCGGTCGCGGGAACCAATTACTGTTTCATCGGCCTGGACTACGATGCCGAACGGGGGCGCATTAGCGTGTTGAGCGTACTGGACAGCATCGGCAAGGGTGGCGCCCAGGTTGGCATCGAAAACATGAATCTCATGTGTGGCCTTGAGCATTCGGCCGGGCTGCAACGCCGGGGTCTTCATCCGTAGCCGGCAATATGTTGCGGGGACCAATGTCGGGCAGGTTTCGGAATGAAAGCTGGCTGAGAGAGTCATGGTAATTTGATATAAATCATAAAGATAAATATATAACCTGAGAAAAAACATTAGAATATTGGCGTGCCCTGTTTATCGAGGAATGCCGATGGTGTTACTGGATGCTTTTAACGTGTTAGAAGGCCCGCGTGTAGAGAGACGTTTAGTGACACACGTTGGCAGCCTGAGGGGCGTTCCATTCTGCGCTGTTTTCACGTAGAATACGCCGCCTTTAGCGGGCCGCCGTCCAGATGTATGGCGGTTTGTTGTTTGCGCAACTGTTTTAATTCTTGCGTTGAAGCAGTTTTAAACTATGAACTTATTTCGGGGAATGAAAACGTAATGGTAACCATTCGTTTATCTCGTGGCGGCGCCAAGAAGCGTCCTTTTTACCACATTGTAGTGACCGACAGCCGCAACAAGCGCGACGGTCGTTTTATCGAGCGCCTGGGTTTCTTCAACCCGGTGGCGCGTGGCGCGGAAGAGACGCTGCGCATCGACAACGAGCGCGTCGAACACTGGCTGTCCCAGGGTGCCAAGGTCTCTGATCGTGTCAGTCAACTGCTGAAACAGGGCGCGAAGGCGGCTGCCTGAGTCTGATTCTGGCGTATGACGCCGGTGGATGTGGATGAGCAAGTCTGACCCGGCGTGGGTTACGGTTGGGCGCATCGGCGCCCCCTACGGGGTGAAGGGCTGGGTGAAGATTCAGTCCCATACCGAGATTCCCAGCAATATCCTCGACTACGATCCCTGGTATCTGCGGCCGGAAAAGGCCACGGATGCCGGTTGGTGCAAGGCCCGTCTCGACGAGGCGCGCGTGCACGGCAAGGGTATCGTGGCCAGGTTTTCCGGCTGCGACGACCGCGATGCCGCCGCCCTGATGCGCGGCCAAGAGATCGCGATTCGGCGCGAGCAGTTGCCAGCGGCGGAAGAGGGCGAGTATTACTGGATCGACCTGGTTGGCCTGCGTGTAGAGACTTTGGACGGCACCGAGCTGGGACGTGTGGATCATCTCATGGCCACCGGCGCCAACGACGTGCTGGTGGTGAAGGGTGAGCGGCAACGGCTGATCCCCTTTGTGGCCGGGCACATCGTCAAGGACGTTGACTTGGCTGGCGGTGTGATTCGTGTCGACTGGCAAGCCGATTATTTGGAATGACCAGAGAATAGGATGCGCATCGACGTCGTGACCCTGTTCCCGGAAATGCTGGATGCCGTGACGGAATCCGGCATCAGCGGCCGCGCCGTGGCGCGCGGCCTGCTGGAGGTGGCGCACTGGAATCCGCGCGACTACACCCGCGACCGGCACCGCACGGTGGATGATCGCTCCTACGGCGGCGGTCCCGGCATGGTGATGATGGTGGAACCGCTACGCGAGGCCATTCGTGCTGCGAAACGGCAGGCGCCGCAGGGCGCGCGGGTGATCCACCTCTCCCCACAGGGGCGGGTGCTGGATCAGGCGGGACTGCGAGAGCTGGCCGCACTGCCGGGCATGGTGCTGGTGGCGAGCCGCTACGAAGGCGTCGATGAGCGTCTGATCGCGGCCGAGATCGACCAGGAATGGTCCATCGGCGACTATGTGCTGAGCGGCGGCGAACTGGCCGCGATGGTGCTCATCGACGGCGTCACGCGGTTATTGCCGGGTGCACTGGGCCACGAGGATTCGGCCGAGCAGGACTCCTTCACGGACGGCCTGCTCGATCACCCGCACTACACGCGGCCCGAGGTGATCGACGGTGAACCGGTGCCACCGGTGCTGCTCAGTGGCGACCATGCGGCGATTTGCCGCTGGCGTCGCAAGCAGGCATTAGGACGCACCTGGCTGCGCCGTCCGGAGCTGTTGCAGGGTATGCAGCTGGATGAGGAACAGCAACGGCTGTTGCAGGACTTTATCCATGAATATGAGAATAGACACGAACAGAATTGAGTAACAATGTGAATAAAGCGGTATAATCCGCCGCAAATATAGTGGAGCAGATCATGAGCAATATCATTAAAGAACTCGAAGCCGAGCAGATGAGCAAGGAAATTCCGGAGTTTGGCCCGGGCGACACGGTCATCGTTCAGGTCAAGGTCAAGGAAGGCACCCGCGAGCGCCTGCAGGCCTATGAAGGCGTGGTGATTGCCAAGCGCAACCGCGGCCTTAACTCTTCTTTCACCGTGCGCAAGATTTCCCATGGCGAAGGCGTCGAGCGCGTGTTTCAGACCTACAGCCCGATGGTGAGTGAAATCGAAGTCAAGCGTCGTGGCGACGTGCGTCGCGCCAAGCTGTATTACCTGCGTGGCTTGCAGGGCAAGGCTGCGCGCATCAAGGAAAAGCTCTAAGCTCGAGGTCGGTTGGCTCGTGGCGAGGATGCATAGCCTCTTGTCTGCCAGCGAAACCGTTTGCAGTACTCTCCATGACAGTACTCTCTATGACGGCACTCTCCATGACAGTAATACGATTACAGTAAAAACGCGCCCGGTTTGTGCCGGGCGTTTTTTTGTCCCGGTTTTGTGGGTCGATGTGGGGGCTGCTGAGTGATGTCAGCACCCGAAAACTTTTCCGCTATCATTCCGCTGTCCCTGTTGCCGGACGACTGGATGCTGGGCATCCGGACCACTGCCCAGGGATTGAGCGGCATAGAGTTCCTGCCCCTGCAGCGCGAGGTCGTCCCGGCGACGCTGCTGGCGAGACGGGCTGTGTCACAGCTCGAAAACTACTTTGCAGACCCCGAATGGATGTTTGATCTGCCACTGGATCTGCAGGGTAGCAAATTTCAGTTACGGGTCTGGCGACGTTTGGGCGAGATTCCGGCCGGCCGACCGTTGAGCTACGGTGAGCTTGCGACCGGCATCGGCAGTGGTGCGCGCGCGGTGGGCAATGCCTGCCGCAGAAATCCCGTGCCGCTGGTGCTGCCCTGTCACCGCGTAGTGGCGAAGTCCGGGCTGGGTGGTTTTGCCGGTAGCACACGGGGTGGATTCATGCCCATCAAGCAGGCCCTGCTGGCCCATGAGTCGCAGCACTGAAACGGCGCTGGCCGCCAGCGAACAGGTGGAAATCGAGCGTTTTCTCGATGCCCTGTGGATGGAACGGGGTCTGAGCGCCAATACCCTGTCGGCCTACCGGCGGGATCTGGAAGGCTTTACGCGCTGGCTGATGACTCAGGACGGCGAGCTGTTGCAGGCCGGGCGCGGCCAGCTGCAGGACTTTCTTGCCTGGCGGCACCAGGCTGGCAGCCAGCCCCGCAGCATCGCCCGGCAGCTCTCGTGTCTGCGGTGCTTTTACCGATTTTCCGTTCGAGAAGGCCGCGTACAGCAGGATCCGACGGCGCGCATCGATGCACCAAAGGTCGGGCGCCCGCTGCCGGAGGCGTTGACCGAGGCCGACGTCGAGGCCCTGCTGGCGGCGCCACAGATCGATGATATGCTGGGTCTACGCGACCGGGCCATGCTGGAGCTGTTGTACGCCACCGGCCTGCGGGTCTCCGAGCTGGTAAACCTGAAGCTGGGGGAGGTCAACACGCGCCAGGGTGTGCTGCGCACCCAGGGCAAGGGTGGCAAGGTGCGGCTGGTGCCACTCGGCGAAGAGGCGCTGGACTGGCTGGCGCGGTATCTGTCGACGGCCCGGCCGGCGTTGCTCAAGGGACGGCAGTGTGATGCCATCTTTGTTACCCGGCGCGGCGGGCCGCTGACGCGACAGGCCTTCTGGTATCTCATCAAGCGCCATGCGCAGCAGGCCGGTATACGCAAGCATCTATCACCGCACACCCTGCGCCACAGCTTCGCCACCCACCTGCTCAATCACGGCGCCGACCTGCGTGTGGTACAGATGCTGCTCGGCCACAGTGACTTGTCCACTACGCAAATTTATACTCACGTGGCCAATGAGCGACTGAAAGAGCTGCACGCGGCGCATCACCCGCGTGGCTGATGCTCGATGAACAGATACAGATAGGGGATTTGTTATGCCGTCTTTTGATGTGGTTTCCGAAGTGGATATGCACGAGCTGAGCAATGCCGTGGATCAGGCCAATCGCGAAGTGAATACCCGTTTTGATTTCAAAGGTGCGGATGCCCATTTTGAAGTGTCGGGCACCGAGATCACACTTGCCGCGGAAAACGAATTCCAATTGCAGCAGATGATGGATATTTTGCAGAAAAAGATGGTCAAACGCGGCGTGGATATCGGTTGTCTCGATATCGGCGAGCCTGAGAGCAGTGGCATCCGTGCCAAACAGAAAGTCACCGTGAGGCAGGGCGTGGACAAGGACGCAGCGCGCAAGATCGTCAAGCTAATCAAGGAGATGAAGCTCAAGGTGCAGGCGGCGATACAGGGTGAGCAGGTGCGCGTCACGGCGAAAAAGCGCGACGACCTGCAGCAGGTGATGGCCATGCTGCGTGAACAGACGCTGGATTTGCCGCTGCAATTTACCAACTTCAGGGATTAACAACACAACACCCCGATGGCTTGCCGCAGGGTATTTTATCTATACAGCCGAGTGCTGACGAGGAAGATGAATGAATAACATGACACGAAGGATACGGCTGGCTTTTCTGGCTCTGCCTCTGGTGATGATGGCGGCCGGGAGCAATGTCTCCGCAGACGAGAAAGAAGACCTGGCGACGGTAAGGGCGGCATTGAAGGCCGCAGTACCGCAGTCCACCCCCGACAGCCTCACGGCCTCTCCCTTCCCCGGCATGTACGAAGCTGTTTTTGGTTCGCAGGTCCTCTACATCTCCAGTGACGGACGCTATCTGCTGGAAGGCGACCTGTTTGATCTGAAGACCCGAACGAATCTGTCGGAGGGCAAGCGTCAGGCGGGACGCGCCAAGGTGGTGAATGATATCGACCCCAAGACGATGATCGCCTTTGCGGCCGAGAATCCCAAGTACACGGTCAGCGTCTTTACCGATATCGACTGTGGCTACTGCCGCAAACTGCACCGTGAAATGGCGGAATACAACAAACTGGGCATTACCATGCGCTATCTGGCCTTTCCTCGCTCGGGGGTGGATACAGAGTCGTATCACAAGGCTGTATCTGTATGGTGTGCAGCAGACCGCAAGACGGCCATGACCGAGGCCAAATCGGGTGCGACACCCGCAAAGCGTGAGTGTGACAATCCGGTGCAGGAGCACATGGCCGCTGCCCGTGCCGTTGGCGTGACCGGCACCCCTACGCTGGTGCTGGATAGCGGGCGGGTTATTCCGGGCTATGTGGAGCCGCAGCGCCTGTTGCAGATGCTGGAGCAGCCCCAGGACTGAAGCGGAGGGCGGGCACTGCCGCATGCTGCGGAATACCCGTAAAACATCCGCTGATAGATTCTTGCCCGAATCCGGATGTTTCATGAATTGATGAAATATCCGGGTGATCGTGCCTCAGCGGATTATTGGCCGGTTCTGTGCCGCAGATTCACGTCAAACGTCATCTCTGTGGCCTCGATTTTGTAGGAGTTTTCTGAAATATCTGTAATCCCCCAAGGGCACTATTTACGTCACTGCCGGGCATTGGTGAATTACCGGCTTGTTTATATTGCAGAAAATGAAATTAAATCGACTGTTATCTGAAAGTTGTATTTAGGCTGCCTGTTTTGCCCCCCTTGTTAAGTCATTTTTCTCTGATATTCTTTTACTCAATTCTTCATTTGCCTTCGGGCAAACCAAGGATGACATCAGGGATGGCTACAGGGATAGTTCGTCGAAGGATCGACACGGTCAGGGATTGGCCGGCAAGGAGGTAACGAAGGCGGCTACCGGGACGGGCCGCCTTCACTTTTTTCGGGTGTAAAAAATTCTGCAGTTTCGCTTCCTTGGTTACGGGTTATTGATCAACCTACTCGTACAGTGGGCGATTCACATCCTACCCGCATTATACTGCAGCATCATTGGCGGAGCTTCGACGCGCAAATCCTGATGCTACTGAGTCAGGCCAGTCAGCGCTCGAGATATTTCAGTTTACCGGGTTTGCCATCCCATTCCTTGGCATCGGGTGGGGGATCTTTCATTTCCGTGATCACCGGCCATCCTTTCGCCAGTTCGGCATTCAATTCCAGAAAGTGCTCCTGATCCTCCGGTACGTCATCTTCGGCAAAGATGGCCTCGGCCGGGCATTCAGGTACGCAGAGGGTGCAGTCGATGCATTCCTCCGGATTGATGACCAGGAAATTGGGGCCTTCGTGGAAGCAGTCCACCGGGCAGACTTCCACGCAATCCGTGTATTTACATTTGATGCAGTTTTCGGTGACGACGTAGGTCATGAAATTTCTCCGACTGGATGATGCGCGGCGGTAATCACGAGTGGATAGTGTAAAGGGTACTTCAAATTTTGAGAAGCGCCCTGTAGCCTGTGGCAGAAAATCGGCAGTGATTTGATATTTGGCGGGGAGATGATATGAAAAGGTGTTTTGTGCGCGGTTTGTTGGTCCTGTTTTGCACCCTGATGCTGGCGGCCTGCGGGAAAGACGCCCCGCCGCGAGAATGGGTGCCGGGCTGGCAGCAGGGTACCAATACGCTGGTGAGCCGCTCCGGTGCGGCTGCGCTGGAGGTCAACGGGGTCATTCACCTCATCGGCGGGGTAGACGGTCGTGAATTCCGTGCCAGTTCAGAGTATGCCCGTATCCTGCCCGACGGCAGCCTGTCTGATTGGCAGCCGGGCCCCTCCCTCAATGTGGAGCGGGGTTTCTTCACCGCCACGGTGAGCGGTAACCATGTCTATGTCGCCGGCGGGGGACGTGGTCCCAATGGCAATATCCAGCTCACCTCGGTGGAGCGTGCGGAGATCATGCCTGACGGTACACTCGGCCCCTGGCAGCTGGAAAAACATGAGCTGAATGTCAAACGACGCTGCTCGCGTCTGCTGGTGCTGGGTAGCCACATCTACGCCTTTGGTGGTTTCGGCGGCATTCTTCTGGACACGGTGGAAAGCGCCGAGATTCTGCCTGATGGCTCGCTGGACGAGTGGCTGGTGCTGGACGAACGCATGACGGTGCCACGCTACATCTCCGGCTCCATCGTGGCCGCTGAGCACACCTATCTGATCGGTGGCCACGACAAGGTGCGCGGGGTGGGCATCAAAAATGTGGAATGGAGCCACGAGACGGCCGGCGAACCGGGCTTTCTCGATCCCTGGCAGCCCACCGCCGAATTGGTCACCGGCCGTTACGGGTTGGAAGTGGCGCGTCACGGCAACTACATCTACGCTTTTGGTGGACTTGATGGCGCACGTTACCTCGACAGTGTCGAAAAGGGCCGCCTCAAGCCCGACGGTGGTATCGAGAGCTGGGCCGAGACCACGCCCATGGCCTCGCCGCGCGAGGGCATGAACATCATCGTCAAGGGGGATCACATCTACGTCATCGGCGGCGGCAACCTGCAGGGCTACCCCGGCAGCGTGGAATACGCCACCTTCGATGCCAATGGTGACATTGGTTTCTGGGCCATACCGGAGGAGGCGAAGAAGCACCGTGAGGCCATCGCTGCGCGCGAGGCGGCCAGGGCCATCCTGCCCAACGAGGCGGTGATCGTGGAGAATCTCCAGACTGCCAGCTATTCCTATTTGCAGGTGCAGCGTGACGATGGTGCCGTGGCCTGGCTGGCCGGGCCGCGCACGGATCTGCCCAAGGGCAGCCGTGTGCAGTTTGCCGACGGTGTGTTCATGTCCAATTTCTACAGCAAGGAACTCAAGCGCAATTTTCCCGCTATCATGTTCATTGGTGAGATCCGGCCGGCGACGGCGAAAGAGGGCGCATAAACAAACTCGGATTTCAGCTTTATCGGACCAAAACCATCGACCATGCAGTCGTCACCCCCCAGCCTATCTGGAAGAATTCAACAGCTCACGCAGACGGTAGAGGGCGTCCAGAGCCTGACGTGGGGTGAGGTCGTCGGGGTTGGTCTCGCGCAGGGCATCGAGTGCGGGAGAAGGGGGTTCGTGGGACTCTTCGGCGAACAGGGAAAACTGCTGCGCGGCGGGTGCTGCGGACTGTTCGCGCAGGCTCTGGGCTTCCAGTTGCAGCAGGTGTTCGCGGGCGCGTTCGATGACGGTGGGCGGCACGCCGGCCAGAGCCGCCACCTGCAGACCATAACTTTGATTAGCCGGCCCTTCCTTGACCGTGTGCATGAAGACGATGCCATCGCCGTGTTCGACGGCATCGAGGTGCACGTTGGCCACGTTGCCCAGTGTCTCGGGCAGGGTGGTGAGTTCGAAATAGTGGGTGGCGAAAAGGGTGAAGGCTTTGACCTCGCGGGCCAGTTGCTCGGCGCAGGCCCAGGCCAGCGACAGGCCGTCGAAGGTCGATGTGCCGCGGCCCACCTCGTCCATCAGCACCAGGCTGCGTTCGCTGGCGTTATGCAGGATGTTCGCCGTCTCGGTCATTTCCACCATGAAGGTGGAGCGGCCGCCGGCGAGGTCATCGGAGGCGCCGATACGGGTGAAGATACGGTCGAAGGGGCCGATCACTGCGCGGCTGGCGGGCACGAAACTGCCGACGTGGGCAAGCAGGGTGATCAGCGCGGTCTGGCGCATGTAGGTGGATTTACCGCCCATGTTGGGGCCGGTGATGATTAGCATGCGGCGCTGTTCGTCGAAGCGCACGTCGTTGGCAATGAACGGGTCGTCCAGCACTTTCTCCACCACCGGGTGACGACCGCCTTCGATCAAAAGACCGGCTCTGTCGGTCATTTCCGGCTGACACAGGTTGAGGCTCTCCGCGCGTTCTGACAGGTTGGCCAGGGCATCCAGTTCGGCCAGTGCCGCCGCCGAGTCCTGCAGGGCGGGCAGGTATTCCGCCAGATAATCGAACAATTCCTCATACAGTGACTTTTCGCGCGCCAGGGCACGTTCACTGGCGCTCAGGGCCTTGTCTTCGAAGGCCTTGAGTTCGGGAGTAATGTAGCGCTCCGCACCTTTCAATGTCTGTCGGCGGACATAGTCGGCGGGTACCCTGTCGGCGTGAATACGGCTGATTTCGATGTAATAGCCGTGCACGCGGTTGTAGGCCACTTTCAGTGCGCTAATGCCGGTGCGTTTGCGTTCGCGGGTTTCCAGGTCTAACAAGAACTGTCCGGCGTCTTTTTTGATCGAGCGCAATTCATCCAGCTCTTCGTCGAAGCCGGGGGCGATGACGCCACCGTCGCGGATCAGTACCGGCGGCTCTTCGATGACGGCGCGGACGAGTAATTGGTGCAGTTCGGGGTATTCGCCGATGCGGGCGTCGATGCCTTCCAGCGTGAGGCAGTCCTGGCCGGTGAAAATACCGGTGAGTGTGCTGCGCAGGCCGGGCAGGCGGCCAAGGGTGGTGCGCAGTTGGGCGAAATCACGCGGTCGTGCGCTGCGGATGGCGATGCGGGCGAGGATGCGTTCAATATCACCGACACTGCGCAGGGTTTCCTGCAGGCCTTCGAAGTGCCGCTGTTCCAGCAGTACCGCCACGGCCTGATGGCGCTGGCGCAGTTGTGAGTGGTCGGCCAGCGGGCGATTGATCCAGCGCCGTAGCAGGCGGCTGCCCATGGGCGTGCTGGTGCGGTCCATGACCCAGGCGAGGGTGTGTTCGCGGCCACCGCTGAGGTTACTTTCCAGTTCCAGATTGCGGCGACTGGCGGCGTCCAGCACGATGCTGTCTTCGCGGCGTTCGACGTGCAGGGCGCGGATGTGCGGCAGGGCGGTACGCTGGGTGTCCTTGACATATTGCAATGCACAGCCGGCGCTGGCGACGGCAAGACTAAGGCCATCGCAGCCGAAGCCGGACAGGTCACGGGTGCCGAATTGTTGGGTCAGCAGGCGCAGGGCGGTGTCCAGCTCGAAATGCCACGGTGCCTGATTGCGCAACCCGCTGCGTTCGCCGTCGATGGGTACGGCGGCGTCTTCGTTGACCAGCAGTTCGGCCGGGTTCAGGCGTTCGATCTCACCATTCAGGGCCTCGCGCCCTTCCACTTCTGACACGGAAAAACGGCCGCTGGTGACGTCCAGCGCAGCGATGCCATAATGGCCATCTTCACCGGTGACGGCAACGACAAGGCTGTCGCGACGTTCCTCCAGCAGCGCCTCATCGGTGACCGTGCCGGGGGTAACGATGCGCATGACCTTGCGCTCCACCGGCCCCTTACTCTTGGCCGGGTCACCGATCTGTTCGCAGATGGCAACGGATTCGCCCAAGCGCACCAATTTGGCGAGATAGCCATCGGCGGCATGGTAGGGGATGCCGGCCATGGGGATGGGTTCGCCATTGGACTTGCCGCGCGCGGTGAGGGTGATGTTCAGCAGGCGCGCGGCCTTGCGGGCATCGTCGAAGAACAGCTCGTAGAAATCGCCCATGCGGTAGAACAGCAGGGTGTCCGGGAAGTCGGCCTTGAGACGCAGAAATTGCTGCATCATGGGGGTGTGCTGGGATGTCTTTTTATTGTTAGCGGGCATAGTTTTTTGTATAAGGGCAGCGGGTAGTTTGCATTTTCTAACAGATGCGACTGCTTCGGCGTGATCTTTGTTTCTCGCAGAAGCAGGTTGTCACTACGGAAGTCTATTGCCCTGCCGGGGTAGTCTATTCCGAAGTTTTTGTGTTTTATTGGGGCACGACATCGCGGGCATGGCCCGCTCCTACAATAGCCTCAGGCCTCGATGGGCGTGTCGGGGCTGTTACCCCAGTCGGACCATGAACCGGGGTAGCCCTTGATGTTCGGATAGCCGAGGACTTTCAGTACATAGTAGGTCAACGCCGAGCGGTGATGGGTCTGGCAGTAGGTGATAACGGTCTTGTCGGCGGTGATACCCTTGCCTTCGAGCAGGGAGCGCAGATCCATTTCGGGCTTCAGGCGCATGTTGCGTGACTTGTCCATGACCTCGAACCAGTCGATATTAATGGCACCGGGGATGTGGCCGCCGCGTTCGGCGAATTTCTTTTTACCGCTGTATTCCTGCGGGGAACGGGCGTCCCACAGCACCACGCCGGGGTCGTTCAGATGGCTGAGGATGTAGTCGCGGCTGGCCAACGGGGCATCAGTGATGTTGACCGGGTATTCACTCTGCGCTGGGTGGTGTGCGGTAATTTCCAGCGAGTGACCTTCGTTGGCCCAGCTGAACAGACCGCCGTTGAGCAGTGCACCTTTCTTGTGGCCGACGCAATCCAGCGTCCACAGGAGGCGCGCCGCGCGGCCACCACCTTCGTCATCGTAGGCGACGACCTGGGTTTTTGGGGTGAGGCCAATGCTGGAAAAAATATTGCCGAGGCTGGTGGCATCAGGCAGCAGGCCTGTGCGGGGTTTGTTCATACGTACGATTTGTGAGTAGTCGAGGTGCACGGCGCCGGGGATGTGGCCCTTGGCAAAGGTGTCTGGCTTGCACAGGTCAACCACCAGCAGTCCGTCGCGGCCGAGCTGCATTTCTAATTGCTCGGGTTCGATGATGAGGGGCATATTTTTCATGGGCTATCTTCTTTTCGTGACTTCACTTGTTCGGGCTCAGGGGGCTCTCCAGGTTGTGCAAGATTGTTGCCGGGGGTGATGCCGGAGAGGCGCATTTGCAGGCGCATGTTACTCATGGAATCGGCATAGGCGAGGGCGGTTTCCTCGCTGATGCGACCCTCGACATACAGCTCATAGAGCGATTGATCCATCGTGCGCATGCCGGAATTGGCGTCCTTTTCCATCACGTCCACCAGTGAGATAAAATCGCCGCGGCGGATGAGGTCGCGCACGCGCGAGGTGGAGAGCAGTAGTTCCACCGCCACGGTGCGGCCGCCTTCGATGGTCGGCACCAGTACCTGCGAGATCACGGCCTTGACGTTCTGCGCCAGGGTGATATAGAGCAGGTCGCGCTTTTCCTGCGGGAACATGTTGACGATGCGTTCGAAGACCTGACTGGCATTGTTGGCGTGCAGGGTGGCCAGGCACAGGTGGCCGGTGTCGGAGAACTCCAGTACGTCTTCCATGATTTCATGTTCGCGGATCTCGCCGATCATCAGCATGTCCGGCGATTGCCGCAGGGCGTTGACGAGGGCCTTGTGGTAGGAGTTGGTATCGACGCCGATTTCGCGCTGATTCACCACCGACTGCTTGTGCTGCAGGATGTATTCGATGGGGTCTTCGACGGTGATAATATGGCTGATGGTGTTGCTGTTGCGGTGGTCGATCATCGCCGCCAGGGTGGTGGACTTGCCAGCGCCGGAGGGACCGACCACCAGGATCAGGCCGCGCTTGAGCATCACCAGATCCTGCAGCATGTCGGGCACGCCCAGGGTTTCGAAACCGGGTACCTCAAAGGGTACGGCGCGGATGACCATGCTGATTTCGCCGCGCTGGTGGAAGACGTTGAAACGGAAGCGGCCGATACCGGGCACGGTGTAGCCGAGGCTGATCTCCAGTTCTTCCTCGAAGGCCTCGGCATGCTCCTTGCGCATCACCAGTTTGGCCATCTGATCCGTCATGCCCGGGGCCAGTGGCTGAATAGGGTGGGGTTGCAGGGCGCCGTTGATACGGAAGGCGGGGGGGGATCCTGTACTCAGGAACAGATCTGAGGCGCCGCTGGACACCATTTCTTTTAACAGTTTGGAAAGGAGCTCCATGCCGTGTTTTTTACCTTTACGTGCCGGGAGAATGGGAGCCTGGTATCGGGCGCAGGCTGAGTGTAACAACGAGTTTAACCCTTTAACAAAGAGTGTAACAAAATTTGCGGCCCGGATTGGGCTGGAGAAAGAGAGGTGGGAATTGAATCGTGCTTGGGAACGGTGTATGGCAGGGCGGGAACCCGCCGTCGTGCGAACGGGGGTGGTCAGGCGGTCTTTTTCAGTAGGGCTTCATGCAGGCAGATGACGTTTTCAGTCTTGCGGCACGGGCGAGTGACCGCTGACTCGGCAGGCGCTGGCGGCGGGGAAATGGAGAGAATCTCGAACTGGCTGACTGAGCCCTGAAAGGCCAGCATCAGGGTGAATTCTTCGAGGCGGTCGAGCCCGTCGTGCAGGGCCAGTTCCAGTGCCTGGTGATCGCATTTTGAAGTACTGTTGGGGACGCCATTCACGTGACTGCTCTCGTGTGAGGTTACCAATACTTTCGGCGTTGTCACGCGGAAACTTGAGTGCGGGCTGCTGTTAGGGTGGGCATCACCCACCGAGCGTTCTTGCCACCAATACTGCCTTGGTGGGCGGTGTCCCTCCTAGTAGTTTGCCGGTCAGCGCAGCAGGTCTTCCGTCAGGTGCGGGCGAATGGCCTGCAGGGTGGCCTTGAATACCTTGGGATTGCCGGCCACTACGTTGCCGCTGTCGAGGAACTCGTTGCCGCCACCGAAGTCGCTCACCAGCCCGCCGGCTTCCTGCACCAGCAGTGCGCCGGCGGCGGTATCCCAGGGGCTGAGACCGATTTCCCAGAAACCGTCGAGACGCCCGGCCGCCACGTAGGCCAGATCCAGCGCTGCGGAACCGGGGCGGCGGATGCCGGCGGTCATGGGGAACAGGGCGCGGAAGGTGGCCAGATAGACATCGAGGTGTTGCTGTTGCTTGAACGGAAACCCGGTGCCGAGCAGGGCGCCGTCCAGTCCGCGGCGCTTGCTGACGCGGATACGGCGGTCATTGAGTTGTGCGCCGGCGCCGCGGCTGGCGGTGAACAGCTCCTGGCGCATGGGATCGTAGACCACCGCTTGCTCCAGCCGGCCGCGCACCTTGAGGGCGATGGAGACGGCGAACTGGGGAAAGCCATGCAGGAAATTGGTGGTGCCGTCCAGCGGGTCGATGATCCACTGGTATTCGGGGTCGCTGCCCTGCTGGCCGCTTTCCTCAGCAAGGATGCTGTGATTGGGGAAGGCGTCGCGCAGGATTTCGATGATGATCTGCTCGGCTTGCTGGTCCACCTGGCTGACGAAGTCGTTGGGGGCCTTGGTGACGATATCGAGCCGGTCGATGTCATCGGCGGAGCGGGCGATGTGATTGCCGGCACGGCGTGCGGCGCGAACCGCGATATTGAGCATGGGATGCATAGGATTTCTGTGTTGGTTTTGCTGCGGTACAAAGGCGGCGCGACTTTAGCAGAATCGGCCCGTCATTGCACTTTTGCCGTGGCGCGAAAGCCAACGGTTTCACAAGCACGGAGACTCGGGTAAGGTGTGCGCGATGTTAAACCTAGATTAATCAGTTGACCGCTTTGAGGTAAGTCTAAGTGTATGGTCATCAACGAATTCACCTGAAAGCCAGACTTCACCTGCCGGGTGAGGACGCTACGACCTGCCCAGCAGCTCTGAGTGCCCGCCTGACTATGCAAAAAAACTCGTTAAGGAACAAGGCCATTAACTCATTTTTTTGCTACGTCAGACGAACACTCAGAACCACTGGGCAGGCCGTTCAACCGATTAATCTAGGTTGAACAGAGTCAGAATCGTCTTGGTGGATACCTCCCACCCCGGGAACATCGGCGCGGTGGCGCGGGCGATGAAGAATATGTGCCTGAGCCAGCTGTATTTGGTGCAGCCACAGCAGTTTCCCCATGCCGAGGCGACGGCGCGCGCATCTGGCGCCGATGATCTGCTGGCCTCGGCGGTGGTGTGTGATTCGCTACCGGATGCGCTGGCGGGTTGTGGGTTGGTGGTGGGCGCCAGTGCGCGCCTGCGGCACCTGAAGTTGCCTCAGTGGGATCCGCGCCAGTGTGCCGAGCGGGTGGTCGAAGAGGCCCGGCAGCGGGACGTGGCGATCCTTTTTGGTCGCGAGCACTCTGGGCTGACCAATGAAGAACTGGCACTGTGCCATTATCTGATGCACATCCCCAGCAATCCCGACTACAGCTCGCTGAACATCGCCGCCGCCGTGCAGGTGATGACCTACGAGCTGCAGATGGCGAGTCGCGAGCCGGGCGAGGCGACGAGCGAGGAAGAATCGGAGCCGCCGGCCAGCGCCGAGGAAATGGAGCGTTTTTATGCCCACCTGCGTGAGACCCTGGTGGATATCGGCTTTCTCAACCCGGACAACCCGCGAGTGATGATGCGCCGTCTGCGGCGCCTGTTTAATCGCGCCCGTCCCAATCAGGTGGAGATGAATATTCTCCGTGGCATTCTTACCGCCAGCCAGAAGCCGCGTCCGCGGCCACAAAAATAATTTCGCAGTTATATATGGGGGCATTATACTCCTGTTCAGCCTACCTTCAGGGTAGGGTATTACTGTTGATATGTTGAGTGTTTCAGACGGGAACATGTTTAAACAGATTCGTGAAGACATCCGCTGCGTGTTTGACCGCGACCCGGCGGCACGCACCATTTTCGAGGTGCTGACCACCTACCCGGGGGTGCACGCGCTGATGTTCCATCGCCTGAGTCATGGCCTCTGGCGCCTGGGGTTGCGCTGGCTGGCGCGCTGGATTTCCGCCCTCAGCCGCTGGCTGACGGGTATCGAGATTCACCCCGGCGCCAGCATCGGCCAGCGCTTTTTCATCGATCACGGCATGGGTGTGGTGATCGGCGAGACGGCGGAAATCGGTGATGACTGCACCCTCTATCATGGTGTCACCCTGGGTGGCACCAGCTGGGAGAGGGGCAAGCGCCACCCCACCCTGGGCAACAACGTGGTGGTAGGCGCCGGTGCCAAGGTATTGGGGCCGATTATCCTCGGCGACGGCGTGCGGGTAGGCTCCAATTCGGTAGTCGTGAAGGACGTGTTGTCCGGCGCCACCGTGGTGGGCGTGCCGGGGCGAGTGGTCTGCCCGGATCGTTCCGAGGCCGAGCGACGCCGCCACGCCACCGCGCAGAAGCTGGGTTTCGACGCCTACGGCGCTACCCAGGATGCGCCGGACCCGGTGGCCAATGCCATCAACAGCCTGCTGGATCATGTGCATGTCATGGACAGCAAGATGGAAACCATGTGCGCTGCGCTCAAGCGCCTGGATGCCGAATATGCGGATGTTGCCCTGCCTGAGCTGGGCGATTGCAGCATTTCGGATGCTATCGCAGAGGTAGAGGATGTTACCGAAGAGATGGACGGCGCGGATGCAAAGCGCGAAAGACTGGACGAGCCGAATTAACTTGACTTTATTGCTTGGTTATAGATAATAACCAACCAGCTAGGTAAGGTATTGGTTCGGTCAAGCGAAGGGGGCGCACATTGCTTGTGTTGCCCGGTTAATCACAAGGGACAGGCATGCGGTAAGTGCCGGGCCTGATGTTAAATGCCGCAGGAGAGAGATTGATGAGACTGACAACCAAGGGTCGTTACGCCGTAACCGCAATGCTGGATCTGGCGCTGCACGCCACCGATCGACCGATTACGCTGGCGGATATCTCCCAGCGCCAGGGTATCTCCCTGTCCTATCTGGAACAGCTGTTTTCCCGTCTGCGCAAACAGGGGCTGGTGATCAGCGCCCGTGGGCCGGGCGGCGGCTACCGTCTGAGCCGTGCCGCCGATGAAATCAATGTGGCGGCCGTCATCACCGCGGTGGATGAAAAGGTTCACGTTACCAAGTGTGAAGGACGCGGCGACTGCCAGAATGGCGAGGCCTGCCTGACCCACGAACTGTGGTGTGATCTCAGCGCGCAGATCTACAACTTCCTCGATAGCATCACCCTGGGTCAGCTGGTGAAGCGCGAGTTCGTACAGGAAGTCAATCAGCGCCAGGAACGGCAGGTTGCCGGCCTGCGGGGCTGAATTCCACTAGTGGAGAAGCGGTATGGCGATCTATCTGGATCACAACGCGACCACCGCGCTCGACGAGCGCGTGTTGCAGGCCATGCTGCCGTATCTGCGCGAGGAATACGGCAACCCGTCCAGCCTCCACCAGCCGGGCCGCCGCGCCCGCGCGGCGCTGGACACGGCCCGCGAACAGGTAGCGGTGCTGGTCAACGCACACCCCTCGCAAGTGGTATTTACCAGCGGTGGCACCGAGGCCAATAATCTGGCCCTCAAGGGCGTGGCCGCGCACCGCGCCCCCGGTCTGCTGGCGCTGAGTGCCGCCGAGCACGCCTCGGTGATGGCTCCGGCGCAGGTTTTGGCCCGTCAGGGCTGGCAGCTGGAGCAGGTGGCGCTGGATGGCAGCGGCCGGCTGGATGGCGATTCGCTGCAGAGCGTTTTTGACAGTTGCCCGGCCCTGCTGGCGCTGATGATGGCCAATAATGAGACCGGTGTGCTGTTCGACGTCGCCGGCGTGGCAGCGGCGATCCGCGAGGCAGACACGGTACTGTTGGTCGACGCGGTGCAGGCAGTGGGTAAGCTGCCGGTTGATTTTGCCGCCAGCGGCGCCCATTTAATGAGTCTGTCGGCGCACAAGATCTATGGCCCCAAGGGCATCGGTGCGCTGATTGTCGACAAGGCGCTGGACATCGAGCCGCTGCTGCACGGTGGCGGACAGGAAAAGGGCCGCCGCGCCGGCACCGAGAATGTCGCCGCCATCGCCGGTTTCGGCAAAGCGGCGGAGCTGGCGTTGGCCGAGTTGCAGCAGCGGCGTACACACATGCGCGAACTGCAGCGGCACCTGGAGCAGCGCCTGCGGGCGGAGATACCGAAGATTGTGCTGTTTGGCGCGGAGGCGGAACGCCTGCCGAACACCACCTATTTCGCCATTCCTGGTATCGATGGCGAGACCCTGCTCGGGACCCTCGACCAGGCCGGGATGGCGGTGGCCAGCGGCTCCGCCTGCGGCAGCGGCGACGTCGAGCCCAGTCATGTGCTGTTGGCCATGGGCGTGGACCGCACCCTGGCCAGTGCCGCGATACGCGCCAGCCTGGGCAAGGATTCACGCCGCGAGGAGATCGACACCTTCGTCGACCGGCTCAAGGCGCAGATGAAGACATTACAGAGTTTCGGCTCTCTGGCCTGTGCCTGAGTTGCCGTCGACAAACGAAATTGCAGGCTATTGCAGGATCAAGGGGTACCGATGAGTAGTACAAGAAAGCGTCCTATCTACATGGATTACGCGGCCACCACGCCGATGGATCCGCGCGTCGCCGAAAAGCTGAACCAGTTTCTGACCCCGGACGGCGAGTTCGGCAACCCGGCCTCACGTTCTCATGTCTATGGCTGGCACGCCGAAGAGGCCGTGGAGACGGCGCGCAAGCAGGTTGCCGATCTGGTCAATGCCAACCCCAAAGAGATCGTCTGGACCTCCGGTGCCACCGAGTCCGATAACCTGGCCATCAAGGGCGTGGCGCATTTCCATGTCAAAAAGGGCAAGCACATCGTCACCAGCAAGACCGAGCACAAGGCGGTGCTGGACAGCTGCCGCCAGCTGGAGCGCGAAGGCTTCGAGGTCACCTATCTCGATCCCGAGCCCAACGGCCTCATCGACCTGGGCAAGCTGGAGGCGGCACTGCGCGACGACACCATCCTGGTGTCCATCATGCATGTCAACAACGAGCTGGGGATTATTCAGGACATCGCCGCCATCGGCGAGCTGACGCGCGCGCGCAAGATCCTGTTTCATGTCTACGCCGCACAAAGCGCCGGCAAGCTGCCCATCGACCTGTCGACCCTGAAGGTGGATCTGATGTCCTTCTCCGGGCACAAGATATACGGCCCCAAGGGCATCGGCGCCCTCTATGTGCGCCGTAAGCCGCGCGTGCGCCTGGAGGCGCAGATGCACGGCGGTGGCCACGAGCGCGGCATGCGTTCCGGTACCCTGGCCACCCACCAGATCGCCGCCATGGGTGAGGCCTTTCGTATAGCCAATGAGGAGATGGCGGCCGAGCAGGCCCGTCTCAGCGCCCTGCGTGATCGCCTGTATAATGGCCTCAAGGATATGGAAGAGGTCTACGTCAATGGCGACCTTGAGCATGGCGTGCCCAATGTGCTCAATATCAGTTTCAATTTTGTCGAGGGTGAATCGCTGATCATGGCGCTGAAGGATTTGGCGGTGTCGTCCGGTTCCGCCTGCACCTCGGCCAGCCTGGAGCCGTCCTACGTGTTGCGCGCCCTGGGCCGCAGTGACGAGCTGGCGCACAGTTCCATCCGCTTCAGCATCGGCCGCTTTACCACCGAGGAAGAGGTCGACGACACCATAGAATACGTGCGCGGGGCCATCGGCAAGCTGCGCGAACTGTCCCCGCTGTGGGACATGTACAAAGACGGCATCGGCCTGTCGCAGGTCAAATGGGCGGCGCACTAGTGACATGACACTGGGGCCTTTCCCCGGCACTCCGCAAGCCGCGCAAACGAACAGATAGAGAGGTAAGACATCATGGCATACAGTGACAAGGTCCTGGACCATTACGAAAATCCCCGCAACGTCGGCAACATGGATGCCGAGGATGAGAACGTCGGTACCGGCATGGTGGGTGCGCCTGCCTGCGGCGATGTGATGCGCCTGCAGATCAAGGTCAACGATGAGGGCGTCATCGAGGACGCGCGCTTCAAGACCTACGGCTGCGGTTCGGCCATCGCCTCCAGCTCCCTGCTCACCGAGTGGGTGAAGGGCAAGACCCTGGATGAGGCCGGCAAGATCAAGAACACCGAGCTGGCCGAAGAGTTGGCCCTGCCGCCGGTGAAGATCCACTGCTCGGTGCTGGCCGAGGACGCCATCAAGGCGGCTATTGATTACTTCCGTGGCAAGCAGGGTGGCAAACAGGGCGACAAGGCCGAGTCGGCCTGAGGCGGCAAGCAGCTATGGCAATTACACTGACCGACGCCGCCGCCGCGCGTATCAAGGCTTTTCTCGAAAACCGCGGCAGCGGCTGTGGCCTGCGCCTGGGGGTGAAGACCAGCGGCTGCTCCGGCATGGCCTACGTGCTGGAATTCGCCGACCAGGCCGAGACGGAAGACGCGGTGTTCGAGGATAGAGGCGTGAAGATCATCATCGACCCCAAGAGCCTGGTGTATCTTGACGGCACCGAGCTGGACTACGCCAAAGAGGGGCTGAATGAAGGCTTCAAGTTCAATAACCCGAACGTCAAGGACAGCTGCGGCTGCGGCGAAAGCTTTACCGTTTGATGCAATCCGGCGATCTTATTAGCGACTACTTCGAGTTATTCGCCCTGCCGGTGTCCTTCGATATCGACGGCGCGGCACTCTCCGAACGTTACCGCGAACTGCAGCGCGCTGTGCACCCGGATAGGTTCGTCAATGCCGCGGATGCCGAGCGGCGCCTGTCCATGCAGCTGGCCACGCGTGTCAACGAGGGTTTTCGGACGCTGAAAGATCCGCTGGCGCGCGCCCGCTATCTGCTCGAACTCAAGGGCGTTGCCCTCGACGACACCGACACGCGCCTCGACGGTGGCTTCCTGATGCAGCAGATGGAGCTGCGAGAGCGCATGGACGCGATGAAAGGCGCGGCCGATGCCGAGCAGCGTCTGCACAGGCTGCGCGACGACATCCGCACGCTGGAGCGCCAGCTGATGGACGAGCTGTCCTCGCTGTTCGCCGACGGCTCGCCGCAGGCCCTGCAGCAGGCGCGCGATGCGAGCCGAAAATTACAGTTTTTCCACCGTCTCGGCGAAGAGCTGGCCCAGTTGGAAGACGAACTGGCCATGTCCTGAGCCACGGCGCTTTTTCTGACGACAAGCTTTCGCCAACAACCAGCCGATAAATTTGTAAACACTATGGCCTTATTGCAAATCAGTGAGCCGGGACAGACCGCCGCCCCGCATCAGCACAAGCTGGCGGCCGGTATCGACCTTGGCACCACCAACTCCCTCGTCGCCACCGTGCGCAGCGGTCTGGCGGAAACCCTGCCGGACGAGAATGGCAACCACCTGCTGCCGTCCGTGGTGCGCTATCGCCTCGGCCTGCCGCCGCAGGTGGGCGAAGAGGCGAAGGCGGCGCTGATTAAGGATCCGCACAACACCATCAGCTCTGTAAAACGCTTTATGGGCCGCGGCCTGGCGGATATTTGCAAGGGCTGCAGCTGCTCCGAGTACGAATTTGCGGAGAGTGCCGAGAGTGAATCCACGGTGCCACGCATCCGCACCGTGGCCGGCGACATCAGCCCGGTGGAGGCCTCGGCGGAAATCCTCAAGACCCTCAAGGCGCGCGCGGAAAAGACCCTTGGCGGCGAGCTCACCGGCGTGGTGATCACCGTGCCGGCCTATTTCGACGACGCCCAACGTCAGGCCACCAAGGATGCCGCGCAGCTGGCCGGTCTCAATGTGTTGCGCCTGCTCAACGAACCCACCGCGGCCGCCGTGGCCTATGGTTTGGATCGCGATTCCGAAGGCATACACGTGGTCTACGACCTGGGCGGCGGCACCTTTGATATCTCCATCCTGCGCCTCAACCGTGGCGTGTTTGAGGTCATGTCCACCGCCGGCAACACCGCCCTCGGTGGTGACGATTTCGATCGTGCCATCGCCCAGTGGCTGGCACAGCAGGCGGGTTTGGGCGATGACATTTCCGTGCGCAAGATGCGCGCCGTGCGTGCCGAGGCCTGCCGTGCCAAGGAGGCCTTGTCCGATGTCGAGTCGGTGACGGTCTCGGTGGCCGTCAAGGATGGCGAGGTCTGGCGCGGCGAATTGAACCGCGAGCAGCTCAATGCACTGATCGACCCGCTGATTCAGAAGACGCTCTCACCCTGCCGCCGCGCCCTGCGCGATGCCGGTATCGACCTCGACGAGATCGAGGATGTGGTAATGGTCGGCGGCTCCACCCGCTCGCCGCGGGTACGCGAACGGGTGGGTGAATTCTTTCACTGCGACGTGCTGGTGGACATCGACCCGGACAAGGTGGTGGCCGTCGGCGCCGCCATCCAGGCCGACGTACTGGCGGGCAACAAGCCCGACGACGAGATGCTGCTGCTGGACGTGATCCCGCTGTCACTGGGCATCGAGACCATGGGCGGCCTGGTGGAGAAGGTGATCCCGCGCAACGCCACCATTCCCTGCGCCAAGGCGCAGGATTTTACCACCTTCAAGGACGGCCAGACCGCCCTCGCCGTGCACGTGGTGCAGGGCGAACGCGAGTTGGTCAGCGATTGCCGCTCGCTGGCGCGCTTCGAGCTGCGCGGTATCCCGCCCATGGCCGCCGGCGCGGCACGCATTCGCGTCACCTTTCAGGTGGATGCCGACGGCCTGCTCTCCGTCACCGCCCGCGAGCAGGCCTCCGGCGTTGAGAGCAGCGTGCAGGTCAAGCCGTCCTATGGCCTCTCGGATCGCGAGATCGAACAGATGCTGCGTGACTCCATGGCCCACGCCGAAGAGGACGTCGCTGCGCGCAATCTGCGCGAGACGCAGGTGGAGGCCAGGCGCGCCATCGAGGCCGTGGAATCGGCCCTGGCCACCGATGCCGGCCTGCTCAGTGTCGACGAGCGCATGCGTCTCGATGCCGCCCTCGAAGATCTGCGCGCCAAGGCCGAAGGCGGTGACTATTTAAAGATCAAACAGGCCATCGAGGCCCTGAATGCCGCCAGTGACGACTTCGCCGCGCGCCGCATGGATGCCGGTATCCAGGCCGCGATGGCGGGTCACAAACTGGAGGAATTCAGCTGAGTAAACGCTGAGAGAACCATGCCAAAAATTATTTTCCTGCCCCACGAAGAAATCTGCCCCGAGGGCGCCGTCATCGAGGCCGAGCCGGGCACCACCATCTGTGACGCCGCGCTGGCCAACGGCATCGAGATCGAGCACGCCTGCGAGAAATCCTGCGCCTGCACCACCTGTCACGTCGTCGTGCGCGAGGGCTTCGATTCCCTGCCCGAGGCCAGCGAAGACGAAGAAGACATGCTCGACAAGGCCTGGGGCCTGGAGCCGGATTCCCGTCTCAGTTGCCAAGCTGTGGTGGACGACAAAGACCTGGTGGTGGAGATTCCCAAATACACCATCAACATGGTGTCCGAGAGTCATTGATGGAGTGGGTCGACTCATTGGAGATCGCCATTGCCCTCGATGAGGCGCATCCCGGGGCCAATCCCTTGCAAGTAAATTTTGTCGAGCTGCGCGAGTGGGTGCTGGCGCTGAATGGGTTCGATGATGATCCCGAACACAGTGGCGAGCGTATCCTCGAAGCGATCCAGATGGCCTGGATCGAGGAGCGGGAAGACTGAGCTTTTTCCCTCCGGAATTTTTCTGTTTATGAGAAAGGGGTGCTCCGTTTGGGACACCCTTTTTTCGTTTTGCAGGGAGGGGGCGGGAATCAATGCCATTAAGTTAAGCCTGACGTCTACTTGTTGTAGGTTGGTGGTGAGCTTGCGAACCCCAACATTGTTGATTTCGTTGGGGTTCCTGCGTCACCACCAACCTACAAAACCCTCGTTATTTTGTTAACTTAATGGCATTAGGGCGGGAATGGGTTGGTGCAGGTGATGTTGTACTGATCATTTCCGGCGCGTTGTACACGGTTTTTTTCGCTCCCCGGCCTTCAAAAACGGGTCTATGCAAGCAACCAGATACCGAATACCGTTTCGGTGATCGGCAGCGGCATCGGTAACCCGGCCTTCTCATTGACATAATTCGAATAGACTCGCATTCTGGTTTGTATTGAGTGATGAGGTGTATGCCATGCTGAAAGAGGTTGATTCTTACGACGCAAAAACCAAATTGCCAGAAATTCTACGCCGGGTTCGGGGTTCGGGGTTAGGGATGTGGAAATAATGTATTTCAATCTGGCAGCCCGTCTAACGGGCTTTGAAGGCTATCAATATTCCGTTTCATGACATGAGTATAGATCTCGGTGGTTTTAACATCGGCATGGCCCATCAATGTTTGAAGCACCCGGATATTAACGCCATTTTCCAGCATATGAGTCGCGAAACTATGGCGCAGAGTATGGCAGCTAACGCGTTTTAAAATATCTGCGTGACCAGCTGCAAGTTTGACCGCTTTTTGCAGACCCGATTCCAGAACATGATGCCGCATCTCACGACCGGATCTTGGATCTATTGACCTTTTTTTAGCAGGGAAGAGATACTGCCAAACCGCTTCTCTATCAGCATGAGGATATTTTCGGGCCAGGGCCTCTGGCAGATAAACCTGGCCGAAACCCTCTTCAAGATCTCTGTGATGGCGTTTAATAACATGGTCAACCTGAGCTTGAAGCGCAGCGCGGATATTTTTCGGTAGGATGGTCGTCCTGTCCTTGCCGCCCTTACCACCGCGGATGAAAATCTTATCATGGCCAAAATCTATGTCCTGGATACGTAACCTGATACATTCCATAAGACGCAGGCCGCCGCCGTAAAGAATTTTTGCCATCAATGCATGTGTACCATGCATCAACCGAAGCAGTTGTTGAACCTCTTCCTGAGTCAGTACGGTTGGTGGACGTTGCTGCCGTTTTGAACGGACAGGGGCGATTTTGTCATCAAGAGGTTTATGGAGAACTTCCCGATAAAGAAAAACAATCGCATTAAGCGCTTGGCGCTGGGTAGAAGCTGACACTTTACCCACAGTGGCAAGATTGGATAAAAACCGTTCGACATGCTGTGAACCGAATTCTTTTGGGTGTATCTTTCCACCGTGGAAGCGGATATAACGCAGTATCCACTGGCAGTAAGACTGCTCGGTGCGGTATGCGTAATGATGATAACGCAGTACCTCCCGGACTTGATCCATCAGCTTCAGGGAAGGGTTGGGGCGGAATTTTGGGTTGCTTTCCATTGTGCGCACCTTAATACCACAATAAGTGGAAAATACCAAAGCAAAGACAATAAATGGATAAGATTTTCCAGGTTTTGTGGTTCAATAGTAAGGATAACTGGAATATTATCCCTCTATAGGGAGTGATATGGTGGAAAATATTCCAGTTATTGCTCTGTTAGAATTACGTGAATCCGTTGTAAAAATTGAGAGTGTTTAGGGTTTGAAAAACGTTCAATCTCAAACATTTTTAGGGCGTTTAATTTGGCGTTTAGGCGTTCCAAATTAGGTTCAGAAAGTGTGGTTATATTTTTTGGTTCACAAGGTTTTTAAACTCAGAAGTTTATCGGCATTGTAGGCGCGTCAAATCTCATCAATGATTAAAGACGGATTTCTGATGGGGGGTTAAGTTTCGTAATGCAAAATATTATCCGCTCCGAAAGCTCTATAAAAAAACCTTAAACCTTGTAATTCGCCTGAATTCTTTAGCTTTATAATGGGTTAAAAATCAACAAACAATCTGAGGTTTGGGCGCGTTAAACTATGATAATGTTGGCTTTTCAGGTAGGGGGGTAAAAATTTGAATCCTAAATTTTCTTCCCCCCCTATGGTTCAACAAAACAACATTAAATTTACGAGGTGCGGTAATATCTTTTAAAAGCGTAGGCTGTGAATTCAGCGGTCTACCAGATATGCTCGCGCCTCTAACAAGGCAAATACACGCGGACAGCCAAAAGCG
>JAJRWE010000045.1 GCA_024276955.1 Gammaproteobacteria bacterium
CGCCGTTCATCGCCAATGCGGTTCAGGCCTGGCACGACAGCAAGGCGCGCGCCGAACTGGTGGCGCGTGGCCGCCTGGCCCTGGAGCGTCTGGCGCGCGAGGTGCGTCTGGCGGTGCCCAACAGTCTCGAAACCCTGGATGCCGGGCAGGGCATTCAGTTCCTGCGCTCGCGGGCCGGCGGGCGCTACATCGAACGTTTCGACAACTATGGCTCGGCGTTCACGCGCATGAATCAGCGCTTTCGTAAGAATACCGCGCTGATCAATGGCCTGTACACGATGGGCAGCGGGCTGAGCGTATCGGCTGGAGACATTCTGGTGATCGGCAATACCTCTCCGGCGGCATTGAAGACTTTTCCCGGCGATGGTCCCGCCGTGGCACTGACAGGGGTCACCGCCACCACCTCGGCAGCCGACGGCACCAATCAGGGATAGATACTGGGCTTCGCCAGCCACCGCTTTCTGCTTGATTCGCCCGGGCGCCATTTCGCCATTGCCGAACAGACCGTGGAGGTCGGGCGAACGGGAGATACCCTGCGCTGGCACACGGCGGCGGGCCTGACCAATTACGATGCCAATGCCGATTGGGGGGCATCGGACCCGGTGCTGGTGGACGGCGTCAGCGCCGTGAGCTTTACCTATGCACCGGGCACACCAGCGGCGACCGGGGTGCTGCGCATTGATCTGACCCTGGCCACCGATGCCAGCAACGGTATTCGTCTCTATCACGAAGTGCACGTGAGGAACACGCCGTGAAAAGACCTGCCCGCATCAAGCTTGCCGCGTCCCTGCCGTTAATCAGATTATGTAGGAGCGGACCCCCGGGCCGCGATGGCGGTAACTCTGTCAGCGACGAATCGCGGCCCGGGGGTCCGCTCCTACGGGATGATAGGGGGCCGGCCTTAATGGCTACTGGCCTGGCCGCCCGCCAACGCGGTGCCTCGCTGGTAATGGCGATATTTCTGATCACCGCGCTGGCGGCGCTGGGTGGGCTGCTGACGCAACTCTTGGTGCTCGGTTCCGAAGAGACCATCAATGAGTGGTATTCCGCCCAGGCCCTGTATGCCGCCGAGAGTGGCGTGGAGTGGGCGGCGCGGGATATCAGTGGTGGTGGTGCGGGCAGTATCAATAACGGTGTGGTTCTGACGAACCAAGCCTGGATGACAACCACGGTGAGTCCAGTGAGTATCGGTGGGCGAACCCTGTACACCATCACCAGCACCGGCAGCGCCGGGGGGCTGGTCTCGGCCCCACGCACACAGCGGCGTATCGTGGTGAAATTCATGCCGTGATGTGGTTTTTTTTGGTACCGGTTTGCACCATGAAGGACATGAAGATCATGAAGTATTAAAAGGTAACAGTGAATGGGCCTATCGGTCATTGGTGTCGCCACTGGTGTTCACAAGGTGCTCACCTTGATGGTGACTATCGTACAGATTTACTGATTGAAGACTGGATTGTCCTGACGCCGAAAAGTGCGGAAACATTGCAGGGCATCAAAGGCCTTTTCCTGTGAAACCTTTATGTGCTTCATGTCCTTCATGGTGTAAGTAGTTACTTTTTACCGGAGCGGCTCATCGTTCCCAAGGATAAAATTATGTTAGGCCTTTTCTCTAAACAGTCCAACACCGGCTATGCCGCCGTGGTGCCGGCGGAGGCGGGCCTCTGTGTGGCCAGCATCGCTGGCAACGGCAAACAGCCGCGACTGGAGACCTGTGACTTCAGGCCCTGGCCGGAAGGCGGGGATAAGGAAAAATTACTGGCCGATGCCGTGCGCCGTCACAGGTTGCAAAAACGCGCCTGCACAACGGTGATGGCGCTGGACGATTACACGGTATTGAGCGTGGAGGCGCCGGACGTGCCGCCGGATGAGCTGCGTGCGGCGATCCGCTGGCAGATCAAGGACCTGATCGATTTTCACATCGACGATGCGGTGGTGGATATCTTCGATGCGCCGCCCAGTGGCGCGCACGGCCGGCAGAATACGCTGTATGTGGTGGTGTCGCGGCTCTCCCGGGTGCGAGAGCGAGTCGATCAGTTGCAAGACGCCGAGGCCAATCTCACCACCATCGACATTCCCGAGCTGGTGCTACGCAACATTACCGCGCGCCTGCCGGAAGACGAGACCGGGGTGGCCTTCATCTATCTCACCCGCGAGCGCGGGTTGTTGATTATTACCCGCCAGTCGACGCTGTACTTCGCCCGCACCCTGGGCATGGGTTATGCCGCGTTGGCGGCTGGCGATCATGCACAGTACGACCAGTTGGTGCTGGAGGTGCAGCGCTCGCTGGATTATTACGACCGCTATTTCGTCCAGCCGCCGGTGGCAGGCCTGGTGCTGGCGCCCTGCGAAGCGCCGCTGGATGGATTGGAAGACTATCTGCATGAATCCCTGGGCCTGGCCGTGCGCAGCCTGGATCTGCAAGAGATCGTTGCCTGTGACCACGGTATGGACAGCGCCACCCAGGCGCGCTGCCTGCCGGCCATCGGCGCGGCCCTGCGGCAGGAGTCGGCGGTGTTGTAGGAGCGGGCCATGCCCGCGATTGCCTTGCCTTTTTACCACAAAGATAATGGATCTGAACATTGTGGGAGCGGCTTTAGCCGCTCCCACAAATTTATTGTTTTCCCGCCCTTTATCGCGGGCATGGCCCGCTCCTACACACACGGCCCTGCATGTCAGCACAGTCGGTTGGGGTGAATGTTTTTGTGAACCCCAAGGTTACCGCCGCCAGGGTTATTCGATTCACACCATTGAAGTTGTTGCTTGGTGCACCTGAGTTGTTGGGGTTCGTTCCTCGGCTTTGGCGTCCTGCGTCACCCTACCTCCTGCATGGCCCAGGCCAGCCTCCCGATCTCACCTTCTCATGCAGTCGTCATCCCAACCGTGCGTGTGTGATGGCGGTGCACAATATTGTACGGAAGTCCTTTTAAGGTGCACTGTTTTGGTGCACCGCCTGCTGCCTCATTCTTACCGTCAGATCTAACTCCTTGATATTCCTCTGTGTTTATATTCTGGCCCGGCTCTTGCTATAGACTGGCGTCCCTTTGCGCCGCAGGCGCGCCATCTGGCGCCGTGCTTGCAGACGGGGTTAAATTTCCAGGGAGAGTGCCACCGATGGGTGGTGCCGGATCACGAAAACCAATTTATCGAGGAACTCATCCATGCGTAAGAGCATTCTTGCCGCGAGCATTGCCGCACTCACCGCCCCCGGCGCCTTTGCGGGCAGCGTGATTTCCGCCGCCGATATCAACCTGAACGGTGGCATGACGGCGGGCTACTTCTACACCACCAATACCGGCAGCAACAACAATGAAAACTACCAGGTCTCCGACTTCATGGTCGAGCTGTCCGGTGAGGCCACCGAAGGCGTGGGCTTCGTCGGCGCCTTCGGTACCATGGCCGGCATCACCGTGCTGGATGGTGGCGTGAACAACAGCCCCTACAACTATGGCTTCCAGTACGGCTGGCTCACCGTGGCCCCCATGGAGGGTCTGACCATCGATGCCGGCATGTTGGCTACCAATATCGGCTACGAGGTTGCCCCGTCCTACGCCAATCCGCACGCCACCATCGCGGCCCTGTGGGGCGGTCAGCCGGTCTATTATCCCGGCGTGCGCGCCAGCTATGATATGGGCGATATGGGTTTCTACGCCGAGGTCAATGACGACGCCCTTGGCACGGCCTCCGCTGCCTGGGCCGCGGGTATCAACGGCGACGCCGGCGCCTTGGGCTACGCCGTCAGCTATTACAACTACAATGGCTACAAGGATCTGATCGACGTCATCGTCTCCGCCGACCTGGGCGGCATTCCCGTGGCGGCCAACTTCGACTACCACATGCTGGAAAATGCCCCGAGCGCCGGTGCCGATGATACCGCCTTCGGTATCGCGCTCTACGCGACTCCCAGCTTTGGCAAGGTGGTCGTGCCGGTGCGCGTGGAGTTCCTGAGCGATGGCACCAGCGGTATCTATGGCGTGGATAGCGCCACCACGCTGACCATCACGCCGACCTACAACTTCTCGGACAACACCTTCGTGCGTGCCGAGCTGTCCATGGTCAGCAGCGATAACAAAATCTTTGCTGATGACAAGGGTGTGGCGGAAGACACCAAGACCTCCGTGGCCGTGCAGGCCGGCTTTACCTTCTAAGCCAGGCTTGTAACCTAAAGTTTCGCGCAATGCGAACCAAAAGGCCCGGCGGGATTTTCCCGCCGGGCCTTTTTTGTGGGAGCGGCCCCATAGACCGTGAAAGCCCGGCAGGAGTCGGTGTGATCCCCAGGAGGGGGTGTGGCCCTACATACTCAGCGGTGTAGGGTGGGCACTGCCCACCGTTTTCAAGGTGCCCGGATTTCCTCGTGGGTGGTGCCTGCTCTATGGGCTACTTTACTTGCGGACACAAAAAAACGGGCCCGAAGGCCCGTTTTTTCTTTCCAGGCCGGTATGGCTTAGAAAGTACCGACAAACTTCAGCGTGATGGTGGAGTCGTCGATGATCTGGGTTGTGCCGGCTACAGTGGCGGCTAAAGGACCAGTAGCGGTGTTACCGCGGTCGCCTTGGCTGTATTCCAGAGCCGTCGACAAGTTGTCTGCAATGGCGTAAGAGCCATAGAGGGTGTACTTGGTGACGGTATCGGCACCGCTGGCCTCAAGGGTAACGGCTTCATAACGAGCCTTCACTGCAACCTTGTCGTTGATGGCGAAGCTGCCCCACAGGTTGTAAGCATTGTCGATGATCTTGTCGGCCATCAGGTAGTCCAGGCCCACGGTAAAGCCGGCGATGCCGTACTGGGCATTGACGTCAAGGACATTGCCCGCAGCGGTGGTGTCGTCTTGGGTGACATAGCCCAGCTCCAGGGCCAAGCCCTCCATCGGGTTGGCGTTCAACACGGCGGCGATGGAGTTCTTCATGCTGCCATCGGTGTCGACGGCGTGACCGATGTCATTCAGCACGGCCAGGGTGCCGGTGAACATCTCGTTACCACCCGCGACGGCAACACCGGCGATATTGTTGTCGTTGAGGGCGGTCTGGTGATCGAGGATGTTGTAGATGGCGCTATGGCTGTTAAATTCTATGTCAGTGATATCCACCGCTTCCTGGCCGATGGGGTTGTTGAATACACCGCCGATCACGGTGACGGCGTCCATGGCCTTCCAGGCGAAGAAGGCCTGCTCCAGCTGGCCGGAGGTGCCGTCCAGACGCAGGTCGATGTCGGCACGCACGGTCACGTCGCCCTTGGTGGCCTGTACGTCGACTTCGCCATTGGCGCCGAAGGCATTGGAGCCTGTACCGCCATCACCGAGGCTGGTGTAGGTGATATCGGCGAAACCGCTGACGGAGGCGGAATCGGCGGCCTGAATGGTCAGTGGGCTGGCGAGGGCGGCGGCGACGGCCAGTGCAATCAAATTCTTCTTCATGAGTTTTCTCTCCCGGTTGAATACATGATGTCTGGAATTACTTAAGAGCTTCTCTTAATACGCAGGGTATAAAAGTGCGCCGGGTGAATATATACCCTGTCGGTGTGGATATTCAAGTCTTTGTCGTGCTTTTTGCAACAAAATTAAAATAATTTTGCTGATATCAGAGGAGGTTACGGGGTTATTGTTGTAATTAGACAACACTTAGAGCTACATACCCAGTTCCTTGATCTTGCGCGTGAGCGTGTTGCGGCCCCAGCCGAGCAGTTTGGCGGCGTCCTGGCGGCGTCCGCCGGAGTGCTGCAGGGCGATGTCGATCATGATGCGCTCAAAGCGCGGCACGGCATCGGCGAGCAGGTCGTTCTCGCCGCTGGCCAGGCGCAGGTCGGCCCACTGGCGCAGGCCCTCTTCCCAGCTGCCGCCGGTCTGGGGGCGGGCGTTTTCCTGTTGCAGTTCGGGCGGCAGTTCGTCCATGTGCACCACCTGGCCCGGCGACATGACGGTGAGCCAGCGGCAGGTGTTTTCCAGTTGCCGCACATTGCCCGGCCATTCGAGTCGTGACAGGTAACGGTCGACGTCGCTGTCGAGCTGCTTGGGGTCGACGCTCAGTTCTTGTGCGGCACTGGCGAGGAAGTGCCGCACCAGCAGCGGGATATCCTCGCGCCGCTCGCGCAGCGGCGGCATGTGGATGCGGATCACGTTGAGGCGGTGGAACAGGTCTTCGCGGAACTGGCCTTCCTTCACCCGTTGTTCGAGATCCTGATGGGTGGCGGCGATGATGCGTACGTCGACCCGCGTCGGGGTATGGCCGCCGACGCGGTAGAATTCGCCGTCGGCCAGCACGCGCAGCAGGCGGGTCTGCAGCTCGGCGGGCATGTCGCCGATCTCGTCGAGGAACAGGGTGCCGCCGTCGGCCTGCTCGAAGCGGCCGGCGCGGGTGCTCTGCGCGCCGGTGAAGGCGCCGCGTTCGTGGCCGAACAGTTCGGATTCCAGCAGGTCGCGGGGGATGGCGGCGGTGTTGAGGGCGATGAAGGGCTGATTGGCGCGCGGGCTGTGGCGGTGCAAGGCGCGCGCCACCAGTTCCTTGCCGGTGCCGGATTCGCCGTTGATGAGTACCGTGATCTTGGAGCGGGCGAGGCGGCCGATAGCGCGGAACACCTCCTGCATGGAGGGCGCGGCGCCGATGATCTCCGGCGCAGCCTCCTGCGGCGTGGCCGGACTGCCGGTGCGGCGCGAGGCGCTGTGTTGCATGGCACGGCTGACCAGTTCGGTGGCCTCGTCGATGTCGAAGGGCTTGGGCAGGTACTCGAAGGCGCCGCCCTGGTAGGCGGAGACGGCGCTGTCCAGGTCTGAGTGGGCGGTCATGATGATCACCGGCAGATCGGGGTATTTTTTGTTGATCTGCTCCAGCAGCTGCAGGCCGTCGACGCCGGGCATGCGGATGTCGCTAAGGATGGCGCTGGGCGTCTCGTGTTCGAGGCGTTCGAGGATGCCGTTGGCGTTGTCGAAGCTCTGCACGTTCATGCCGGCCTGCTTGAGGGCCTTTTCCAGTACCCAGCGGATGGCGTGGTCGTCGTCGATGACCCAGATGGGATTGCTTTCCGTCATGGTGGGGTTCTCTCTTCTGACGCGGTGGCTTTCTCTGTGCTGGAGCTAACCGGTTCCAGGGGCAGCAGCAGGCAGAATTGGGTGTGGCCGGGCCGGCTCTTGCAGGTGATGAGGCCGTCGTGCTGGTTGATCAGCGACTGGGCGATGGACAGGCCCAGTCCGGTGCCGTCGGCGCGCCCGCTGACCATGGGGAAGAAGATGTTTTCCGCCAGATCCTCGGGGATGCCGGGGCCGTTGTCGATGATGCATACCTGGCACACCAGACGGTGCTGGCGGCTGCCGATGGTGAACTGGCGCCGGGCGCGGGTGCGCAGGGTGATCTCGCCTTCGTCGCCGAGGGCCTGTACGGCGTTGCGCACCACGTTCAGCACCGCCTGGATCAACTGGTCACGGTCGCCGGTGATGTGAGGGATGCTGGGATCATAATCGGTACGGATGTGGATGCCTGCCGGCAGCTCGGCGTTCACCAGCTGGCGGATGTGCTCCAGCACCCGGTGGATGTTGAGGGATTCCTTGTGGGCGATGGTATTGGGGCCGAGCAGGTGATCCACCAGGCTTCTCAGTCGATCGGCCTCGCCGATGATGATGGCGGTGTATTCCTTCAGCTCGGCCGCCGGCAGTTCGCGTTCCAGCAGCTGCGCCGCGCCGCGCAGCCCGCCGAGGGGGTTTTTGATTTCGTGCGCGAGGCCCCGCACCAGGGTGCGAAAGGTCTGCTGGCGGGCGATCTGCTGTTCCTCGCGCGCCACGCGGCGTTGATGATCCAGTGGCCGCAGTTCCACCAGCAGGCCGGAGTCGTCGGGGCGTGTGCTCAGTGGCGTAACGGTGCAGTCTGCGGTGAGCTTGTGCTGGCCCGGCAGGCTGAGCTGCACTTCATATTCGGTGATGGGGTGGCTGCTCTGCAAGCCGCGTTTGAGGGCCGCCAGCAGGGGGCTGTCGCCGGGTAATATTTCTTCCGCGGACAGCCCCAGTAAGCGGCTGGCGCTGATGGCGAAGAGCATTTCCCCGGCCGGGTTGATGAACACCAGTCTGAGTGCCGAATCGAACATCAGCACGGCATGGCTGAGGTTGTCCAGTATGGACTGGTGAAGTCCGGCCGAGGGAGTGCTGTCAATGTTCATGAGGTGTGCGTAGCAAGAACCAAACCAAGTCTTGAATTCCTGTCTATTGACCCACAGGCAGGCAATAAGTTTGCTTAATCAGCGGGTTAGCCGACCATGTGAGAAATTGCCGACGGTGGGAAGGGTCACTCGCCGGTGTCAGGCTTCAGATTAGCGCAAAACGGGCGTGCGCGCACCAGATTGGTGCGATGGAGGGTGGGTGGACGGTGGAGGTGGGGGTGGGGGTCAGCGCCGGGGGACTGCCACGCGCAACATGTGAAAGATCACGCTCTCCGAGCTGATGATGACGTTGTCGCTATCGTCGACGATCTGCACCTGAATTGCGTGAGTGCCACGGTCTACATTCTGCAGGTGTAGCGTTGTGCTTTGTCCTTCAGTGACCGGTATGCCATCCATGAGCAGCACGAAGCGGTGGCCTGGCTTGAGTGCGGGGATGAGGTCGATGTTGACCTCAAGTGCGCCGCTGTTTTCCCGTATCGGGCTGTCGTCGACGGGATAGGTGATCGTGATGAATTCGTAGCCCTGGGCGTCGTTATTCTGATCCGTGGTCTGGCCGCTGGGGGCGGCGCCGGGTATGGCCGGCGCCTTGTAGATGCTGGGGGGATTCAGTTTGATGGGCTTGGCATTCTCAGAGCTGGGCCGGTCGGTGAAGACGGTGTTTCCTTCGGCGTCCTTCTCCATATACACCGCAGCAGCGACGGGGAGGCTTAGCAGCAGGGTAACGAAACCAAGAAGGAGGATGCGATTTTGTCTGTTCATGGGTCAAATGTAGCCGAATTAGAGGGGCTATACAAACGCCCACCGGGCCGGGGATGTACCCATAAAAAAGCCCCGCTCTTGGTGCGATACCGGGAGCAGGGCCTTTTTGTTCGTGCGTTGTGATTAGTCGCTCAGGAATCGATGGTGAATAAAACACCCCCCGTAGGTTGGGCAAAGGAGCGAAGCGACGTGCCCAACGGGATGTATGGGAATGTTGGGCACGCTACGCTTTGCCCAACCTACCTTGTACATACAAAAAAGCCCCGCTCTTGGTGCGTTCACCGGGAGCGGGGCTTTTTCGTTTGTACGCCGCGAACGGCTTATGGACTTAACAGCTGTAGTACATATCGAACTCGACCGGAGAGGTGGTCATACGCAGGCGCGTGATTTCTTCCATCTTCAGTTCGATATAGGCATCGATCATGTCGTCCGTGAAGACGTCGCCGGCGGTCAGGTAGTCGCGATCGGCGCTCAAGCATTCCAGGGCCTGATCGAAAGAGTGGCACACCGTGGGAATCTGTGCCGCCTCTTCGGCGGGCAGGTCATACAGATCCTTGTCCATGGCTTCGCCCGGATGGGTCTTGTTCTGGATACCGTCCAGGCCGGCCATCATCATGGCGGCAAAGGCCAGGTAGGGGTTGGCGGTGGGATCCGGGAAACGCAGCTCGATGCGGCGACCCTTGGGGCTGCTGACGAACGGGATGCGGATGGAGGCCGAGCGGTTACGCGCGGAGTAGGCCAGCATCACCGGGGCTTCAAAGCCGGGCACCAGGCGCTTGTAGCTGTTGGTGGAGGCGTTGGTGAAGGCATTCAGTGAACGTGCATGCTTGATGATGCCGCCGATGTAAAACAGGGCGGTTTCGCTGAGGCCGCCGTACTCGTTACCGGCAAAGATGTTTTCGCCGTCTTTGGCCAAAGACATGTGCACGTGCATGCCGGAACCGTTGTCGCCTACCAGCGGCTTGGGCATGAAGGTGGCGGTCTTGCCGTAGGCGTGGGCCACGTTGTGCACGCAATACTTGAGGATCTGGTTCCTGTCGGCACGTTTCACCAGGGTGTCGAACACGGTGCCGATTTCACCCAGGCCGGCGGTGGCGACTTCGTGGTGGTGGACTTCGACTTCAACGCCCGTGTCTTCCATGGCCCGACACATGGCGGCGCGGATGTCGTGCAGGGAGTCGACCGGCGGTAC
>JAJRWE010000046.1 GCA_024276955.1 Gammaproteobacteria bacterium
CGCGCAGCTTTTCCAATGTCTGCAGCTGTACAAATTGCTTGCGGCCTTCGTGCTTGGCATAGACCACGCCGATGGCCGAGGCCAGTACCGCCAACACCAGTGCTATCAGCAAACCGCCGGTTCTCATTCACTAACATCCTCCGCCGCCACTGTCGGCCAGCCGCTCGGCAACGCGCAGCACAGCACTGCGGGCACGTGGATTTTCATCCAGCTCCCGCTCGCCGGCGCGAATGGCCTTGCCCACGACCTTTAAACGGGGGGTCAGCGCCGACTGCGGCACTGGCAGATCCGGTGGAAAAATATCGCCTTTGGCCTCGTCACGCATGAAGCGTTTGACGATACGGTCTTCCAACGAATGAAAACTGATTACCGCCAGCCGCCCGCCGGGGGCCAGCGCCTCCAACGCCTGCGGTAGACAGTCGCGCAGGTCATCCAGTTCGGCGTTGATAAAGATGCGAATGCCCTGAAAACTCTTGGTCGCCGGATCCCGGCCCGGCTCCCAGCTGGGGTGGGCCTGACGGATGATCTCCGCCAGCTGCGCGGTACGCGTGATCGGCGCCTCGGCGCGGGCGCTGATAATGGCGCGGGCGATGCGCCGCGAGTGCCGCTCCTCGCCGAATTTGTACAGTACGTCGGCGATCTCGCGCTCGCTGGCCGAGGCCATCCACTGTGCAGCGCTACGGCCCTGCTGCGGATCCATGCGCATATCGAGATCACCGTCGGTGCGAAAACTGAAGCCACGCGAGGCGTCGTCGAGCTGCGGCGAGGAGACACCGAGATCCAGCAGAATGCCATCCACCTTGCCCTGCCAGCCACGCTGTTTCACATGCTGCCCCAGTTGCGCAAAGGAACCGCGCTCGATGGCGAACCGCTCGTCCGCGCCAAAACGGTGCTCAGCCTCGGCCACCGCCTGCGGGTCCTTGTCCAGTCCCAGCAGGCAACCCTGCGGCCCCAGTCGCTCGAGAATGGCGCCGGCATGGCCGCCGCGACCAAAGGTGCCGTCGATGTAGATGCCATCAGCGCGGATCGCCAGCGCTGCCAACACCTCGTCAAACAGCACCGGTCGATGTGTGAACGGCTGTGTCACAACGACAGCGATTCGAGTTCAGGCGGCAGGTCATCCAGATCATCCTCTTCCGCCAGCCATTCATCGCGTCGCTGGGTCCAGAGTTCCTCGTTCCAGATTTCAAATTTATTACCCTGACCGGTCAACACGGCGCGCTTTTCCAGCCCCGCAAACTCACGCAGCGACGGCGGCAACAACATGCGCCCGGCGGAATCCAGCTCCACCTCGGTAGCGTGGCCGATATACAGACGCTGCATGCGGCGGGCCGCCTTGTTAAAGCTGGGCAACTTCTGCAACTTGCGCTCAACGATCTCCCATTCGGGTAGCGGATACAGCAGCAGGCAATGGTCACGATCCACGGTCACCACCATCTGCCCGTCACAGGCATCGGCCAAACGCTGACGGTAACGCGCAGGCATGCCCATACGTCCCTTGACGTCCAGATTCAGTGTGTTGACTCCGCGAAACAATGATCGCTCCCATATGTTGACCCGAGGCGAGCAGGCGTGACATAAAAATCCACAATTACCCACTTCACCCCACTTCGCCACACTATAGGAACCACCCCCACCTACTGTCAAGAAATTAACGCCCTAAAATCCAGGAAATCTTGCTTTTCACACAATGACTTAGCGTCATGACACCATTCCCGGCATGCGCAAAAACGAACTACCTGACGGCAATCAAATCGTTGCTGTGTGAAGTTAAAGTAAAAGATTAGGTTTGACCCCCAGATGGGGCGCAAAACGGGGATCGTGCAAAAAAGGACAACAGAAGGAGAAAAATAATAAAAAAGGAAGCCGGCCTGTAAGCCGGGTTCTGTCGAGAACAGTCATTCATCTGGGCGCCGCGTCACCGCGACGCTCGTGCGACCTACCCGGGAGCAACGCGGGCCACGCCAATGCTCCCCTATTTGGTCTTGCTCCGGGTGGGGTTTACCCTGCCACCGCTGTTACCAGCGGCGCGGTGCGCTCTTACCGCACCTTTTCACCCTTACCTGTGCGCCCGATGCGAACATCAGGGCCATCGGCGGTCTGTTTTCTGCGGCACTTTCCGTAGGCTCTCGCCCCCCAGGTGTTACCTGGCACCCTGCCCTTTGGAGCCCGGACTTTCCTCCACGTGTCTTGTCAGACAAAACACACAGCGACTGTCCAGCCGACTTCCACGCATAGTAGACGCTATTCCGGCCCAAAAGTGCAAGCACCGAAACGATCCATGGCAGCAACGACAAACCAACAGGAAGGATCACTGGAATTCTGGCACTCACCGAAAGAAGAAGCGAAGATGGGGGGCAGGTCTTTGGTTTGTGATCCCGACTCCGATAAGCTCTTGGTTCCTGAGAGTCTCACAAGACACCGACATGACCCGCCCGATCATAAATCAAAGACCTGACCCTGTATTCTGTTAGAAGGGGGCAGGTCTTTGGTTTGTGATCCTGACTCCGAGAATCTCTTGGTTCCTGAGAACCTCGCAAGACACCGACATGACCCACCCGATCATAGATCAAAGACCTGACCCTGTATTTCCTGTATTTCAGCGCAGCATACCATTTTAATCGTGGTCTGTCCCCTATTGCCCCCCTATTGCCCCGGCGTCAAAAAGGACGCTATTAGTTTTAAGATTTCAATTGTCACTTTTTATCCTCATTTCTACACATAACTTATTAGTATCAAGCATAATCGCCCTGCTTTCCCGCAAGACAATAGGACAATAGGGACAATAGGGGACAGACCACGTTTATTGACGCTCTTTTTCATCTTGCAACACGTTCATCGCGACGTGTATGACCGCGATTACATCAATCTGATCGGGCTTGATGTAATAGATGATTCTGTGTGGATCAGAAAAGACTTCTCGTATTTGATCCAATTCGTATTCCGGTACTTTGCGCCCTGAGAGCGGAAAGGTGGCAATCTGTTTTGATTTGCTAGTAATTCTATCTATTGTGCGCAAGGCGTAGGTAGGTGAGCTCTGTGCTATGTATGTATAGATAGCATCCAACTGCGCTTCCGCAGCTTCTGTCCAGTGGACTTTCATTCTGGCAAACCGTATTTCTTCCTGATCTCTGCTACATCTTTTGTTCTTCCGGCTTTACTATCTTCCAAGCCTTTTTCAATCGCTTCACGCACATAGATTTCATGCATCAGGTCATCCCACGTCGCATTGGAAGGCAACTGATCAATTAATTTATGAGCATCTTTGTTTCTTACTACACCAGACATATCTTACCTCCAACTATAACTGAATTTCCTAGTCAACCTTTTAAACCGAACTTGCAAGCATTACGCATAGTCGCCCTGTTTTCCCGCAATATTCAACCATGAATCAGACAACAACTCTCGATAATCACCTAAAATAAGCCAATTTTCCTTGATATCTTGATTATGCCTTGTAATTCAGGCGCTTTTTCCTGGCCTTCCAAACCGTCAGATCCATCAGCAGCATCAAGGCCAGACTCGTGCCATTCCGACCCAAAAGTGCAAGCGCTGAAGTGGTCCATGTTAGTGGCTGCAAACCAAATTAGGAAGGTCACTGGATTCCGCTATCCACCGGAACAACTGAAAAAACGGCTTCTATTTGTTCTGCGCAGCACGCAACGACAACCCCAGCTGGTACAACTGTTTCTTCTTCAGACCGGTGATCCTGGCCGCCAGCGCACTGGCCTGGCTGAGTGGCAGCTCCTCCAGTAACACACCGAGAATGCGCCGCGCCTCGCTGTCATCGCCGCCGTCTTCGCCGCCCGGCGCACCGGCCAGCAGCAGAACGATCTCACCCTTCTGCTGATCGGCATCATCGCGCACCCATGCCGCCAGCTCGCCGAGGGGGGCATCCTTCACCGTCTCGAAGGTCTTGGTGAGTTCACGCGCCAACACCGCCCGCCGCCCTTCGCCGACCACCGCCACCATGTCCTCCAGCGTCGACCGCACCCGGTGCGGCGCCTCGTAGAAGATCAGCGTGCGCGTTTCAGCCACCAGGGCCTGCAGGCGCTTACGGCGCGGCCCGCTCTTGGCCGGAAGAAAGCCCTCGAAGATGAAACGGTCCGTGGGCAGGCCGGACACGGACAGCCCCGCCATCACCGCACTGGCGCCGGGTACAGGCACCACACGGATACCCTGTTCACGTGCCAGGCGCACCAGGTGAAAGCCGGGGTCGCTGACCAGCGGCGTGCCGGCATCGGAGATCAGGGCAAGACTTTCACCGGTGGCAATACGTTCCACCAGTCGCGGCGCCTGCGTGCGCTCGTTGTGTTCGTGCAGGGCGATGGCCGGCGTGCCAATGCTGAAATGCGTCAGCAGCCGGCCGCTATGGCGTGTGTCCTCGGCGGCGATCAGGTCCACTGCCTGCAGAATTTCCACCGCGCGTGGCGTCATGTCGCCCAGATTGCCGATGGGCGTTGCCACCACGTAGAGCACACCAACTTCAGCACCCATCTGTCTGCGAACTCCTGCCGGTCAAGACTGACCAAGGTTTTACCGCCGTCCACCACGGCTGATGAGAAATATGGGCCGAGCCCGTATACTAACGCCCCGATGACGAATCTTACACAAGCCCGCCGCTTCCGGCGCAGAAACCTGCCGCAGCGTCATGCACCACGAATGCTTGCCTTGCTGGCCGCCCTGCTCACGGCCCTGCTGGCCGGCTGCGCGGGCGGCCCGCCATCCACGCCGAAGGCCACTCCGCCCGCCGACGATGCGCAACAGACCCGGCCGCTGGAAGAGATGGTGCAGCAGGGGCGTTACCTCGACGCGGCACTGGCCTATTCACGGCTGGCCAACGGTGCTGAATCCCCCCAGCGCGAAATGTACTCCCTGCGCGCTGCGGAGCTGCTGAAAGAGGGCAATTACATCCCGCAGTCCTTCCAGTTGCTGAGCGAGATCCAGGGCGCCGACCTGGGGCCCGAATTCCATATTCGTCGCGTCCTGCTGACCGCCGACATTGCCCTTGCCCGCCAGCGACCCAACGAGGCACTCGATGTGCTGAATGGCATCACCCTGCAACTGGCCGAAGACGAACGGGACTTCCGCCGCCGCTACCATCAGCTGCGCGCACGCGCCTTCGGGCAACTCGACAGTCCACTTGAGAGCACTCGTGAACACGTCCTGCTGGAACCCTTTCTCGACGAGCCAGCAGCGGTGCAGGCAAACCAGGCCGCCATTCTCGATACCCTGCAAAAATTGGCGCCGCAGGCACTGGACGATCTGGCAGCGGACGAACTCGGCGGCTGGCTGGCACTGGCCGCCATCGGCAAGGGCGTGGATGACCGTCTGCCTGCCGACGAACTCATCGCCCGCTGGCGCGAGCGCTATCCACTGCATCCGGCCAGCGAAGAGACCATTGCCCGGCTGCTGGCGGCCCGCCCCCAGCCCCTGCGCCGGCCAGAGCAAATCGCCCTGATCCTGCCCCTGGATCCGCAGGACCGCTACGCCAAGGCCGCCGAGGCGGTGCGCAACGGCTTCTTCGCCGCCTATTACGCACAGACACCAAGGCCGGCGACGAATGCCGCCGCCATCACCAACAGCGAGGAACCGCTGGGGGAAAGTGCAGACGCTATCCTTGCGCCGATTCACCTACGCATCTACGAAGAAGGCCACACTGCCGAGGCCTTTGATACCGTCTATCGGCAAGCCGTTGCCGATGGTGCTGATTTTATCATCGGCCCACTGGGCAAGGACGCGGTGGGGCAGCTGATCGCCCGGGAATCACTGCCGGTACCGGTACTGGCATTGAATTATGGTGAAATAAACGGTGCCCCACCCCGCAACCTGTTCCAGCTCGGCCTGTCGCCGGAGCAGGAGGCCCGCGAGGTCGCGCAACGCGCCTGGCTGGACGGCCACAGCCGCGCCGCTGTGATCACCCCCTCCACGCCCTGGGGCGACCGCGTCGCCAAGGCCTTTAACGAACGCTGGCTGAAACTGGGCGGCCATGTGGTAGAGGTCCAGCACTACGACCCGAAGAAAAACGATTATTCGCTGCCCATCCGCCGCCTGCTGAATGTGGATGAAAGCCAGGCCCGGCGGAAGTCCGTGCGCCGTATCATCGGCGAAAAAATCGAGTTCATCCCCCGTCGCCGACAGGACATCGACTTTATCTTCATGGCCGCCTTTTCACGTCAGGCGCGGGTGATCCGCCCCCAGCTGCGTTTCCACCATGCGCCGAAGGTACCGGTCTACACCACCTCGCACGCCTTCAGCGGTACCGTGGATGCACAGATGGACCGCGACATGGACGGCGTGATGTTCGCCGACATGCCCTGGACCCTGGCCCCGGATGAGGTCGGCCAACACCTCAAGGCGGACATTGCCCGCGCCTGGCCCGGCGCCGCCAAACGCTATACCCGCCTGCACGCCCTGGGCGTGGACGCCTACCGGGTGATCGACCAGCTCAACACCCTGCGCCGTGACCGCAGCGAGCACTTTGCCGGCGAGACCGGCGAACTGTCACTGGACATGGCCAACCGCCTGCAGCGGCGGTTATTATGGGCGCGTTTCCAACGCGGAGTGCCGCAGCTGCTGGATACTGCCGAGAATTGAAACAGGATCATCAGGGAGGATGCCGATGGCCGCACACAACGAGGCCGGACGACGCGCAGAGCAGGATGCCTGCGATTATCTCGAACGCCAGGGGCTGCGCCTGGTCGAACGCAACTATCGTTGCGCACGCGGAGAGATCGACCTCATCATGCAAGACCGCGACGCCCTGGTGTTCGTGGAGGTGCGCTACCGACGCAGCCACCGCTATGGCAGCGGCGCCGAGAGCGTGGACTGGCGCAAGCAAGGCAAGCTGTTGACCACCGCCGCCTACTATCTGCTAGGACACCCCAAGGCGGCGCGCCGACCCTGCCGTTTTGATGTGATTACCCTCACCGGCCAGGACAACGGACGCGCGCACATAGACTGGATCACCAACGCCTTTCAGGCCTCATGATCCATTAACCCAAAAGCGGAAAAACCATGCAAACCTCGATTATTACCCGGCTCATCGCCATACTCGCTCTATTCCTCCTGTTGGCCAGCTGCGCCGCCACGCCGCTGACCGACAGCGGCCAGCCCCGGCCCACCCGTTCTGCGACCACCGTGCTCGATGACCAGCGCATCGAATCCAGCGCCATGGACAAACTCTACAGCGATCCGAAGCTGCAACAGAAGATTCACATCAACATTACCAGCTACAACCGCATCGTTCTGCTCAGCGGCGAGGCCCTGTCACGGGAATTGCGCGATCACGTCATCAACATCGTGCGTAACCTGCCCGGGGTGCGCCGGGTGCACAACGAGATCCGCATCCAGGATCTCACCGGTTTCCAGTCCCGCAGCCGGGACGGCTGGATCACCTCTAAGATCAAGGCGCGCATGCTGGCCACCAAGGGCTTTGATTCCGACGCGGTCAAGGTCATCACGGAATACGGCACGGTATTCCTGATGGGGCTGGTGACCCGCACAGAGGGTCGTCAGGCCGCGGAAATCGCGCGCAATGTCAATGGTGTGCGAAAGGTGGTCAAGCTGTTCGAATACGTCAACTGATGACCGCCGGACTCACCCCTGCCCTGATCGAGCGGCTGGGCGCGGACAATGTGCTCACCGAGGCGAGCGAGCGACTGGCCTACGGCTACGACAACAGCCGCCGGCAGGCCCTGCCGGCACTGGTGGTGTTTCCCGAGAATCATGAACAGGTGCAGGCCGTGGTGCGCCTGTGCAATGAGCACCGCACACCACTGACGGCACGCGGTCGCGGCACTGGCACAACCGGTGCCACGGTGCCGCTGGAAAATGCCATCGTACTCTCCACCGAGCGCATGACGCGCATCCTGGAAATGAACCCCGCCGACCGACTGATGGTGGTGCAACCCGGTGTCACCAACCAGGTGGTGCAGCAGGCGGCCGCTAAGCACGGCTTCTTCTGGCCGCCGGATCCCACCAGCGCCGCGGTGTGCACCATCGGCGGCAATCTGGCCTACAACTCGGCCGGTCCACGTGCAGTAAAATACGGCACCCCGCGCGAAAACACCCTTGGCCTGCGCGCCGTGACCGGCGCCGGCGAAGAGATTCACACCGGCACCCGCACCACCAAGAGCGTAGTGGGCTATGACCTGACCCGCCTGCTGATTGGCTCCGAGGGCACCCTGGCGGTGATTACCGAGGCCACCCTCAAGCTGACCCCGTTGGCCGAAAGCAGGCGCACCCTGCGTGCTATCTATGCCGACATGCACAGTGCCGCGCAGGCCGTATCGCGCATCATGGCCCAGCCGGTCGTGCCCTGCGCACTGGAGTTCATCGACGGCGCAGCCATCGAGATGGTTCGCCGGCATTCCACCGCCGAGCTGCCGCAGGGGGCGGGCGCCCTACTGATGATCGAGGTCGACGGCGCGCAGACGGCGATGGCCGAATCACTGGCAGCCATTGAGCAGGCCGCTGATGGAGACGGTCTACTGGATCTGCGGGTTGCACAAACCCAGGCCGAGGTACAGGCCCTGTGGGCCACGCGCAAGGCCCTGTCGCCCGCATTGCGTAATGTGGCGCCGAAGAAGATCAACGAAGACGTGGTCGTGCCCGTGTCGCAGATCCCGGCCCTGATCGCTTCGCTGGCGGAATTCGGCGAACGCCACGGCATCACCATCGTCAATTTCGGCCATGCCGGTAATGGCAATATCCACGTCAACCTGCTGGTGGATCCAGACGACAGCGCACAGATGGCACGGGCCGAAGCCTGTCTTGACGCCGTCTTCGCCCGGGTGCTCGAACTGGGTGGCACACTCTCCGGAGAACACGGCATCGGACTGGTCAAACGCGACTTTGTCGCCCGCGAAATCGACCCCGCCAGCCTCGCCCTGATGCAGCAGATCCGCCGGCTCTTCGACCCCCTCGGCATCCTCAACCCGGGCAAGACCCTGCCGGTTTAAGTCCGCCTGCCGTCAACGGCAACAGCGACTAAAGCCCCTCCCCTTTCAGTCCGCTAATAGCTTCAGGGTACACCCTCATATAGCTGGCTGCTTCTCAAATCCTTCAGGATCATAAATGGCCGACGATATCAGCACATTGGCCAGGAAGGAAAAGAAAACATGGAAAAATTACGGCATTACCCGGCTATACCGGCACGCACCCTGGGCCTCCCCTCTCTGCAGCGCAAAGACTTTCCGCCTCACGTCAGCCTCGCAGCCCCCCCACATCGAGCAAGGAGCCGCTGAGCCGGAATAACACCCCCATGCAGCAACGCACAAAACTGTTGGTCGGTTCTCTGGCATCCAGCCTGGGTATCATCGCTCTCTTTGCCAGTATTGCCTTCACCAGTGCACTCGACCTCGCCCGACACCAAATACCACGCCTGCTGCACGAACATAACCAGCACCTCATCGAGGCACTCCCTGAGCAAGCCAGTCTTGAACAAATCCTGGCGATGCTGCCCCATCACGAAACCCGCAGCGACTCTCTGTCCATCATCGATACACAGGGCCGCCTGCTGGGTGTCACCGACAAAAACCCCGGCAACCCTTCGCCTCCTGTCTACATCGACAGTGAATCTCTGCTGGCAGCCAGCAGCGGCTACACCACCATCGATGACGACGAATACATTTGGGCCGCCACCCCTATACCCGACAGCCCGTATACCATCGTCAACACCCATCGCAACGCCCGAACGGGGCTGCGCGAATTCATAAAATATATTGGTGTGCCGATTGGCTTTGCCGCACTAATCAGCATCTGGCTGTCTACGTGGGGTACGATGGTTATTTCTTCCCTGTTCCGCAAGCTCAATCATCAACGCGCCCAGCTGTAATACCAAGCCCGCCACGATCCCCTCACCGGCCTGCCCAACCGCGATGCCCTGAGCAATACCATCGATGCAATCATCGCTCGCCTGGACGGTAGCAAGCAGACACTGGCGGTGTGCATGATCGACCTGCACCAGTTCAAGGAGATCAATGACTCACTGGGTCACCACTGTGGCGATGAATTACTGCGACAAGTCGCCATCCGCCTCAGCGAAACACTGCAGGCACCCGATCAGGCCGGGCGTTTCTACGGCAATAAATTCGCCATTATGCTCACAAACACCGATACAACAACCATCGATGCCATTGCCGCCCCCCTGCTCGGCACCCTGGAAAATGCCTTCGAAATCGACGGGCGCTACCTGTATATCCGCGGCACCCTCGGCATTGCCCTGTATCCGCAGCACGCGACCACGGCACCGGCACTCTTGCAAAAGGCCGAAGCGGCCATCTTCCAGGCCCGAGAAAGTACTCGATATGCCGCCATCTTCCAGGCATTAGACAATAAGGGGGCCGCAGAACGGCTCGGACTGATCAACGATCTGCGCAATGCCCTGCGCGATGGCCAACTGGAGCTCCACTATCAGCCAAAATTGGATCTCCGCAGCCGCCATATCATCGGTGCCGAGGCACTGGCACGTTGGACCCACCCACAGCACGGCGCTATCCCGCCCGACCAGTTTATCGAAATTGCCGAGCGCACCGGGTTGATCAAGGAGCTGACCCAATGGGTACTGGAAACGGCGATACAGCAATGCGCCCAGTGCCACGCCAATGGCAAGGCCATGAGGATTTCGGCCAATCTGTCGGCCATCAATCTGCATGATGACGAGCTGGTGCCGCTGATTGCCTCGCTGCTGAAACGGCACCATCTGCCGGCACAGAATCTGGTGGTGGAAATTACCGAGACCGCCATGATGGCCGACCCGGCCCGCGCCAAGGCACAGCTGAGAAAACTGGACACACTGGGCGTACGCATCTCCATCGATGACTTTGGCACGGGCTACTCTTCGTTAGGCCACCTGAGACAGCTGCCGGTGGATGAAATCAAGATCGACAAGTCCTTCGTCATGGACATGATATCCAACGAAGATGATACGTCCATCGTGCGCGCCACTATCGGTCTGGCCCACGACCTGGGCCTGGAGGTGGTCGCCGAAGGCGTGGAGGATGAAGCCATTCTGAAGCAATTGAGCGACATGGGCTGTGACATCGCCCAGGGCTACCACATTGCCCGTCCCATGCCGGCGGTGGATTTCATTGCCATGCTGAAAAAAATCAACGACCCCGCCGAAGACAAGCCGGCGGTGGCTTCGCGCTAACCTTTTGATACAAATTAACCACAGAGGCACGGAGAAACACAGAGATAATAATTTGTCATTCTCCGTGTTCCTCCGTGCCCTCTGTGGTGAACAGTCTTTTGCAAGCATCCTCGAACTTAAATAAATCCGCTCGTTACGCCACCCGCACCGACAATGGTCGCCGCAACACAATCTCTCGTGTCGAAACATCCGCAGCCCAAGCCTGGCACTCCACCCCGCAACGCACGGCCTCACGCAGGGTCTCTCCGTACAACGGATCAACCTGGTCGGCAGGACGCACTTCCCGCACATCACCCCGCTGCACACAGAAGAAGATCACCGCACGCTGCCCCGCGCGCACCACGGACATCAGCTCGCGCAGATGCTTGCTGGCACGCACACTGACGGCATCGGGAAAGCGGGCAATGCCATCGTCCACCAGGGTAACGTTCTTCACCTCCACATAACAGGGAATAGATTTCCCATCGCCCGGCGAATCCAGCAGCAGATCGATGCGGCTCCTTTCCTCGCCATAGCGCACTTCCATACGTACCCGCCCATAGCCAGCCAGTTCCGCTACGCGCCCCTGTTCGATGGCCTCGCGCACCAGCAGATTGCTCAATTGGGTATTGATGCCGGCCAACACGCCATCGCGCACCTCGATCAATTCCCAGGTATGCGGATATTTTCGTTTGGGATTGTCGGATCGGCTCAGCCAGACACGGCGCCCCGGCTCGGCACAGCCGGTCATGGCCCCGGTATTGGCGGTGTGTGCAGTAATCACTTCCCCGCCAGGCAATTGTACGTCGGCGAGGAAGCGTTTGTAACGGCGCAGCAGACGCCCCTCGACGAGGGGCGGGTCAAAGATCACCGACTCAGCGACAATAACAGCTCGTTGAGACGACGCACAAAGGTCGCCGGATCATCCAGCTGACCACCCTCGGCCAGCAGGGCTTGATCAAAAAGAATTTCGGCCATGTCATTAAACAGTTCATCGCTGCCTTCCTGTTTGAGCTTGGCCACCAATGGGTGCTCCGGATTCAGCTCGAAGACGGGTTTGCTGGTCGGTACATGTTGGCCGGCGGAACGCAGGATGCGTTCGAGATTGGCGCTCATGTCGTTCTCGCCGGTCACCAGGCACGCAGGAGAAGAGGTCAGACGATGGGTCAGGCGTACCTCGGAAACCTTGTCACCCAGCACCTCCTTCACCTTGCCAATGAGATCCTTGAATTCCCCATCAATCTTTTCATGGGCCTTTTTCTCTTCCTCGTCTTCCAGTTCGCCCAGATCCAGCTCACCCTGCGTCACAGATTTCAGCGACTTGCCATCGAACTCGGTCAGTGAACTAACCAGCCACTCGTCAACACGGTCGGCCAACAAAAGCACCTCGATGCCCTTCTTGCGAAATATTTCCAGGTGCGGACTGTTCTTGGCGGCGGCAAAGCTGTCGGCGGTGATGTAATAGATCGACTCCTGTGCCTCCTGCATACGCTCGACGTAGTCAGCCAGCGAGACATCCTGCGCTTCACTGTCGGAATGGGTGGTCGAGAAACGCAGCAGACGGGCCAGTTGTTCCTTGTTGGCGAAGTCCTCGCCCGGCCCTTCTTTCATCACGCGGCCGAACTCCTGCCAAAAGGTGGCGTATTTCTCCGGCTCGTTTTTGGCCATGCCTTCCAACAGGCCCAATACCTTTTTCACCGAGCCGGCACGAATAGAATCGATCACCTTGTTGTGCTGAAGGATCTCACGCGACACATTCAGCGGCAGATCATTGGAGTCGATGATACCGCGCACAAAACGC
>JAJRWE010000047.1 GCA_024276955.1 Gammaproteobacteria bacterium
AACCTCACGATCTCGGGGTGTACTATTTTACCGATTACTTGAACAGGCGCTAGTGACCTTGCCGATAAGCTACCAAGAGATTATTCGAAAGGGATGATCACAATATATAGTGGGGGGTGGAGCTAAATGGATACCCCGTTTCATATAATCAGTAAATATTGCCAAGGAGCTGGCCATGAAGAGTCCGTTTATTGAATCGGTTCGCGCTGAAATCCGACTACGGGGATACAGCATTCGAACAGAGAAAACCTAACAAAGAAGCAAAGAAAATTATGCCCATGTCTCTGTGGGGAGGCAAATTACGGTGACAGCTTACTAAATGCGCTTAATTGTCGCCCTTAGTTTTCCTTTTGGGGCCGCGCTTTTTGGGCTTTAGCTGTCTGGCTGTCGGTTTCTCTCAAGCCTTATCTATCCACTTCTTAGAGGCCAAGGGACGATCTATTGTTTCTGACTGAGGAAGCATCTTGAAAGTTGCGGCATTCTCCTCCGGATCAAGGAAATTTCGCCATAAGCGCAGCTTGGCATATTGGTGTCTTGGTGTATTTAGTCATGGGAGATGAATAACGTGTACCCACCCTTGAATATCCGTCAATGTTAAGTTGATGAAGTACTAACCCATCAACAGATGCCTGACCTCTGATATCTGCTCTTTGGCCTGATCCAGCAGCCTCACGCTCATTTCCGGTGTCAGTTCACCGTGGGCAATTTTGCAAAAGGCCGGCACTTCGCCGAGCTGGGGCAGGCCCTGCATCCTGGCTGTGCCCATGAAGCTGTGTAACTGCGCAACAATGGCGATGTCGCAATAGTCGGCTTCCGGGGCCGGGTCTCGAGACCATTTTTCCGCCTCTTGCGCGGCGGTGACAAAGGCCTCTGAAAAATCCCATTCACGCAGAATTATCCCCCCCAGTTCGCCCTTTAGCTCGGCAATGATCTGCTCCAGGGCTGCACGATCTTCGGCCAGTTCCCGGTAGTTCTCGGCATAGGAAAGAATGACCAGTTCGCCGATGTCGTGTAGCAGACCAATCAGCAAGGCTTCGTCCGGACTCATTCCCGGCGTCACCTCCGCCAGCACCTGGGCAATGGCGCCGACCTCGACGCTGTGCGCCCACAATTGCTGGGCATGCCGGGTCAGTAAGGCGTTGTGGATCTTCTCTTTGAACAGGTTGCGCAGGACGAAACCCACCACCAGATTTCGGGTGGACTCCAGCCCCAGTCGGGAAATGGCCTGCTGGCAGCTGTCCACGGGCCGCAGGCCGTGATATAGCGCGCCGTTGGCGATCTTCATCAGTTTGGCGCTGATGGCGAGATCCGTCTGCACCAGTTTGGCGATCTGTTGCACGGAGGCCTCTTCCCGGTCGATCAGGTGGCGAATCCTCACGGCGATATCCGGCAGACTGGGCAAGACCAGGCGGTCGTTGACCAGGTCATCATAGATTTCCGTGTACAGGGGATGCACGCTCAGTCCGTGATGTTCATCATCCTCCACCAGCATGCACACCTGCCTGCTGGGCGCATATTTCAGGCTTGTCAGCAAGGCCTTCTGCACGCGCAGAAACTGCACCGGTGTCTGCGCCCGAATGGTGTACTTGCGCGGCTGCAAATGGGCAACCGGATGCCGGGCAGCCTCCGTCCCGGCCCGGATATCCAGCACCTTGCCATCACCCGATACCAGGTGCAGCACACCCTTCAACAGGTAGTAGTCCCATTCATCCGTACTGCCTAACTCGGCAAGCACGTAACCCCTGCGCTCATTCATTACCCAGGCATGGTCGGCGAGCACGATCAGTTCATCTTCATTGCATCCGTTAAAGGGGATCAAGCCGGAGAGAATATCGATGTCCGCTGGACTGGCTTTCACTGATTTTTACCGCAATATGTTTAGCGACCCCACCTGTTTTCAGGGCAGGGTATACGCCACTCCCATCGGCAAACACACTGAGAACTTGAGACTGTTGTGGTATAAGGAGGCCACCGAACATCGTCAATAACAGGAATCCGGCATGTCCAAATTCGCCCACACATACGCCCTGTGGCTACTGCTGCCAGCCCTTTTTCTCAGCGCCTGCGCCAGTATCAGCAAGAGTGAGCGTGTGGACGGCCTCAACAACACTCTGAAGAACTACAAACGCGATATCCGTTGGGGAGAATTCGACGCCGCCTGGGCCTTCCGCCAGTGGGAGGGAGACAGTCGCAAGGAACCGCCTGAAATACTGAAGGGTCTGCGAGTCACCAGCTACAAGGTCGTCAACACCCACATGGGCGCCGACAACCTGAGTTATACGCAAACGGTGCACATCTCCTACCACCTCGCCGACTCACCGCGCGTGAGGAAGATCACCGACCGGCAAAAGTGGGAATACGACGAAGAGGCAAAACGCTGGTGGCTGGTGAGCGACATGCCGAAGTTCTAGTGCAGATTCAGCTGCCGCAACCCACCTTCCACCTCGACTCAGGGCCCCGAATCGGCGACAATCGTCTGTTATCCCAACAACCCATGCCGCGCACACCGCGAGCCCAAACAAGCAAACTCATGCCCACGAAATACGAAACAGACGACCTGCGCATCAAGGCCATCAAGGAGGTCGTCGCCCCGGCCGAAGTCCTCGCCGAGCACCCCATCTCCGACACGGCCGCAGAAACCACCGCCACCACCCGCCAGGCCATCCACCGCATCCTCAACCATGAGGACGACCGCCTGCTGGTGGTCATCGGCCCCTGCTCCATTCATGACCCGCAGGCCGCGCTGGAATACGCCACGCGCCTGAAACGGCTACGCGACGAACTGGCCGATGACCTGCTCATCGTGATGCGCATCTATTTCGAAAAGCCACGCACCACCGTGGGCTGGAAGGGACTGATCAATGACCCGCATCTCAACGGCAGCTTCGAGATCAACCAGGGCCTGAAACTGGCGCGCAAGGTGCTGCTGGACATCAATAACCTGGGCATCCCGGCCGGCACCGAGTTTCTCGATCTGATCACCCCGCAGTACGTCTCCGACCTGATCAGCTGGGGCGCCATCGGCGCACGCACTACGGAAAGCCAGGCCCACCGTGAACTGGCCTCCGGCCTGTCCTGCCCGGTAGGGTTCAAGAACGGCACCGACGGCACACTGAAGATCGCCATCGATGCGGTGAGGGCCGCCAGTCAGCCACACTATTTCCTGTCACTGACCAAGGCTGGCCACTCCGCCATCTTCGCCACCACCGGCAATGAAGACTGCCACATCATCCTGCGCGGCGGGCGCGAGCCCAATTACGATGCCGCCAGCGTCGCCCTGGCCGCCAAGGAGATGGAGAAGGCCGGGCTGCAACCGCGCCTGATGATCGACTTCAGCCACGCCAACAGCCGCAAGCAGCATCAGCGCCAGATTGATGTGGGCCGCGACGTGGCCGGCCAGATTGCCGCCGGCAACCGCAACATCCTGGGCGCTATGATCGAAAGCCACCTGGTAGCGGGTCGGCAGAACGTGGAAGAGGGGCAGGATCTGGTGTTCGGCCAGAGCATCACCGACGCCTGCATCGGCTGGGACGACAGTGGCCCCCTGCTGCGTGAACTGGCCGGCGCCGTGCGCCAGCGTCGCAAGGCCTGATCCTAGGATGATGGACCCGATGGCAACCTGGGAAAAGCTGCTGCTGGGCGTCTTCGCCCTGCTGCTGATCTTCTGGTTTCGTCCCGGCCTCAAGGCCGCCTTTCAGCGCAGCGCAGAGGCGGAGGAGAAGGACTGGATGGGCCTGCTCATTCCCTTCGCCCTGGTGATCGGCTTCGTCCTGCTGCTGATCTCGATGATCTAGTGTAGGTCGTCACAAGTGGGCGCTGAAACGGCCCCGGCTGGCGCCCACCATCAAATCACGGAAGTCCTCGCCGCGCAGGTGGATCAGCTCGGTGTGGTTGCCGGCCTCGAAAAATACCTCGTCACAATCGGCCAGGCTCTCATCCAGTGCCACATCGATGCCATAGGCCTCGCCCAGCGGGGGAATCGCCCCGGTCTCACAATCGCTGAAGAGATCCTCCAGCTCCTGCTCGGTGGCCAGCTCCAGGCGCCGATCCAGCACCTCGTCCAGCAGATCAAACTCCACCTGATGGTCGGCCGGAACCACCACCATCAGATAGCCCTGATAGTCTTCGGTCATTACACATTTGGCCAGCTTGCTGCCGGGAATATGTGCCGCCTCCGCCGTTTCCAGACTACTGCTGCTGTGCTTGTGATGCAGTACCTCATATTCCACACCCCACCGATCGAGATATTCCTGTAACGTCATTGCAACGGCCATGATCACCCCTCCTCTTTCTGGCGCACTCATCAGCGCATGGGTAAAGCCCACATGGAAAGCTATAGTCAAGAGTTGGCGACTTGTACAGCCACAGAGAAAACAGGGGAATGCGGGGGCGTTTTTTCAGCGCCATGGTGGGCGGTGCCCGCCTTACAAAACGAGGGTGCGCAGGCCTTTATCGCGGGCATGGCCCGCTCCTACAGGTTGGTAGCGAGAGAGAGATTATTAAAATCCGTACCTCGGATGTGGAGCAATTAAGCGTGAATTGCTCGCCAATATTACCGTTAAATCAAAGAGTTAACCGTGACGGGGTAGAGCTAGAAACTCTCAGCGTGAGCCTCAATCTCACTCAAGGCCCGTTCACAGGCGCTGCGCTCGCTGTCCGGCAGGGACAGAAAATAGGGCGCGGCATCCTCGACCCGGCCTTCCCTGGCCAGACTTTGCAACATGCTCAGGTGGCTAGCGTGTTGCAATATCCTGCCCAGCGGCGACATCCGGTCTGTCATGGGGTCAATCTGATCCTGCAGGGCCTGCACGCTCGCAGCCGGCAAATCCCATTGCCGGGCAATCAGGCAGGAAAGCCGTTTTGCCGACTGCTGGATCTGATCGCGAAACTGGATCGAGCATGGCACTTCGGCATCCAGGGAAATCGCTTGCAAGGTCTGCACCACCAGCACCATGCCCACGTTGTGCACCAGTCCGGCGATATAGGCCTCAAAGCGACTGCCGTTCAAGCTCAGGGCCAGACTGCGGCAGGCCACCGCCGCCGATAGCGCCTGTGGCCAAACCTTGCGGCCCACATGCTGATAGTAGTGGCCACCGCCAAGCTTCATGATCGGTTTTAGCGACACCGTAATCACCACCTCACGCAGGCCCACCAGCCCCAGCTGCATCACCACCTGTTCCAGGCAGGTAATCTTTGCCGCGGCACGAAAACAGGGGCTGTTGGCCAGGCGCAGGACCTCCGCCACCAACAGGGCATCCTGCCCCACCACCTGTGCGATTTCCTCCCACGAGGCCCGTTCATCACGCAGGGCCTTCATGAGTTTGGGCAGCACATCGGGCAGCCTGGGCAGGGCATCGCATACCGTATCCGCCGATGCCAGCAGCCCATCCACGCCATCGAGCACCTGCGTCTCGAAATCGTTGAGGGGGACATCAAGCGGGGAATTGACACCCCACAGATACGCGCAATATTCATGCTCGATGCCGGCCAGTGACCATACCGGCGTATCCTGCACCGCTTCAGGCCGACGGACATCCACAGGCATGTCTGCTGTTTCCTCTGACGCGCCATTTCCCGTCTCAGAGAACAGGCGCTTGAACCGACCAATCATACTTGTGTCTCTTTCCATTCATGCCCGCCCTGAAGGAACCAGGCGCAGGCAAGAGCATTAGCGGCAGTCGTAAGAAAATCTCAAGACCCGTAATCGGCCGGCAAATACTTACCCTGCCCACGACCTTGCGCTAAAATCCTCCCCCCGTTTTCCCACTATCTGTTCCGAGACAAACCGCCATGAACTGCGCCATCTACAAGGGCTCCAACAAAGCCGATCACTATCTCTATATTGAACGTGAAGACGATTTTGACCAGGTCCCACAACACCTGCTGGAGATGCTCGGCGAACTGAGCCTGGTCATCAACATCGAGCTGAGCGATGAACGCAGGCTGGTACAGGCGGACGTGAAAAAGGTCATGCAGTCACTGACGGAGCAAGGCTACTACTTTCAGGTGCCGCCGCGACCGGAGATCCACGGGCGGGAGTATCCCAGCCGTTCGCTGCGCTGATGGCCCACGCATAACCATAGACGTGCAGACACAAAAAAAGGCCGGTCAATGACCGGCCTTTTTTGTGCACTTTTTGTGCAAAACGCAAGATTGCTTACAGCTTGTCGGCATTCTCCGCCAAGTACTCGGCCACTCCTTCCGGGGTGTCCTTCATACCCTTCTCGCCTTGGTGCCAGTTGGCGGGGCAGACTTCGCCGTTCTCTTCGTGGAACTGCAGGGCATCGACCATGCGCAGCATCTCGTCGATGTTGCGGCCCAGGGGCAGATCGTTGACCACCTGATGACGCACCATGCCTTCCTTGTCGATGAGGAAGGAGCCACGGAAGGCCACGGCGCCGTCGGCGGTCTCGACGTCATAGGCCTTGCAGATGCCGTGGGTCATGTCGGCCACCAGCGGGTAACCCACCGGGCCGATACCGCCTTCGTTGATGGGGGTGTTGCGCCAGGCGTTGTGCGTAAAGTGGGAATCGATGGAGACACCGATCACTTCCACGTTGCGCTTCTTGAACTCTTCCAGGCGATGATCAAAGGCGATCAGCTCGGAAGGACAGACGAAGGTGAAGTCCAGGGGATAGAAAAAGACCACCGCGTACTTGCCATCAACGGCCTTGGCGAAGTTGAAATCATCAACGATGGTACCGTCGCCCAGTACGGCCGGGGCGGTGAAATCAGGGGCATTGCGACCTACGAGAACTCCCACGAGAGTATCCTCCTATCTAAAGTGAATAAAACGGTGCTGAATCAGCGGGTCTGACTATCAGCGAACTATCAGCGAACTATCAGCGAAAAAACCGAGAGACCAAGTATACCACTCAAGTTATTAAGACTGAATCTAAATCTGGACTTTCATATATAGGGTTGCCCAGCGGGATAATCAAGGCCTATTTTGCCGTAATCCGCCAGCAGCGGTGGATCTTCGGGTTGCGCTCAAAGTCCTTGGGCAGGGTCTGACGCGAGATATCCTCAATACTGAGGTCGGCCAGGGCGGCCTCGTCCAGCTTGAAACGGCGGAAATTGTTGGAAAAGATCAGCACCCCGCCCGGCTCCAGCAGGGCCACGGCATGGCGGATCAGGGCCACGTGGTCGCGTTGCACGTCGAAGCTGTCGGCCATGCGCTTGGAGTTGGAGAAGGTGGGCGGGTCGAGGAAGATCAGGCCATAACGCTGCGCCGGGATCTCCCCGCCACCGGCCGCGTTACGCTGGCGGGCCTTGCCCCACACGCCGCGCGCGCCGCCGTCATCGCTGCCCGCACCCTTGGCATCCAGCGCCGCAGCCTGCGCCGCCAACCACGCGGTGACATCCGCCTGCACCAGCTGGTGGGCGTGGCCACGAATGTCGTTCTGCACCAGATTGCGCCGCGCCCAGTCCAGGTAGGTCTTCGACATGTCCACCGTGATGGTCTGGCTGGCACCGCCCAGGGCGGCGTGCACAGTGGCCGCGCCGGTGTAGGCGAACAGGTTGAGAAAGGCGCGCCCGGCGGCCAGCTCACCGATCATGCGCCGGGTGAGGCGGTGATCGAGGAACAGACCGGTGTCGAGGTAGTCCTCGAAATTGACCCACAGCCGGCACGGCCCCTCGCGCACGATGTGAAAACGTTTTTCGTCCTGAAGCTTTTCGTACTGACTGCTGCCGCGCTGCCTTTCGCGCAGCTTGAGGTGCACATGCTCCGGCGCCACTTCCAGCACCTCGGGCATCACCGACAGCGCCTCGTGGCGGCGCGCGCGCACCTTCTCTTCGGGGATCTTCGCCGGCGCGGCGTATTCCTGCACGTGCACGTGGCGGCCGTCCTCACCGTCGTAGACATCTACCGCCAGGGCGTATTCGGGCATGTCGGCGTCGTAGGCGCGGAAGGCGTGGATGTCCTCGTCGCGCCGCCAGCGGGCCAGCTGCTTGAGGTTCTTGCGCAGGCGGTTGGCGAACATCTGCGCGCCGGAGGACTGCGCGATGGCGGGGTTGGTGGGCACCGGGCCGCGCCGCATGGCCCACTTGGGATCGACCTCGAAGCGCAGCAGCTGACACTCCAGAGCGCCGTTGTAGAGCTTGTGCAGACGCCGTGCGCGCAGACCGATGGCCTTGCCCAGCTCGCGATCGCCGGTGATCACCGCCGCGCGCCAGCCCGTGTAGTGCTTGAGCAGGCAGTCGCCGAGGTCGCGGTAAAGACCGCGCAATTCCTGCATCTCGCCGAGGCGTTCACCATAGGGCGGATTGGCCACCACCAGCCCGGGCTTGAAGTCCTCGCCGGGGCGCGGACAGTCGGCCAACGACACCTGGGCGAATTCGATCTGTTCCGCCAGCCCGGCCAGCTCGGCGTTGCGCTGGGCCATGGCCACCGCGCGGCCACTGATGTCGAAACCGCGGATCGGCGGGCACTTCGCCAGCCCCGCCTCACGGCGGCGTGCGGCATCGGCGAGCAGGGCGCCCCAGACGTCCGGCTCATGCTTGAGCCAGCCGAGGAACCCCCAGTGTTCGCGCTGCAGGCCGGGGGCGATGTCGGCAGCGATCAGCGCCGCCTCGATGGGCAGGGTGCCGGAGCCGCATACCGGGTCCACCAGCGCGCCGCCCTGTTTGGCGATCTCCGCCCAGCCAGCGCGCAGCAGGATGGCGGCGGCGAGGTTTTCCTTCAGCGGCGCGGTCACGCCCTCGGCGCGGTAGCCGCGGCGGTGCAGGCTGTCACCGGAGAGGTCGAGATTGACCACCGCGGTGTCGCGGTGCAAATAGACATTGATGCGCAGGTCCGGCTGCTCGCGGGCCACCGAGGGCCGCTCGCCGGTGGCGACGCGGAACTGGTCGACGATGGCGTCCTTGACCTTCTGCGCGCCGAACTGGGTGTGGGAGATCTGCGAGCGCACGCTGCTGAAATCCACCGCCAGGGTGCCGTCGGAGGCCATGTGCCCGGCCCAGTCCACGGACTGTACACCGTCGTAGAGGGCATCGGCATCGGCCGCCGGGAAACGCGCCAGCGGCAACAGTACCCGGTTGGCCACCCGCGACCACAGGCAGACCCGCAGGGCACTACCAATGTCGCCCTGAAAACCGGCCCCGGCGCGGGCCTCGCTGACATTGGCGGCGCCGAGGGCACGCAGTTCGTCGGCGAGCAGGGTCTCCATGCCCTTGGGGGCGGTAGCGAAGAATCGGTGTTGCTGGTTCATGGGCAGGCAATCGGGGCGGCGGGAAAGGGCACGATGATACGGCATAGCGGATCACGGCGGCAAAACCCCGCTTGAAATGCACCCTGGTGGTGCACATTTTATGCACCTGAGCAGGAAATTCGCAGGGGAAAATCACAATGGAGAAAAACGCAATGAAGACCGGCGTGCTTGCCGAGACCCGCAAACACTGGCCGGTGATGACCTTTTATGAACGCTTCGAGCAGGTGGTCGCCATCATCCTCAGTTTCGCCATTGCGGTGGTGGTGATCGTAGCGCTTTGGGAACTGGTGACACGCATCGGCAGCCTACTGATAGCGGGGACTCTGGATCCGCTGGATCATCGCGGCTTTCAGAACATCTTCGGCATGATCATGACCCTGCTCATCGCCATGGAGTTCAAGCACTCCATCATCCGCGTCATCGACCGCCGCGAGAGCATCATTCAGGTGAAAACAGTACTACTCATTGCAATGCTCGCCCTGGCGCGCAAGTTCATCATCATCGACATCGCCATCACTGGCGCCGACAAGCTGGCGGCACTGGCCGCCGTCATCCTTGCCCTCGGCGTGGTCTACTGGCTGGTGCGCGAGAGCGACCAACGCCAGCAGCTTGCCCAACAACAGGGGCAGGAGCAGAAGTAATCTTCCCGCTCAGTCCTGGTGCGGATGCAATATCACCAGATCAAACGCCGCCGCCACCGCATCGAGCACCTGCTGATCCATGTCGGCGCGCTCTTTTGGCGTGAGGTAGAAGGCAATGTCCACGCTGTGCCGCACATAGCGTGCCGGCAGGTGGTTGAGGGCCAGACAGGCCACATCTTCCAGCGCATTATCGGTAAAGCCACCACCCTTCTCCGCCGCCAGACGGCGCTGAATCTCCTCGTAGACGAGGCTTTCGTAATGGTTATGGATATTGTCGAGAATCATGCCAGCTCCTGCTACGTGCGTGTGCACGGATAGCGGCAGGCGACGGCTATTGCTTGAGACGCTGGCGCAACTGGCGGGCGTGCTGCAGGCGGTCGCCGGAGAGGATCTCGTCCAGCGCCGCGTCGGACAGTCTACTGAAGGGCAGCGACACCAGCTCGGCGAGGTCACGCTGATCCTTGTTGCCGGCATCCAGCCCCTCGGCCAGCGCCGCCAGGGTAGCGGCGTAATCATAGCCCGCGTCGCGGAATACCTGCTCGACGAACATCAGGCGTCCCGCCGGCCGCATGGCGCGCGGCGCAGTGGGGGCCTCCTGCAGGGTCTGCTTATAGGCCTCGGCGAGCTGTTCCAGCACCGCATGATCACCCAGCGGAGCCGTGGGCAAGGCGGGCTTATCGCAGGCCGCCAGCAGGGCGGCGCAGAGGGCGATAACGGAGAGTAGACGAAGTGGCGGCATGCGCGGCATCATACCGGCCCAAACACACAGCGTCACCCAAACACGAAATGCCCGCCCATGCAGCTCATCGACCACTATCGACAGATTTCCGCCGAGCCCGGCTTCCACTACGAGGAATCACAGGCTCAGGCGGTGGCCCGGCTGCAGACCCTGGCCGACCGGCTCATCCACAGCCCACCGCCGGCGCCCCGCGCCGAAGGCTTGCTCGGACGGCTGTTCGCCGCTAAGCCCCCAGCGCCGATCCCCGGCCTGTATCTGTGGGGTGGCGTCGGTCGCGGCAAGACCTGGCTGATGGATCTGTTCTTCGAGGCCCTGCCCTTCGAGCAGAAGCTTCGCCTGCACTTCCACCGCTTCATGCAGGAGATACAGGACGAGCTGGCCCACCTGCGCCAACAGCGTGACCCTTTGACGACCGTCGCCCGCCACTTCGCCGAGCGCACCCGGGTGCTGTGCCTGGATGAGCTCTACGTCGAAGACATCACCGACGCCATGCTGCTGCATGGTCTACTCACCGCCCTGACGGACGAGGGCATCAGTCTGGTGTTCACCTCCAACACAGCGCCGCAGGAATTGTACAAAAACGGCCTGCAGCGGGAGCGTTTTCTGCCCACCATCGAGCTGATCGAGCGGCATACCCAGGTCTTCGAGCTGCGCGGCGACACTGACCACCGCCTGCGCCATCTGCAAAAGGCCGACACCTGGTATACGCCGGCCGATGCCAGCAGCGAGAAACAGCTCGCCCGGCGCTTCCGCGAACTCGCCCCCTGCGAAGGCAGGCCGGATCGGCCGCTGCTCATCAATCACCGTCCGATCCCCTGCCACCTGTATGCCGACGACGTGGCCTGGTTCGACTTCTTCCCTCTCTGCCATGGTCCCCGCTCCAGCCACGACTACATTGAGCTGGCGCGGCGCCTTCATACCGTGTTCATCTCCGCCGTGCCGATAATGGGTGAAGAGCAGGACGACTGGGCGCACCGATTTATCGATCTGGTGGATGAATTTTACGACCGCCGGGTCAAGCTGCTGGTCAGCGCCGAGGCCGAACCGGCGGCGCTGTATACCGGCCAACGCCTGACCTTCGAATTCCAGCGTACCGCCAGCCGCCTGGCCGAGATGCGCAGTACAGAATATCTGGCCCTGCCGCACCGGCCCTGACTCGTCCTCGGCAGACTCGACTCCCCGGCCCTCATTTCAGTAGAATGCGCCTCAGATGCAAAGACACCACACTACACTGACCTTTCTCATCGCCCTGTTTGCCAGCAGCCTGCCGGTTTACGCCGCATTCCCGGGCGGCAATGTCGCCTATGGCGAACGCATCTGCATGCAGGGCATCAACCAGGTACCCGCCTGCCACAATTGCCATCGCAAGGACGCCATGGGCGACGATGCCATCGGCACCCCGCGCCTGGCTGGCCAGAACCCGGCCTACATCTACAAACAACTGCATGATTTTTCCACCAACCAGCGCATGGACAACACCATGTACGTGATGAATTCCAATGCCCGTGGCATGAGCGAGAGCGACTGGCGCGATGTCGCCGCCTACGTCGCCAGCCTGGACTACATGAAGGTGGGTCTGTCGGACATGCAGCGGGTCGAGGAATACGGCCACCCCATCGGCGCCCGTTCCGCCGGTCGGCAGCTGGTGCTGAACGGTGACCCGGTGCGCGACATTCCGCCCTGCTACACCTGCCACGGCTACAATGGCCGCGGCCTGCCCGACATGTATCCCATGACCGGTGGCCAGCGCTATGTGTACCTGGTCAACCAGCTGAAGAAGTGGCGCTCGAAGGAGCGCAACAACGACCCCGACGACAAGATGGTCAACGTGGCGAAGAACCTCAGCGACACCGACATCTACAACGTCGCCACCTTTCTGACCTCCGCGCCCCGCGGCGCATGCAAGGAAAGCTGCAAGACGCTTCTCTGCTGCGTTTGGTAGATACCATCTTCCTTCCTCAAGCACCACCAGCCCCTATTGTGTGTAGGAGCGGGCCATGCCCGCGAAAAAAGTGGGCTTCATTCGCGGCTGAAGCCGCTCCCACAATGTCCTGCCCCTCTGCCTCTGTGGTGAAATTCAGGGCTATCGCGGGCATGGCCCGCTCCTACACCAAATAGGTTTCTCTGCTTTGGTCGCACCGAGAGCATAACGATATTTATCACTGCCAAAAACCGTACATAAACCGACAGTGATGTCGTTATTGTAGGGTGGGCACTGCCCACCATTTGCGCAAATACTGGCAATCTGCATTGGTGGGCGGTGCCCAACCTACAAGATTATTCCTTCAGCAGTGTCAGCAGCCAGGTTGAGGTAACATTCGCAGCACCACCAAAAGTAGGCGCCCTGAGGCGAAAGTAGGCGTTTGAGGCGAGCTGCGGGGAATTAAACCCCCAGAGATTAAAGACCCGCAAGGGCCAATCCCGTGACCCCTGAAACCGCTCCACTAGAGACTGGAGTGGGTGGGACCGGCATGGGTTTTCTCATAGGCCTCCTGCGCCGCCCTGGTCCGCTTGGCGGCGGGCTGGACCTTCAGGCGCTCCAGTTCGATGGGCTCGCCGGTGTCCACACACACACCGTAAGCCCCTTTGGCGATGCGCATGAGGGCGTCTTCGACCTCGCGGAGCTCGTTGATGTGGCGGGTGATGGCGGCCAGATTGACGTCCACCAGCAGATCAGCGACGGATTGATCCTCCAAGTCGTGCACCTGCCCGGCCAGATCGATATATTGCTCATTGTCCGATTTCAACAGGGCCTGGCGAATCTCCTCGCGTAACTCAAAATAGCGCTTCTCGAGAATACCCTTGAATTCCTGCAATTGTGCATGGCTCAGCATCACGGTCTCTCCAATTGATCACTCGGGTTTTACGGATTGTCGGGGTCACAGCTGCCCTCTCTCACCCAGATCCCATAGTCGCAACGGAGCAGGGCGTTGCCACTGCAGACGCGTTTGCCCGAGGGGTAGCTGGTATTGTTGAACACACAGACGGGGTCGCCGGGAACCTCCTGCCTCAGCACCTCCAGGTCTTCATCGAATTCTTCGGCAATGGGGGAGTTGTTCAACTCCGGATCGGGCGCCCCAACCTGAGTGACATGGATGTGTTCGTTCATTGCGTGCCTCTCCCGAAATATTACTTGCTGCTATCAAACTGGATGGTGTTTGCCGATGAGATGAACGGTGCTGGCCTGCGGGCCCTGCTCGCCTTCTTGCTCGACAAAACGAACCTCCATGCCTTCCTCGAGTTTATCGAAATCGGCGTCGGCCACGCTGTTACGATGAAAGTAGATATCGCGCCCATCCCGGCCAAGGATAAAGCCGTGATCCTGGGTCGGCAGGATCGCCTTTATGTATCCGGTCGGTGGTGCGTCATGGTGTTTTACATCGCCACGCTGTTTGCGGGAGAAATCTTCCAGCTGGCGCCTGGCGGCATTGAAGGCATCCCGGATCGCCACATAGATGTCTTCATGGGCGTGGTTTTCGTGGCTGCCGCGACTGACGACCACCTCCCCATTGGGCACGGTGAGGTCAATATGAACCTGGTATATCTTGCCTTTGTGGTGGTGTTTGTGGGGGGCGATGACGACCACGTTACAGGCCATGATGCGATCATAAAAGCGATTCAGTTTTTCGGCCTTCTCGCGGATGACGGCTTCGACGGCCGGTGAGGGGGGCATGTCGCGGAAAGTGATTTTCAGAGGTAGTTGCATGGTTATGTCATCCTCCTCATTTGATGATTCATGCCTGAAACTGTGGTTTCAGGTGATGAAAAAGAAACATCCCGGTCACCGATACTCACTGTAGTGAGCTTTGTACCGGCTTGCTACTTTGATATCTGGGGGCATGCGGTGACAGATACAAGAAGCGGCTTTTGGGAGCATTTCGAATACCAGGCCGATATTGGTGTGCGCGGGGTCGGCGGCACCCTGGCCGTAGCCTTTTCCCAGGCAGCAATCCCGCCTTCAGCAGGGCAAAAAAAACCCCCGGCGATGCCGGGGGTTTCAGTCAACATTAACGATATATGGTCGCCTTTATTGGAAGACCTCCACATAGGACATCATGCCACCAGCTGTATGTTCGAGGATGTGGCAGTGGAACTGCCAGCCGCCGGAGCGCCCCCGCACATCCATTCCGATATCGGCATCTTCGATAACTGCCAAACCACCATTCGCCTCGATGTCTGCGCCCGTGAGACCCTCGGCGGGATCAAACGTGATGGCAATCTTTACCATCGATGTCGCACCTGACGGGCCCCGGCGGGCAGGCAGGTTGACCATGTCGACGTTCTCCAGCGGCGGTGCAGACACCACTTCCAGTACATCACCGTTTTCATCCTTGTAAACCGTCTCTAACACCTGGAAGAAAAAGCCATGCAGGTGGAAGGGATGGTCGCCGCCGGTCATGTTGACCAGATTCCACACCTGGGTCTCGCCCACCTGCGCATCCGGCGCATCGGCGGCGGTCACTTCAGGGAAGGTCTTGCCGTTGATGAGGAACTTAACCGTACCATCGGCCATGGGCATACTGTGGCCGAACTTGAGCGTCGTCTCGGCGGCGCCGGTGATGTCGATGGGCTCGATGGTGCGCAGATCCTCGGGCAGATCAAGCTCCTTGGCAGGCTTGCGGTTGTTCTCGAAGACCAGGCGCATAAGCGGGATATCCGGATAATTTCCGTCCATCTCATCGTCGCCCATCTTAACCATGCCGTTGTCCATGATATCGATGGAATGACGACCGCGAGCGGTATCCTTCCAGTAGACGATCAGCTCGGAGCCGGGTTCTCCTTTGGGGACAAACATGATGTCGGCACGCTGGCCGGAGACCAGGAACACGTCATCCATCTCCTCGATGGGGGCCTCCAACAGTCCACCATCACCACCGATACGGGTCAGCTTGTGACCCGTAACGACAACGCGCATGAAGCGGTTATTGGCGATATTGACCATGCGCCAGCGGACGGGCTCTCCCGATTTGACATGCATGGTGGGCATCTCGCGGCCGTTAACCAGCAGCGTATTTCCGTCACGGCCATTGATCTTTTTCAGCAGGACCTCTTCCGGCGTGCCGGTAAAGGCCGCTTCCACCTGGCCGTCCTCGTCGAGCAATACATCGTCAAGGACGAGGATTTTCTGCTTTGCCTTGCGGATTTCCTTGGCGAGATCCCGCTTCCTTTCTTTCACCAGTAATGTGCCCGCCAGGCCTTTCTCCACCTGTTCGTTGGTACGCACATGCGGGTGATACCAGAACAGCGAGGCCTCGGTCAGCTCAAATTTATAGGTGAAGGAATCCCCGGGCTGGATGGGGTTTTGCGACATCGTTGAGCCATCCATGTCCGCCGGCAGACGCAGGCCATGCCAGTGAATGGTGGTGGGTTCGGGCAGGTTGTTGGTGAAATGCACGATCAGTGTGTCGCCCACGTTACCGCGGATCAGCGGTCCCGGCACACTGCCGTTGTAGGTGTAGACCTTGGAGGGCACACCCGGAATCATTTCGACGTAGTCTTCACGCGCCTCGAGATTGATCTCGACAATATCCGGATCCGGATTAATGTCTTCTGCCACTTGCAGACCGAAGGCCTCTTTGTCTTCCTCATGCAGACAACCGACCAATATCATCGCCAATAAAAAAATTGCTACAACACCAAAACTATTTTTTCCTAGATTCTCAGCCATATTTATCATGCCTCCCAGCAACTGTTAGTGTGCTCGTCATCACGACACATTACCCCAGCAAAGTATTAGGGTAATCCCGCAATAACTACAATAAGATTACTATAAGGGTAACACCTAAGTCACATAGTAATCATGCCCGGCACCCAAAGCACAAGACTGACCTGGAAAAAATGTGAAACAGTACCGAAAAACCGGCGGATAGAGGATAAATCACAGCGGATTACCACCCGCGCAGGCTTATTTACCAAAATGCAGAAACGGCTTGATGGAGATGTAGAGAATCACCGCGATGCCGATCAGATAGAGAATGGCGCGCAGCGGATTCTCGGCGATCAACTGCGCCACCGAGCGCTGGTGGCCCTGCCGTTTCAACTGCTCGTATTCCTGGCGCATGCGTTGCTGACGTTCGACCTGGTAGGCCTCAATCAGCGTCCGCGCCTCGGCGAACCGGCGTTCGTCCTTGAGCCAGATGCCCGGCGCCGATATGCCCCAGTTGCCGGCCGTCGTCTCGTAGAAATCAATGTCGTTCTCGGCCAACAGCGCGCGCACATCGTCGGCCTCGTCGTCGGGCACATTACGCAATTTGAAAATCTGTACGGGCATCTGTTCGTTATTCCAGTTAGAAAATCAAAAATCCTTTGCCGCAGAGACACGGAGGACACAGAGTTTTTTACCGAAAATGAACTTGTGACACCGCTCTGCGGTGTCACACATCCTGTGGTGCTCAGCGCCACCTCCACCTTGGCAGATTAGCTTGGCTTTACTTGCGTCACACCGCAGAGCGGTGTGACGAGACAACTTTTTTCTCTGTGAACTCCGTTCTCTGTGGCAAAAAAATCATTCCACCAGTGACACACTCTTCACCTGTGCAAATAACGCCTGCCCGGGTCGTAGATTCAGGGCCGCTTCAGACTTGCGTGTGACCCGCGCCAGCAGCGGCACTTCATCGGCACGCAGGCGCACCAGGGTCTGCGCCGGGCCGCTGGGCGACAGGGCATCGACCTGTACCGGGATGATGTTGAGGATGCTGCTTTGCCGTGGCGGCTGCAAGGTCAGACTGACATCGCGCGCGTGCACCGCCAGACGCACTTTTCGCCCCACCGGCAAACGATCACCGGGCAACCACAGCTCACGGCCCTCACCACCGCCGGCGAAGGCCAGGCGGGTGAGATGATAGTCCGTATCGATGGCACTCACCGTGGCCTCGATCACCGCCAATGCCTCTTCGCTACCCGCCAGGGTCAGATCCAGCCGCGTCAGCATCTCCACCAACGGGCCACTGGCCTCAACGCGGCCGTCGGCCAGCAGCAGCAGTTGATCGGCCAGCCGCGCCACTTCGTCGATGGCGTGTGACACATACAACACCGGGATCGACAGGCTCTCGTGCAGGCGTTCGAGGCAGGGCATGAGTTCGGCCTTGGCCTGCCGGTCCAGCGCCGCCAGCGGCTCGTCCAGCAGCAGCAGGCGTGGCGCCGTCAACAACGCCCGCGCCAGCGCCACGCGCTGACGCTCGCCGCCGGAGAGATTCGGTGTGGAGCGTGACAGCAGGTGGCCGATACCCGCCAGTTCGACGACCTCATCGAATCCCGGCCCAGGCCCGTCACCGCTACGGCGGCGCGCAAAATCCAGATTGCCGCGCACGGAGAGATGCGGAAACAGCACCGCGTGCTGGAATACATAGCCCACCGGGCGCTGGTGCGGCGGCAGACAATACCCTTCGTCCTGCCACGTCTCATCGCCCAGCCTGAGCCGTCCGTGCACCTGCGGCTCCAGCCCGGCAATGGCGCGCAGCAGGGTGGTCTTGCCGCAACCGGAGGGGCCGAAGATAGCCGTCACGCCACGCGCAGGCAGACAGGCCTCCACCGCCAGTGCAAAATCACCACGCGACAATCGCAGGCATACCTCCAGACTCATGGACCCACCACCTTGAAGCGGCGATTGAGCCCGTACACCATCAACAGCAGGACAAATGACAACAGCAGCAGGCCGCCGGAGATCCAGTGCGCCCGCGCATATTCCAGATTCTCGACATGCTCATAGATGGCGATGGACAGCACCTGGGTGCTGCCGGGGATATTACCGCCGATCATCAGTACCACACCGAATTCACCCACGGTGTGCGCAAAGCCCAGCACCGTGGCGGTCAAAAAACCGGGCCGAGCCAGCGGTACGACGACGGAGAAAAAGGTATCACGCGGCGAGGCGCGCAGGGTGGCGGCGGCCTCGAGATAGCCCCGGTTCACGGCCGCAAAGGCGCCCTGCAGGGGCTGCACCACGAAGGGCAGCGAATAAAACACCGAACCGATCACCAGCCCGGTAAAGGTGAAGGCCAGCGAGTGCTCGCCCAACGGGCCATTGGCACCCAGCAGCACCAGCAGGTAAAAGCCCAGCACCGTTGGCGGCAGCACCAGCGGCAGGGCCACCAGCGCCTCGATAGCCGGCTTGCCACGCCAGCGGGTGCGCGCCAGCCACCAGGCCAATGGCGTGCCGATGAACAACAAAATCAGGGTGGTGAGGCCCGCCAGTTTGAGGGTAATCAGCAGCGCGGCAATATCGGCATCGGTAAGCATGTCAGGGCAACTGGTAGCCAAAAGACCGGATGATATCGCGTCCTTCCGGACTCTGCACAAAGCGCAGGAAATCCGCCGCCAGCGGGTTGTCCGTCAGCAATACCGCCTGCTGTACGATGGGTGCATATAAATCCTCCGGCACCACCCAGTGCGAACCCGCGACGGCCTGCCCCGGGCGCTGGATCTGCGACAGGGCGACAAAACCCAACTCGGCATTGCCACTGCGCACAAATTGCAGGGCCTGGCCGACGTTCTCGCCACGCACCAGCCGCGGCCGCAGAATTCGCCACAGACCACGAGCCTCCAGCACCTGCTGTGTAGCGCGGCCGTAGGGAGCCAGCTTAGGGTTGGCAATGGCGAGGTAACGGAAGCGGCCTTCACCCAGCACCCGGCCTACGGCATCGACGCGGCCCGCATCGGGACTCCACAGGGCCAGACGGCCGATGGCGTAGGTGAAACGGCGGCCGGAACGGATACGCCCCTCGGCCTCCAGCAGTGCCGGGCGGCGCTCATCGGCCGCAAACAGGGCATCGAAGGGCGCGCCGTGGTGGATCTGTGCGTACAGCTTGCCGGTGGAGCCGACAACGATGCCGATGTGCCCGCCGTGCCGGGTCTCGAAGGCCCCGGCCAGCGCACGCAGTGCCGGGACGAAATTGGCTGCCACGGCGATGCGGGCCTCGCCACCCGACCGCTCCCCGGCCGACACGCCGCCGGCCCAAGGCAGCGCCAGCAGCAGGACCGGCAACAACCAGCGGCACCATGAAGACCATCGAAAACACAAAGACATGGCACAAGCCTACCGCAGAGCAGTGTGATGAGTCTCCCTGAGAAACCATAACCTGTTGCCGTCCTCCACGAAAAGCACGCAGAGGGTGTTGTAGGGGCGGGCCATGCCCGCGATAAAGATTTTTTGCCACGGAGGCACCCATCGCGGGCATGGCCCGCTCCTACAATTTTCGTAACGACTCACTGCCGAGAGATTTCTCGTTACACGACTCCGCGGTGTAACGCAAAGAGCCGGATCACTGCGCAAACGATAAACCGAAGTGTCCTATAATCCGCCCATGGAAAAAATCTACCGACTCATGCTGGAAGACATCCTTCCCACCGTGGCTGGCGGCGATGCCGGGATGCAGGCGCTGATCCGGCAGTCCGGCGAGGGCCTGCAACTGAACGGCGACCGTCTCATCTTCACCCTGCCGGCGCTGTTTTCCTTCACCGTCGCGCACCACAATCAGGCCGTGGATGACAAGGAGCGGGTCACCGACAGCATGGAAAATTATTCCTGTTTCCGCGAGCTGCTGTTCCAGCACCCGCCCAACGCCACCCTGGCGCGCTTCGGCCTGCAAGTGGGTATCGAACTGGCGGATCTCAACCCCGATCTCATCGTCTACAAGCTGCTGCGCCTGGACGACGGATCATAACAGGCCTGCCGTCGGTGATAGACTCGGCCCAGACACTGCTCACCCACGGCACTCGAAGGCAAACCATGAAATTCCCTCTTTTCGTTCTTAGCACCGTTGTCCTCCTGGGCGGCTGCCAAAGCACTGCCTTCGATCTGAAAGACGACGTGCTATTCCAGCAAACCATCCCCGTGTGTACAACAGACGATGAATGCGAAAAAATCTGGAATGCAGCGCGCCAGTGGGTCATAAAGGCAACGCCCCAAGGACTTGCCACCGACACCAGCGAGCGCATCCAGACCAATGCGGCAGATGATGAGTCCTTCATCTGGGAAACAGACATCACGGTCAGCAAGGCGCCCCTGGGTGATGGCAAATATCAGATCATCATGGAAACCGGGTGCAGCACAACCATCAATAGCTGTGACACCGAGCGCCGGCTGATGCGTCAATTCAACAAGGACATGGCCCGCTACGTTTCCTCCAGCCAGTCACAGGAAGTCCTGCGCATCTTCGCCGAGGGCGACAACATGAACGCGCTGTTTAGCAGCTATGCCGCCTCTCTTACGGAGGCCGACCTGCGCCAGCATGCCCGCAAGTATTACCTGCCCACCACCATCATCGGCGGTGATAATGTCCGTCAGCTCAACAGCACCGATGAGGTCATCACCTTCCTCAAGGAAACCCGTGCACGCATCGGTGATGGCAAGATCGCCCGCATCGAGGCGAAAAAACGCCAACTGCTCTCCAGCAACAGGACCACCGCCATCGTGAAATTGCAGTGGGGATTTTACGATTCCAGCGACGACCTGCAATACACCCAGAAGGCAACCTATAACCTGATCAAGGTCGGCAAGGGCTGGAAGATCATCTTTGTTTCCTTCGACGAGTGACCCCGGCAATCCCGCCACCCCGGGAGCATTTCAGTACCCAGCCGTTCGTCCGCCACAGTGAAAATGAGCGCGGGAGCCCTGTCAGGGGCCGTCACATTTGCCGTCCCGGTCTTCAAAGGTGCAATGCCCGCCCTCGATATGCCCGGGATAGTGGGTCTTGAACGACTCACAGAGATCCGGCCGGAACAGCCACTGGTTGTCGGCGGTGGCGAAGAGCACCACCTCGACGGGCCTCTCCCGCTCTTCGTAGACCTCAAAGATCTGCACCTCGTCCGGGGCGATATCATTGGCGCTCAGGTATTCCACCAGGCCGCAAATGGTATCGGCGACATAGGCATTGAACTCCTTGCTGCCCTCGAAAATGGGAACCCTGGCCTCATAGGTATACGGCAGGCTCTTGTCATACTTGGATCTTGGCCCAAGCACTTCCCTTACCAGGTTCATGCTATACCTCCTCAGTAAACGCCGGCCTTGCAATGACCCTCGCCTGAGCGGGGAGAATGGCCGATATCCTCAATAGTAGACGCCCTGCGCGGCGATGACGACCCACCCTCCTTCCCGCCCCGCGCCGCCTCGGGTAAAATACGCGCCCTTTTGCCGGCGTTGTCCGGCATATCCCGCCCGAGGTCCGCATGTTCGAACTCCACGCCGCGCGCACGCGCAATATCAAAAACGATATCCTCTCCGGCCTCACCGTAGCTCTGGCGTTGGTGCCGGAGGCGGTGGCCTTCGCCTTCGTTGCCGGCGTGGAGCCGCTGGTGGGGCTGTACGCCGCCTTCATGGTAGGACTGATCACCGCCAGCATCGGTGGCCGCCCGGGGATGATCTCCGGTGCCACTGGGGCGTTGGCGGTAGTGATGGTGGCCCTGGTGGCGGATCATGGCGTGGAATACCTGTTCGCCACCGTGGTGCTGATGGGCATCATCCAGATCGGCGCCGGGGTGTTGCGCCTGGGCAAATTCATCCGCATGGTGCCGTACCCGGTGATGCTGGGCTTCGTCAACGGACTCGCCATCGTCATCTTCCTGGCGCAGATGCAGTCATTCCAGATCACTGGTGAGAATGGCGCCAGCCAGTGGATGCAGGGTGGCGCCCTGTGGATCATGCTCGGCCTGGTGGGCCTGACCATGGCCATCATCCGCTACCTGCCCAAGCTCACCAACGCCGTACCCTCCTCATTGGCGGCCATCGTGGTGGTCAGCCTGATGGTCATCGGCCTGGGCCTGGACACCAAGACCGTGGGTGACATCGCCTCCATCGCCGGCGGCCTGCCCGAATTCCACATTCCCATGGTGCCGTTGAACTGGGAAACCTTCATGATTATCCTGCCCTATGCGGTGATCCTCGCCGCCATCGGTCTGATCGAATCCCTGTTGACCCTGACCCTGATCGACGAACTCACCGAGACCCGTGGCCGCGGCAACAAGGAATGCATCGCCCAGGGCACCGCCAACGTGGCCACCGGCTTCTTCGGCGGCATGGGTGGCTGCGCCATGATCGGCCAGAGCATGATCAACGTAAACTCCGGCGGTCGCGGGCGACTATCCGGCATCACCGCCGCGCTGGCCCTGCTGGCCTTTATCCTGTTCGCCTCCGACCTGATCGAAATGATTCCGCTGGCGGCGCTGGTCGGCGTGATGTTCGTGGTGGTCATCGGCACCTTCGAGTGGTCCAGTTTTCGCATCCTGAAAAAGGTTCCGCGTACCGATGCCTTCGTGCTGATCCTCGTCTCCGGCGTCACCGTGGCCACTGATCTGGCGGTGGCGGTAGTCGTCGGCGTCATCGTCTCCGCCCTGGCCTTCGCTTGGCAGCACGCCAAACACATCAACGTGAAGGGCTATCTGAACGAGCTTGGCGACAAGGTCTACGAGCTGGAGGGACCGCTGTTCTTTGCCTCGGTGAGCAATTTTCAGGACCTGTTCGACCCCAAGAACGACCCGGACGACGTGGTGGTGGACTTCAAGAACGCCCGCGTCGCCGACCACTCCGCCATCGAGGCCATCGACTCCCTGGCCGAGCGTTATCTGAAGGCCGGCAAACGCCTGCACCTGCGCCACCTCAGCCCGGAATGCACTAAGCTGCTGAAAAGGCCGGCGACCTGGTGGAGGTCAACGTGATTGAAGATCCGCAGTACTTTGTGGCCGACGACAAGCTGGCCTGAGAGCTGGAGTCTGTCGGATTTGGGTAATCGTAGCGAGCGGGGGGGAGAGCGAGTCAAAATATTGCCGATTTTGAGACGAATAGTGGGACTATTTAACGAAAAATCGGGGAGATTTTGGCCGCTATCCCATCAGCGCAGTAGATTATTCCCAAACCCGACAGACTCCTAGGCCGCTCACTCACCCGCCAGTTTTCTACCCAGGGCCTGCGCCCGCTTCATCACCCGCGCCGGCAAGACGGGATGCGGTTGCTTGGCGATCATGCCGATGGAGAGGGTGCCGACGGGTTCTGCACCAATAGTCTTCGCGGTCATCTGCAGTTGCTTACGCGTGCCATAGGCCCAACGGCCAAGAAAGGCGGGGGCGGCACAGGAGGTAATAAGCACGGCCTTTTTCCTTGGCTCACCGGCCTTGCGCAGCTGCGGGCCATGCATCGCCCACGGCCAATAGGCGTAGACGATGAGCCGTTCCATGAAGCGCTTGAAGAGGGCGGTAGTGCTACCGAAATTGGTGGGCGAGGCGAGAATGAAGGCATCCGCCGCCTCGATCTTGTTCACCAGTTCAGCCATGCCATCGTGCTGCACGCACGGACCCGGCGCCGTACCCGGTTGCTGAGTACATTCCCGGCAATTGAGGCAAAACTCGATGGGGTATTCACGCAGGTGAACCACCTCCACCTCGGCTCCGGCGGCCTCCGCCACCTGCACCACGGTCGCCACGGCCTGATCGGTAATGCCGTCATCCCGGTACGAACCGTTGATGGCGAGTATCCTGGTCATGTGCCCCCCCCTTTTCTGCTATCTATGGAAACTCGTTGGAGTTCACACTGTTCACCCTAACGGCCTAAATCCGTAGCCTGGACTGAGCGTAGCGAAACCCGGGAATCTATCGCGCCAACTCCCCGGGTTTCGCTGCGCTCAGGCTACTTGCTATTTTAAGTTTAGTACGAAGTATGATTTGTGCGCTTGTCCGGCCGGGATTTGGTAGGGTGGACAGCACCCAATGACGCCGCCTGTAGCCCCGCCACCAACGGACACAAAGACGTATGCCAGTATCGCTTCGCACCCTGCCCACCGACATCGAACACGTAGTGCGCGCTGCCCTCGCCGAGGACGTGGGCAGCGGCGACATCACCGCACGCTTGATCCCGACAGACGCCGAGGCCCGAGCCCGGGTCATCGTCCGCGAGCCGGCCATTCTCTGTGGCACGGCCTGGTTTGACGAGGTGTTCCGCCAGCTCGACCGCCGTGTGCAGGTAATCTGGCAGGCCCGCGACGGCGAACGCCTGCGCCCCAATCAGACCCTGTGCCAACTGCGCGGCCCGGCGCGCAGCCTGCTCAGCGGCGAACGCACGGCGCTGAACTTTCTGCAGACCCTCAGCGCCACCGCCACCCACACCCGCCGCTACGTCGACGCCATCGAAGGCACCGGCGCCCGCCTGCTCGACACCCGTAAGACCCTGCCCGGCCTGCGCACGGCACAAAAATACGCCACCGCCTGCGGCGGAGCACAGAACCACCGCATGGGCCTGTTCGATGCCTTCCTGATCAAGGAAAATCACATCCTCGCCACCGGCGGCATCGCACAGGCCGTAAACCGGGCGCAGGAAATCGCCCCCGGCAAGCCGGTGGAAGTGGAAGTGGAAAACCTCATGGAGTTGCACCAGGCCCTGGACGCCGGCGCCGATACCGTAATGCTCGACAACATGGATCTCGCCACGATGCGCGAAGCCGTGGCGCTCACCGCCGGGCGCAGCAAACTGGAGGCCTCCGGCAACGTCAATCTCGATACCCTCCGCGCCATTGCCGCGACCGGCGTCGACTATATCTCCGTCGGTGCCATCACCAAGGACGTGAGCGCCGTGGATCTGTCCATGCGTCTGCTGGGCTAGGAGTCTGTCGGATTTGGGAATAATCTACTGCACTGATGGGAGGACAGCCAAAATATTGCCGGTTTTTCGTTAAATAGTCCCACTATTCCCCTCAAAACCGGAAACATTTTGACCCGCCCTCCCACCATGCTCGCTACGATTACCCAAACCCGACAGACTCCTAGGGAAAACGGCCTTGTCCTGCGGGTTGCCCCCTAATAGCCGCAAATCCCCCGCCTGTGCTAAAGTGTCGAGCAAATTTTCGAGGGGACACAACCAATGAAACACATTTTCGCCCTGGCGCTCAGCGCCGCCCTGCTGGCCCTGACCGCCTGCTCCGATTCCGACGACGCCAAGCCAGAGGCCGAGGCCCCCGCCGTCGCGCCGGCCCAGCAGGCACCCGCCCAGCAATCCACCGCACCGGCAGGTCAGCAATTGAGCCCCGCCCAGCAACAGGCACTGGACGAAGCCAAGGACATGCCCAAACAGGGCACCGTGCTGGAACTGTTGCACGCCTCCGGCTACACCTATATGAAGGTCGACGTCGGCAGCGACAAACCGCTGTGGATCGCCGTCACTATGATGCGCGCACAGCCCAACGACACAGTGCAATGGGGCGACGCCGCCGTGATGCACAACTACACCAGCAAGAGCCTGCACCGCACCTTCGACACGATTCTCTTCGCCTCCAGCGCCTCGATCGTCAACTAGGGGGCACCAGGGCGGACGAAAAGGGGAATGGGTTCATACCCATTCCCCTTTTTTTGTGGCGCCATCTTTTCCAGACCAAGATACTACCCACCCCCGTACACTTGGACTCTCTTCCCCACATCCTATATTTGTTGTTATAAAGGCAGGGTTCACCACCGCGGCAAAAAGCCTGCCCATGGCCAATAGCAGAAAACAGGGAGAGAAAAGATGGTAGACGGCAGTCAGGAAAAAGAAAACGACAACAGCAGCAAGGATGCCGGCAACTACATCAAATACTACGCCAAGGACATCCAGTACTTTGGGGCACAAGGCGTCATTAATAAGGAATTCGAGTACATTCGCCGGCGCCGCGGTCTATCCGGCGACGCCGACATCCAGGATCTCACCGGCCTCGCTCTCTCCGGCGGCGGCATCCGCTCCGCCAGTTTCTCGCTGGGCGTCATGCAGGCCCTGGCCCACAACGGCTGGCTGAAGAATTTCGACTACCTCTCCACCGTCTCCGGTGGCGGCTATATCGGTTCCTCCGTGAGTTGGCTGCTGTCCCACCCCATGGACCCGGCGGAGACCGGCATCGACCGCTTCGGCCTGGATCGCAAGCGCTTCCCCTACGGCAGCTACCCCATGAGCGGCTCAGACCCCGAGCTGCGCCTCGCCACCAAGACGGATGATGTACGCAGGACCAGGGCGGACGGCGAGGGCGGCGTCACCGAGCGCTACAAGGGAAAGCTGCTGCGCTACCTCCGTCAGCAGGCCAAATATCTGACCCCCGGCGACGGCATCGACGCCATGTCCCTGGTCGCGGTGATCCTGCGCGGCGCCCTGATCAGTCTCGGTGTCTACTTCGGCCTGTTGCTGGCCCTGTTCCTCGCCGCGGCCTACCCCCTGCTGTCGCACACCCCGGCCGACCTCGGCCTGCCCGTGGACGCCGGCAACCTCGCCCTGTGGCTCGGCCTGCTCTTCGCCGGGCTGTTCGTGCTCCTCTCGCTGAGCTTTGCGGTGCTCACCGGCGAATGGTCAAAGAACAAGCGCGGCCGGAAGAGTGAAAAATCCGCAGCCTATCGCTGGCGTCAAATCTACGAGCGCACGGCAAGCCCCCTGCTCACCCTCACCCTTGCCCTGCTCATCCTCGGCGCCGTGCCCGTCGTCTACGAGGCCCTGCAAACGTTAGGCAAAACGTCCGCCACCGAGGCCAGCGGATTCCTCATCAGTGGCAGCCGCTCGGCGGACGGCGCACTGCAATTCAGCGGTACACTGGAGGCACCAGCGGCCGAAGCGAGCGAGGACGGATCGGCCCTGCCCGGCTGGATCGGCGCCCTCTCCACCCTGTTCGGCGCACTCTCCGGCATCTTCGCCTTCTTCAAGACCAGCAGCGGCAAGAAGGGCCGTATCCCCATGGGCCTGGTGGTAACCGTCGCCACCGCCGCACTCTGGTTCGGTCTGTTGCTGCTCGCCTACCACTGCGCCATCCGCCTCACGGAGGGCGCCAATGGGCCGGGACTCCTCACCGCCATCGTCGTCATCGCCATCGGCGCACTGTTGCTCGGCAGGCTCGCCAATATCAACTACCTCTCCATCCACCGCTACTACCGCGACCGCCTGATGGAGCTTTTCATGCCCGACATCGAAAAGGCGCTGGATGGCGCCATCGCCACTCGTGCCGCGGCCAGCGCGGATAAGATGCCCATCCACGATCTCTACGCCGCGAACCAGGGCGAGGGCCCCGAAGCCAACCCGGCGCCCTACCACCTGATCAACACCAACGTGGTGCTGGAATCCTCCAGCATTCCCAAATTCCGCGGCCGCGGCGGCGACAACTTCATCCTCTCCCCCTATTTCTGCGGCAGCAACGCCACTGGCTGGCGCAAGTCCGAAGACTTCATGGATGGCCGCATGACCCTGCCCACCGCCATGGCCATCTCCGGCGCCGCGGTTAATCCCGGCACCGGCATCGGTGGCCAGGGAGTGACCCGCCAGCCACTGCTCAGTATGCTTATGGGGCTGCTCAACATCCGCCTCGGCTACTGGGCATCCAATCCCGACCCGAATCCCAGGAAAACAGCGAACGCCAGACCGCCCGGCAAACAGAAACCCCGGGGAATACCCAATTTCCTGCTTCCCGGCCTGTGCGAAATTTTCTTCCGCTCAAGGCTCAACGAAGCAGGTGATTTTGTCCAGCTGACCGATGGCGGTCACTTCGAAAATCTCGCCCTGTATGAACTCATCCGCCGTCGCACACGGCTCATCGTGCTGTGCGATGGCGGCGCCGACCCCGACTACCAGTTCACCGACTTCGCCAATGCGGTGGAAAAGGTACGCGTCGACTTCGGCACCCTCATCCTCTGCGACTGCAAAGGCTTGCAGCCCCTCGTACCGCGCCGCAAGACTGGCGCGAACACGGCCGAAGAAGCCATCCCATGCGCCGAGCACGGCTACATCATGTGTCCCATCATTTATCCCGACAACAGCCAGGGGCGCCTGCTCTACCTCAAGACCAGCTTCTTCAAACAGCTGAGCGCCGACCTCTACGGCTACAAAAAGGCCCATCCGGCATTCCCGGACGAACCCACCAGCGACCAGTTCTTCGATGAAAAACAGTTCGAGGCCTACCGCGAACTCGGCTTCCAGACCGCCTGGCAGATGATGCAAGACGACAGCATCCGCGACGACGCCTATGTTCGTCCGCTATGGGCCAACAACTGAGGGGATATTTTTTACACAACGTAGATACCATCTTCCTTCCTCAAACACCACCAGCCCCTATTGTGTGTAGGAGCGGGCCATGCCCGCGTTTCACCACAGAGACAGAGGGGCAGGACATTGTGGTAGCGGCTTCAGCCGCGAATGAAACCCACCTTTTTCGCGGGCATGGCCCGCTCCTACGCCCAATAGGTTTCTCTGCTTCGGTCGCGCCGAAAGCATGACGATATTTATCACTGCCAAAAACCGTACATAAACCGACAGTGATGTCGTTATTGTAGGGAGGGCACCGCCCACCCTACAAAGGTGAGAAAATACGCAGACCGGTAGGAGCGGGCCATGTCCGCGATCAGCCCGCCGACAAAAACATCTGTGGTTTTAATCTTAAAACGGGACTATTAAAGTTAACAAAATCACGATTGTTTTGTAGGTTGGCGGTGAGCCTGCGAACCCCAACGAAACCAACAATGTTGGAGTTCCTTCGTCACCACCAACCTACAACAAGCAGGACGTCAGGCTTAACTTAATGGCATTGGGTTGCGCGCCTTTACGAGCTGATCAGGTCTCACCATTCCCCCATTCCATCCTTTGATACCGATACGCTACGGCGATGACATCGACCACTGACTGGACAGCACTTCCGCCTGTCTCAGCACCAGCTCTACCGCTTCCGGCATCTTGTCCGGTGGGTACTTGTAACGACGAAGCAGAACACGCACCAGATTTCTGATCCTGGCGCGCACGCTGTCACGCACTTGCCAGTCGACCGTGGTGCTCTTGCGGAGTTTCTCCGTCAGTTCATGGGCGATCTTTTTCAGGACGTCATCGCCCAGTTCGCGCACGGCGCTTTCGTTGTTTGCCAGCGCATCGTAAAAGGCCAGTTCATCGGGGTTGAGGCCCAACGCCTCTTCCCGTTTCATGGCCGCCTGAAAGTCCTTGGCCATGTCGATGAGTTCTTCGATGACCTGGGCAGTCTCGATGGCGCGGTTGTGATACTTGCGCAGGGTTTCCAGCAGACGGTCGCCGTATTTCTTTTCCTGCACCACGTTGTTGCGGGTACGGGCCCGGACTTCATCCCGCAGCAGCTTTTCCAACAACTCCACGGCGAGATTTTGGGCGGGCATGTTGCGGACTTCTTCCAAAAACTCCGGCGATAGCAGGCCGATATTTGGCTTGTCCAGACCGGCCAGGCTGAAGATATCCTCCACACCCTCTGCCATGATGGCGTTGTCCAGGATTTGCTTCAGCGCCGAGTTCTTCTCTTCTTCCGTGCGTTTTTTGTCCACCGTGGTGGACTTGATAATGGCGGATTTGATGGCCGAAAAAAAAGCGATCTCCTTGCGCAGCGCTTTTGCCTCATCCAGCGTGCCGCAGAGTGAGAAGGCCTTGGAGATGGCCAGCACATGGTCGAGGAAGCGCTTTTTGCCATCCTCAAGTCCGAGAATGTGGTTGGCAGCCGGCACCAGCAAGGCAGTGGCCTTGGTCTCGTATTCGCTATAGTCAAAACCCTGCGCCGCGTCTGTGCCCCTCGGTGTGGCAAACATGCCGCGCACCACGTCCAGCTTTTCCAATAATACAGCCAGGGCCTCTTCGGCCCGGTTGGTGGGGCTGCCCCTGCCCTTGGCATCCGTGTAGGTCTTA
>JAJRWE010000048.1 GCA_024276955.1 Gammaproteobacteria bacterium
CAAAACCGTCACCCGGCAGTAGGCTGTGGCAGGTTTCGCAGGACTGGCCCGCGGGCTCCGACAGATTGGTGTCCTTGTAAAGCATGGCGCCCAGTGCGGCCTTCGTCATGCCCGAACCACCCGGATTGCCCGGATTCATTGGATCATCCGTACCCCCCCCACCGCAGCCCGTCACTAACAGAGCAATACTAAAACCGGCAACCACAACCATCTGCTTTTTCATGACACATTTCCCGAGTATATTGGTAGAGATTAATCCATTGAGTCTCTGTGGATTCTAGTGGTTGCAAACACAACAGAATGTGAATCAACCCACAGTTTTTTCCATTGACCTCAAACTGTTATCCACCATGTCACCGTTGCAAGAGATGGGTTATCGTCTGCACACATGAGTACCAGCACCGACATCAAGCCAGATACCCGGCAGCGAATCCTTCCGCTACTGCTATTAACCTGTGGGCTCATAGCGGGAACCACCCAGGCCGGCACAGAAATACCCGCCGGCTGGCGCCTGTCGATGGACAACGATCTCATCGCCCCCAACAACAACGACCAGGATTTCACCGGCGGCATCTCGTTCAGCTACACCAGCGCCTTTCCCACTACCGGTTTGTCCAGCTCACCCCGGATCAGCCTCGACACCGTGCTCGGTTTCATCGAGCAAACGGCAGGCATCGGCAGCGAGACACCACAGCGCACCTTCTACGCCACCGAGGCCGGCATGTCTGTCTTTACGCCGGAGGACACCCAGAGCCGCGAAGCACAATACGATGACCGCCCCTATGCCAGCCTGCTCTTTCTTTCCAGCAGCCGGCAGACCCTGTTGGCCAACGGGCGACGGGCCATCACCCGAACCGTCACCCTGGGCGCCCTCGGTCTGGCCCTGAGCGCTGATGTGCAGAATGCCATCCATCGACCACTGGGCGTTGATCTGGCCAAGGGCTGGGACTATCAGGTCTCCGCGGGCGGCGAGCCCACCCTGCGCTACAGCCTCAGCCGGCAGACACGGCATTGGGCACGCAAAAGCGCCAACGGCCTCGACTATGATCTCAGCTCGACACTCAAGGGCAGTCTCGGTTATCTGACCGACCTGGGCTGGGGTATCAGTGGCCGCCTGGGGCACATCAGCAGCCCTTGGTGGAGCGATAACCCACTGCTGGAGGATTACGCCGAGCGCGGCAGTGTCCACGCCACACGAGGCGCATCACGCCGCCAATTCTATCTGTGGGGAGGCCTGTTTGTGCGTGCCCGGGTCTACAACGCCCTGCTGCAAGGGCAGTTCCGTGACAGTCCCGTGAGCTATTCACGCGCGCAACTATACCCCGTCATCGCCAACGCCTGGATTGGACTCGAATATGTGCTGGGTGATGGCATCCGGGTGGGCTACAGCTGGCACGGCGAGACGACGGAGATCAGGCACGGCAAGGGCAGTCGCTTTATGAGCTGGGGCAACCTGAGCATTACAGGAAGTTGGTAGTTGGGCAATGCTACCGCATCCTCGGTAACTGCCCCTGCGTTACCCTACCTCCTGCATCCATGCAGCATCCCGTTGGGCACGTCGCTGCGCTCCTTTGCCCAACCTACTTGCTTCACGAACCGCATCGATCAGTTCGTGAAACTCACCGGCATCCTACATGGACTCCTACAGATAATCGCCGAGCCCCCAGGCCATGGCCTGCAACACCAGCGCGGCAAATACCCCCGCCAACAGGTCATCCAGCATGATGCCGAAACCGCCGTGCACCTGTCGGTCAATCCAGCGGATGGGCCAGGGCTTGAGGATGTCGAAGATGCGGAACAGGACGAAACCGACGGCGATCCACAGCCAGCCCGGTGGCGCGGCGATCATGGTGACGAGATAACCGGCGAATTCATCCCAGACGATGCCGGGGTGATCGTGTACACCGAGGTCGCGGCTGGTGCGGTCGCACAACCAGATGCCCAACAACGACACGGCACCTACCGCCAACAGATAGCCCCACAGGGGCAGCGGTGCGAGCAGCAGATAGAGCGGGATGGCGGCGAGGGTGCCGAAGGTGCCGGGGGCCACCGGCGCGGCGCCGGAACCCAGACCGAAGGCGAGAAAGTGCACCGGGTCTCGCCACACGCTGGGTGGTGCGGTGTTACGGCGCTTCATGCCCTGCCCCGCGCAAAGTGATCCCAGCCATGCGACGGCAACTCTGCAGGCTGGCCAGCGGCATCCAGCCAATGTTGGCCGGGCTCACAGGTGATACGACCAATGCGGATGAGCGGGCAATCCAGGACATCGGCCACACCACGGTCGGCATCGGCGGGGGCGGTGAAACACAGCTCGTAGTCGTCCCCGGCGGAGACCGCCAACCGCCAGGGCCGGTCGATGCCGCTGGCCAGCAGTTCATCGGAGAGCGGAAGGCGGTCGATGTCCAACACCGCGCCCACCCCGCTGGCAGCGAGGATATGGCCGAGATCCTGGGCCAGGCCATCAGAGATATCGATGGCGGCGGTGGCCAGCCCGCGCAGGGCCAGACCGGCGTCGATGCGCGGCGTGGGCCGGTGCAAACGCGCCAACAGGAAATCTGCCGGCGGGCCGGCGAATTCCAATCGGCCCTGCTCGATGGCCAGCCCGGCCCCGGCATCGCCCAGGCTGCCGGTGACGAAGACGTGGTCGCCGGGCCGTGCACCACGGCGGGTCAGGGCCTTTTCCTGCGGCACGAAACCCTGCACCTGCACGGTAACGGAAAGCGGGCCACGGGTGGTGTCACCACCCACTAATTGCACGCTGTGGCGCCCGGCGAGGGCGAAAAATCCCTCGGCGAAGGCCGCCAGCCAGGCCTCGTCGGCCTGCGGCAGACTCAGCGCGAGGATCGCCCAGGCAGGCTCAGCGCCCATCGCGGCGAGGTCGCTGAGATTGACGGCAAGGGCCTTATGACCGAGATCGGCAGGCGGGATGTCGGCGGCGAAGTGGACACCGCTGAGCAGGGTGTCGACGGTCACCGCCAGCGACTGGCCCAGCGGCGGTGTGAGCAGGGCGGCATCGTCGCCGATGCCCAGCGGCACGTCATCGCGGCGCACACCGCGCCCGGCGAAGTAGCGGCGGATGAGGTCAAACTCGTTCACGGAAGCCTTGGGATGGACTCAGGATGCCGGTTTTTTCTTGCCGGCGTAAAGACTGGCGCCACTTTTCTTTGCCGGAGCCCTTTTCTTTGAAGAAAACTTTGAAGAAGACTTTGCGGAAGGCTTAGCGGAAAACGCCTTCTTTTTTACGGGCGCCTTCTTTGCCACGCTTTTCTTTGCCACGCTTTTCTTTGCCACGGCCTTCTTTGTGACAGCCTTCTTTGCCGTTGTTTTCTTGGCAAGACCCCGCTTTGCGGCGGGCTCATCGGCGACGGGCTTGCGCCTCTGCGTCTCGTCGGGCTTTGCGATCGTGCGTTTTTTGATGACCCGTTTCTTGCTCGCCGTGCGGATGATGGGCGCGCGCTTCTGACCATATTTTCCCTTGCCCACGCTGGCATCGGCAGGCGCTGCCGGCTCCGGCAGTGGACGGCTGTCGGCGGCCTGCTCCGTGCCGCGCAGCTCGCGTGCCATGCCATCGAGAATGCCATTGACGAAACGATGGCCCTGCTCGGCGCCAAACAGTTTGGCCAGTTCCACACCCTCGTTGATGACCACGCGATAAGGCACGTCAAGGCGACACTTCAGCTCATAGGCGCCGAGACGCAGGATGGCGCGCTCCACCGGATCCACCTCCGCCAGTGGACGCGTAAGCAGAGGAGCAATATGGCTATCCAGCTCTTCGCGCAGACGAGGAATCTCGCGCAACAACTCACGGAAATAATCGACATCGACACCGTCCATGTCGTTTTCGATGCGGAACGCCGCGTCGATATCGAGCGGATCGCCATCGGTCAGCTGCCAGGAATAAAGCGCCTGTACCGCACACTGGCGGGCCAGTTGACGAGGGTTGGCCATCAGCCGAGGTTCTCCAGCAGGTTGACCATTTCGATGGCCGCCAGGGCCGCCTCGGCGCCCTTATTGCCGGCCTTGGTGCCGGCGCGCTCAATGGCCTGCTCGATGGAGTCCACGGTGAGTACACCGAAGGCTACCGGCACGTCGTGCTGCAGGGAGGCCTGCGCCAGGCCCTTGGTGCACTCACCGGCCACGTAGTCGAAATGTGGGGTGCCGCCGCGGATCACTGCGCCGAGGGCGATGATGATGTCGTAATCCCCGCTTGCCGCCATGCGTGCGGCGACGATGGGCATCTCGAAGGCACCGGGCACACGCACCAGGGTGAGGTCGCCGTCCGTCGCGCCGTGGCGCTTGAGGGTGTCAATGGCGCCGTTGAGCAGGCTGTCGACGATGAAGCTGTTAAAGCGGGCGGCGATGAGGCCGAAGCGCTTGCCGTGCAGGGTCAGGCCGCCTTCGATGGTTTTGATGCTCATGGTTGTTTTCCGTATATCTGTTCGTTCATGCGAAGGGCGAAGCCGCCCGGTTTAGCACGTTTCAGCCGTAGGAGCGGGCCATGCCGGCGAAATACGCCTTTCTTGCCACAGAGGCACAGAGAAAAACAAATCAATTATATCTCTGTGTACTCCGTGCCTCTGTGGCAAACGGCCTTTTTTCGCGGGCACGGCCCCCTCCTACCTCAATGCTGGCGCAATCTTCTCACGCAGACGCCGCGGCGTCACCGCCGATGTATTCCACCACCTCCAGGCCGAAGCCGGACAGGCCGTGCATGCGCATGGGCGCGGACAGCACACGCATCTTGCGCACGCCAAGGTCGAGTAGGATTTGCGCGCCGAGGCCGTAGGTGCGCAGGTCCGGATTGGACTCGCGCTTGCCGACGCTTTGGCCCGCGTCCTCTTCCTGATAGTGCGTAACGCGCTGGATCAGTTCCTGCTCGCCCTCGCTCTGCCCCAGCAGCACGATCACGCCCTCACCCTTGGCCTCAATGAAGGACATGGCATCCTCCAACGGCCAGCTGGCGTCGGAGCGTTTCATGCCCAGCACGTCGGCCAGATAGTGCGGCATGTGCACGCGCACCAAGGTCGGCGTATCGCGCTTGATCTGACCCTTCACCAGGGCGAAATGCACCTGACCGCTGATACGATCGCGATAGGTGACCAGGCGGAATTCGCCGATGTCATTGTGCATCGCGCACTCGGCCACCCGTTCCACGCTGCGCTCGTTTTCCAACCGGTAGCGGATCAGGTCGGCGATGGTGCCGATCTTGATACCGAACTCGGCGGCGAATTTTTCCAGATCCGGACGCCGCGCCATGCTGCCGTCCTCGTTGAGGATCTCGACAATCACCGAAGCCGCTTCCAGCCCCGCCAAACGCGCCAGGTCGCAGCCCGCTTCCGTGTGGCCGGCGCGCGTCAGCACCCCGCCCGGCTGAGCCATGATGGGAAACACATGACCCGGCTGCACCAGATCCTCCGACTTTGCATCCGGCGCCACTGCGGCCTGAATGGTCATCGCGCGGTCGGCGGCGGAGATGCCGGTGGTCACGCCCTCCGCCGCCTCCACCGAGACGGTAAAGTTAGTGGAATAGGCCGCATTGTTGTCATTGACCATCAGCGGCAGACGCAGCTGCTCGCAGCGTTCCTGGGTCAAGGTCAGGCAGATCAGACCACGACCGTTGCGGGCCATGAAATTGATATCTTCCGCCCGCACCTTGGCCGCGGCCATAATTAGATCGCCCTCGTTCTCGCGGTCCTCGTCATCCATCAGGATGACCATCTTGCCCTCACGCATGTCGCTGACGATTTCTTCGATGCTATTCAATTCCATAGTCGTTCCTGTCAACCGTGTAGGAGCGGGCCATGCTCGCGATATAAGCTGTGGGAGCGGCTTCAGCCGCGAAGAAGGCTGGGACCATTTTTCATGGCTGAAGCCACTACCACAATGCTAAAACAACCACCTCTGTGGTCGCCAGGTAAAGATATCGCGGGCATAACCCACTCCTACAAATAATTTGTTTGTTTAGGGCTTGATGAAACCCTGCTCCGCCAGCAGCGTTTCTGTAACGCCGCCCGGCTGCGCCGCCTTCTCACCCAGCAGCAGGCGCTCCAGATAGCGGGCAATGATATCCACTTCGAGATTCACCCGCCGACCCGCTGTTAAATCACCCATGGTAGTTTCCTGCAGCGTGTGCGGCACAATATTCAATTCAAACTCCGCACCCTCGACACGATTCACGGTGAGGCTAATGCCATCGACGCAGATGGAACCCTTTCCGGCGATATATTTGGCCAGCCCGGCCGGCGCGCGGATGCGAAAGCGCTCGGAGCGCGCATCGGACCAACGCCGCAGCACCTCGCCCACGCCATCGACATGACCGCTCACCAGATGCCCACCGAGACGCGTAGCAGGCATCAGCGCCTTTTCCAGATTCACCCGCGCACCCGGCGACAGATCGCCCAACGTCGTACACGCCAGAGTTTCACCGGAAACGTCGGCAACAAAACTATGCGCGTCGAAGCTCACAGTCGTCAGACACACGCCGTTGACGGCAATAGAATCACCTGGCGCCACATCGCCCATATCCAGCTGGCCGACGGCAATAGCCAGCCGCGCATCGCCTTCGCGCTGCTCGAGGGTACGGATCTCGCCCGTTGCCTGAATGATGCCGGTGAACATGTTAGACCTGTCTCCACTGTAAGGGTGGGCAAATATATCAGTAAAGCCGTGGACTTTCAGCCGTTCCTGACACCAAAGCCATGTGGCGGATACTCCCGACGCCCCGACGTTTGGCGTGGCAAGGAGCCACGGGGCATCGCCACCGATAAGCCAGTCATCAGATAGAGGGAAACAAAGTGGGTCGCCCCCGCGAGTCCATCATCGTCAGCAAGCACGGCAAGCCCGGGGCAAAGTGGTGTCCATTGGACCTGAGAAACTGTTACCAATTTCACACATGGCCGGAACCATCAAGATGACCGGCGACGTCCTCGCCCATCGAAAAGAAATGGAGCGCTATCATAGGTGACAAGGGCAAGCTTTACGCAGGGGTGGGTATCGCAGAAGACAACGGGGAAAAAAGTGAACAAGGGGCTGTTACTGGACACCCACATCCCACCTGACCCCTTTAACCACAGGAGGAAGACATTGTCGCCTGCCGGGGTGGCAAGGTGACTTTTCGTTATCAAAACAGCAAGAAAAAACAATGGGAATCCCGGACGGTCACTGGCGCAAAATTCTTGTGGCTTAATTGCCGCCAGGGAAGTGGGATTTACTCGGCTGGAGACCTGCCGGGAACGGCGAGCCTTTAAACCCAGTAAATCCGAAAAAGATATTTTCAATAAAGGGCCATCACTCCATACCACCACCGGGCTTGTCCAACAAACAGTTCAGATTGTGGTTCGTTCCTCACACAATCTAACCTTGTTCGTTATTTTTCCTCTCTATCAATCCAATAGCCTGGCTTTCGGTGTATATGTGCAACGACAATTATGAATATGTGCTCTTCTTCAACAGAATACAAAAGTTTGTAAGGGATTTATGAAGAAGGCATTTTCTTACCTCACCACGTTCAACTGACCAAGCTTTAGGATATTCAGCGATTCTCGTTGCCGATTTTTTTACCTCTTCTTTGAATTTCAGGCCATGACCTTCGAACTCAAGTTCGTAGGAATGCTTTACATCCTCCAACTCAAGCTTCGCATATTTTAAAAATATAACTTTCACTATTTTTCCTTGAATACTTCCTCCATAGGAATCCCTTCAAGGCTGCCGTCACGATAGGCTTTAAGTCTTTTCTCGGCTTCTTCTACCCATATTTGGTCAGGTTCATCAAGGCTTTTCAACAAGCCTTCAACGATTACAAATCTCTCTTCCGGTTTAAGCATGATTGCTTGTTCCAATATCTCTTTGCTACTCATTTTACTTCACCTCATTCATTAAAAAGGATTTTTTGTATGACACGCTAACATCCCACCAATAGCAAGGCGCATGCCTTAACGGCCCTTTTTTCTTGTCCTTCAATATATCTGTACAACCACACAGACAGAACAAACTTTCACTACCAAGGAAATAATCGAGTCATCAATCATCAAAACCAATCTGTTTTGGTAATGCTACTGCCCGACTTTTTGCGATAGACTAGTTCTACTTTGTCATATTAGATAGCAATAAAATCATGGCGTTACGGTTTTACAGCCTATTTTGTAACTACTGACACCATGAAGAACATGAAGCGCATAAAGGTTTCACAGGACAAAGCTTTTGCTACCCTGCTTCAGCAGCTTCACCTTAAAATTAATCAGGAAGCTATGTTGTTTTTTTTGCACGCCGTTAGATAGGTCAGCAATTGTACCTCATGGATACCCTGCAATGTTTCTACACTTTTCAGCGCCAATACAATCTGGTCTTGTGAACATCAATGGCAGCACCAATGACCCGATGTGCTAATTTACTGTTACCTTTCAACACTTCATGCTCTCCATGTTCTTCATG
>JAJRWE010000005.1 GCA_024276955.1 Gammaproteobacteria bacterium
CAAAATTAATTCACATTTCTGAACGCCGATGCATCTCGCCTGACTGCGTTGCAACAACTTGAAAGATAACCAATATTCCTGTGTTGTTGCGCCTTGCCAGGCGAGCGCCTCGACGCCCATAAATGTAAATTAATTTTGACGCCAACCCTTAGGAGCGGCTTTAGCCGCGATTAACGGCTTGCGCTGCCAGCTTGGACGCGCCACACCACGCTACGGTGTAGCAAAATAGACAGGAGAAAACCCGCCAGAAAATGACACGGCACCCAGCAATGCTGAGCACCGAAAAGCAAAAGAAATCACTTCGTGTGACAGGTCAGACACAAGGCACTGGGACCATGACTGACAATACCGGTAACACCGGCATGGCTGCCGACGACCCCGTTATTGACACGCAGAAAACTGGGACTAAACCTTGAGCCTGCACCGCCGGACGCCACGCCGTGCGGATCGTGACAGGATGCACACTCCACCTCGTAACCATCACCACTGTCGTACAAACGAATCTCGTTCGTATCGGCAAAATTATTGCCGTTGGTGTCGAAAAAGGCCCATTTCCCAGGGATCGTGGTATCGGGCGGATTAAAGTCCACGCTAGGTCCAAAGGTGTCCGGGTACTGAACACCAATCGGGTGGTCATCGCGCAGATCCTCGCCAATGACAAAGGCCGTGAAATCCGTCCAGCCGGTCAACTCCTCGTTGGCGGGATTGTGGCAGTAAGCGGCACAGGTGAGCCCCGGCCCACCCAGGGTCATGTGTACACTCATTGGCCCCGAATTGCCCGCAGCCCGCCACTGACCTAGAAAGGACGCGTTGGATGTCCCGACCTCGGTATTGGTCAGGCCACTGTTCATGGGATCCCGGCCGGATCCCGGCATATTCAGCACGGAATCGATACTGATCGTGCCGTCATGACAGGAAAGACAGGTCAGTGAACTGGGGCCGGGCACGCTGATGGGACGCATCAAGGTCGTGGGTTTATCGTAGATCGTGTAGTTGCTGTCACTATTGATCGTACGGTTCCACAGCGGCGCATCGATTTGACTGTTGGCGCCATGCGGGGTGTGGCAATAAACGCAGACATCGTTATATTGATTGCGCGCACTGGACATGTAGTCATAGGCATTCCAGCTGGTGGTCAGATTGTGGCGGGTATTCACAATGCTCCCGCTGGCGGTGGTCCCAGAACCTGGATCCCAGCCATCGGCACTGGCGTTTGAGGACAATAACAAGACACCCGAGAGCGTGAGAAAAACGGCCATTCGCCATGACCCAACGGCAATAAAACACGTATTTTTCATCATCAGTACGCCCCCCTACATCACATCTATATATCCACATCTACGTCCTGAATATTGTCGGACCGGCTTTATCCATGCCCTCGACCCTCAAACAGGCCATCGTTTTCCGCCAACGTCCAAGCCGCACTGGTTTTACCAAACATAGATAAAACCAAAGAAAATATCAAGTTATCAGCAAGTTACGCTACTTCTCGCTATGCGCAAACAGGCATTAAAGCAAGCAAGGGGCCTTTTCCGGAAACCCTCTGACATGGCGGCAAATAACTGATTTTCTATAGACTTTTAGGTCTTGCCGGATGTGGGCTGCTGCAGCCACACTCGATAGCGCACCGGCATATTTAGGTACACCTGCTGTTGGCAGGGTCACTCCAGTCAGATCATTTTCTGGCACTGCCGGCACAGGTACGTCGGTTGCCCACCCAGCACCTGCTTCACGATGGGTGCACCGCAGCGGTAACAGGGCAGACCCTCACGGCGGAACACCCAGAAGCGAGCCACCTCGAAACCCGCACCCGCGGTTATCAACTCATGCGCACGAACCAGATCATTGGTGATGCCGCCGGTTTCGTAGGACTGACGGGGCAAGTGCAGCATGGCCTCCGTCAGCCGGATTCGTTGCGAACCCGTCAACTGCACAGGCCGCCGACGCGGATGCAGACCGCTGACGAAGAGGATTTCACAGCGCAGGTAATTACCCAACCCGGCGAGGAACGACTGATCGGTAAGCAGGCCGCCGAGCTGGCGGTTACGAAAACATTTGTCGTCCAGGCGTGACAATAGCAGCACCCGGTCCGTGGCCGGGGCCAGCACATCCGGCCCCAATCGAGACAGAAAAGGATGCTTTGCCAGCTCGCTCTCGCACAAGACCTCGATATCCGATGCGCTGTACAACAGAGCCGACGATTTCCGGTTATGCATGGCGAGGCGCAACTGACGCTGGATGTCGGGCCGCTCGCCACACGGGTGACAGTACCAACGACCATAGAGCTGATTGTGACTGTAGATCACCAGCCCGTTAGCGAAGCGCGTCAGCATGGCCTTGCCACGCGTCTCCACGGCGCGCACCTCGACCCCGCTCAGCTGGCGCTCGAAGGGTTTCAGGTGCTCAAAGGCAAACCACACTTCATCGGCCACCCGACCAACGATGCAGTCCGCCACCACATCGGCGGCGCGGCGGATCTCCGGGCCTTCAGGCATTGTGGTCGGAAGCGGGGCGCATTATGCGACGATAGTGAGAAATCTCGCCGCACAAGTCAAAACCAACCACCGTAGGGCGGGTTCTACCCGCCATTGCAGGGTTTCGTACAGCCGCACGGCGGGTGGGATCCGCCCTACAATAACGACATCACTGTCGGTTTATGTACGGTTTTTGGCAGTGATAAATATCGTCATGCTCTCGGCGCGACCGAAGCGGAGAAACCTATTTGGCGTAGGGGCGGGCCATGCCCGCGAAAAAGGTGGGCCTCATTCGCGGCTGAAGCCGCTCCCACAATGTCCTGCCTCTCTGTCTCTGTGGTGAAATACAGGGCTATCGCGGGCATGGCCTGCTCCTACACACAATAGGGGCTGGTGGTGCTTGAGGAAGGAAGATGGTATCTACGGTACTGTAGGAGCGGGCCGTGCCCGCGAAACGCCGCAGGATAGAAAATCCAACGCAAAGACGCAGAAGCCGCACAGAAACGGCAAAAAATCTTTGTGTTCTTTGCAGTGAAATCAGGAGGCGATTCATCACGGGCATGGCCTGCTCCCACCGAATGGCAGGCAGCGTTGCGACGGGCATCAAAACAACGCAAACTGTGCCCCTGACGCGCCCGGTGCGCACCGCATTCCATTGACACAAACCATCGACTCAAACACGAAAGAATAAGGTTATCCCATGACACGTTCCCATGATCTGTTCGTTGAAGCCCAGAAACACATCCCCGGCGGCGTCAATTCGCCGGTGCGCGCCTTCCGTGGCGTGGGCGGTGATCCGGTTTTCTTCAAGCATAGCGAGGGCGCCTACATCACCGATGAAGACGACCAACGCTACGTGGACTACGTGGGCTCGTGGGGGCCGATGATCGTCGGCCATTCGCACCCGGCGGTGATCGCCGCGGTGCAGGAGGTCATCAAGAACGGCCTTGGTTTCGGTGCACCGACGCGCATCGAGACGGTGATGGCGGACAAGGTCTGTGAGCTGGTGCCGTCGGTGGAGCTGGTGCGCATGGTCGACTCCGGCACCGAGGCCACCATGAGCGCCATCCGCCTGGCGCGCGGCTTCACCGGGCGCGACAAGATCGTCAAGTTCGAGGGCTGTTACCACGGCCACTCCGACTCACTGCTGGTAAAGGCCGGTTCCGGCGCCCTGACCCTGGGCGTGCCCACCTCGCCGGGCGTGCCGGCGGCATTGGCCGAGCACACCATCACCCTGGATTACAACAACATCGACTCGGTGAAAGAAGCCTTTGCCCAGGTTGGCAACCAGGTGGCCTGCATCAGCGTCGAGCCGGTGGCCGGCAACATGCACTGTATCCCGCCCGTACCGGGCTTTCTCGAAGGCCTGCGCGAGATCTGCGACGAATTCGGCAGCGTGCTGATTTTTGACGAGGTGATGACCGGCTTCCGCGTCGCC
>JAJRWE010000049.1 GCA_024276955.1 Gammaproteobacteria bacterium
CGGTGACGCAGGGCAAGGCGCAATGACGCGGAATAGTTGTTCTATTCCAAGGAGTTGCAACGCAGCCATGCATCACCGCAAGCGTGCAATTCACCCCGTAGCGTGGCTCACCCAGCAGGTGAAGTAGTAAATCGATGTCAACAACTTCCATATCAATAAGTTAGCATCAGAATGGCGCGGTCAACTGAGGATTCTAGGTTTAACCCTGTGATGGACAAACAAAAACGCCCTTTGATTTGAAAATCAAAGGGCGTTTCGTTTGTCCGTCAATCAGTTGAATACAGCGGCGTCGCAACTACTCCACAAATGCAAAATGGACAATGCGTGCCAGACCGTTGCGCGGCTCGACCTGAACCCACAAGGTGCCCCGGTAGACATCGACACCGCCGTGCTTCTCGGCCTGTACCTCGACCAGATAGTTACTTTCGCCACGGGCAATACCATCCTCCAGAATCCAGTGCAGGTTCTGTAATTCCATGCGGCGCGCCACAGTGCTGTCAAACAGGCCCTGATAATCCTTGCGAATACCCGTGACCGTGGAGCGGTCGTTGCTGGAGGCATCACTGGAAAACAGATCCATGAAGGCATCGATATCACCCGCCTCATAGTACGTCACCAGCGCCGCCATCAGCGGATTCAGGTCAGCCTCTGTCAGGGTGGTATTGCTGGTGGCCGGCGGGGCACCCTCAACGGTTGTCACGTCCGAAAAATACAGGCGGGAAATCTGTAGCCCGGCGTCCCCCTTTGTCACCTGCAGCGTCACCTTGCCCGACGTCAAAATGGGAGTCCCGGCACCCGCGGACAAAATAGTCGCCTGGAATTTCCCGCGGCCGCGCGCAAAGGTATCATCCTGTTTCCAGCTCAGATCACTGAAGACCATATTGCGCTTGGCCGTCGTGGTGAAGGCATTTTCGTATTCTGCGCGAATACCCCCCCACGTGGTTTGCGTGTCCGTGCGCGCCTTGCTGTAAAACAGGGACATGATCTCGTTCAGATCCCCGTTTTCGTAGCGAGAGAGAAACTGTCCCACCAGCTGTACCAGATCCGCCTCGGTGATGGCACTCACGACCGGTGCCACAACCGCCGTCTGAGGCATCTTCGTCACCACATTGGGCGTGGCTTCAGACTTGCTCAGGAGAGCCGCTTTTCTCTCGCTGGCAGCCAGTTCGGCAGCCGCTGCGGCACGCGCATCGGCCTCTGCTTCTGCCTCGGCCCGTGCCTTGGCTTCATTCGCTGCCTGGATCCGGGCTTCCTCTTCAGCCCTGACCCGCCGGGCACGCGCCTCGGCAGCAGCCCGAGTTTCCGCAGCAGCCTTCGCTTCCGCCTCCGCTTTCTGTCGCGCGGCGACTTCCTGTCGTGCAACTTCCTCCTTTCGTGCGGCCTCTTCAATTGCCGTCGCCTCAGCGACGGCCTGCGCTCTGGCCTCTTCCTCAGCCTGAACATTGACTGACGAGGCAAGCGGCGTATCGTCATGTTCACTGCCCGTCACTACGGGAGAAATGACGTCTTGCCCAGCATTGCTGGCAGCGTCAGCAGAAATCGTCTCCTGTAATAATGCCATCGGCATATCTTCATCCAGTGTCAGATCCTGCGAAAGGCCCTGCAAATTCCCCTCGTCGATATGACTCGATGCCGGCGCCATGGCAGGCGGCTGATCCTCGGGCACGACTTGACGAGTCGGCTCGGCGGGTACACTCACCGGTATCTGGCTGTCCCGGTCACGAATCTGTGTGACATACAGAAGCAGCAACACCACCACGAGACCGGAAACAAGGATCACATGGCGAATAAGCCTGCCGGAACCCCCTTCATCGATCTCGACGTAGGCGTCCCTTTGCACAGCGGCCGACTGTGGCATGGGAATCTTGACGGCATCTTCCACCTTCGGCGCCACATCCAGATCCAGATCACCGATGTTGTCGATGGCCTGGATATCACTCAGTGCCGGATTCTTATCGTCACTGTCGGTCGCGGGCCTTTGCTCACCCCGGCACAAATGTTCATAGGCTGAGCCAATTCGGCTGACACCGCTATCGACGACTTCGGCATTGTCATGGCGCAAGAGACGCATCAACAGGCCGTAATTGATTTCAATTTCAGTCAGCGTGGCGCCCTGCTGCAGCCCCAGTACACGGTAATCATCGCTGCCCGGAACAAACATCACACGCCGCACGAAAAAGCGAACGGCAGCACGCAGCATGGCGGGTGAAATCCCCATCACGGAAATCTGTCGCAAATCCCGCAACACCTCGTCGTCGGAGACAGCCAACTGCAGGATATTTCGCACGCCACGGGGTAGCGGCTGGGTCGAATCGTCCAAGCCCGGGAAGCTTCGTGGAGAACGATGAAAGGCCAATACCAGGCGCAGAATTTTGCGTGTCGTCACTTCTTCCGTATCGCCGGGCGCATCCGGCAATGGCGCCAGCACGACAGGTTGACGCCTGTCCGCACCCGGTCCACGGCCGCCGGGAATGACCCGGAAACGATCCTGCTGGCCAGACCTTGCCTCTTCGTCGAGTGGCTTTTCAAGTGACCTGGCCTCTGCGGCAATCTCTGTAGAACCATCTTCGGTCTCATCAAGATCAACCTGAGGTACCGGCCGCGTCCAGCTATCATCGGGAACGGCACGATCCAGTGCACTGTCTTCAGGCACAGGGGCCTCGCCACCATCGCTGGTGGCATGACCGGCTTCCGGCTCCATCAGCGACTGTTCGGCGCTGGCCAGTTCAAACACATCGGAGGCCGGATCCGTTTCAGTTTGGGCGGTTTCACGGACAGCCTCGGCAGGTTTTAACGATTCTTCAGCGGCTATGTGCCGGGCCTTTTCCCGCTGGGCAGCCGCCAGTTTTTCGCTGCTGTCGTGAAGCTCGTCGGGGTCCGGGGCTTCTGCCTCAGGGGACTCTGCCGACGTGTCCGAAACGACCCCCTGCGGCAATACCGTTTGCGCAGCAGATTCTTCCACATCAATGCCACCACCGGGCTGATCATCATGCAACAGACGATCCGGCGGCCTTTCGACGGGCGGCGGCCGGCCTGAGACCTCCTGACCCAGTTCATCGGTCACCTGATGAAGAATGGCGTTATTTACCTCATGCTTCTCTTCCAGGAAACTGAACAGCAGTACCCGGTCACAGAGCATGTTGATACGGCGGGGAATGCCCTCGGAATATTCATGAATGGTTTCGAAGGCCTGTTCGGTAAAGCTGGGATCATTCTGCCAGCCAACCTGCTTAAGGCGGCTCTCCACATAGCTGCGGCATTCGTCGGGGGCAAGGGCACTGAGATGGTAATTGGCGATCACCCGCTGGCGCAGCTGCTCAAGATCCGGGTGTTCCAGCTTCTGTCGAAACTGGGGCTGGCCCAACAGGAAGGTTTGCAGCAAGGCCCTGTCGCCCACTTGCAGATTGGACAGCATGCGCAGCTCTTCCAGGGAGCGAGCGGGCAGATTCTGGGCCTCGTCAACCACCAACAGGGCCCGCTTGCGCTCCCGCGCACGGGCCAGCAGGAAGGCCTCCAGGGTCTTCAGCAGAGCGGCCTTGTCCATGCCCTCATAGCGCAGGCCGAAGGATGCGGAGACCATGCGCAACATTTCGTCCGCTTCCAGCTGGGTGGTGGTCAGATGCGCGACGACCAGGTGCTGCTGATCCATTTCTTTTAGCAGTATCTGCGCCAGGGTGGTCTTGCCGGTACCGGGATCGCCGGTGATCACCACAAAGCCTTCGCCCTGACTCAGCCCATAACGTAAATAGGCCAAGGCCCGCTTGTGGCCACGGCTGGGGTAAAAAAAGCCCGAATCGGGACTCAGGCGGAAAGGCTTGGCGCGCAGTTTGTAGAATGATTCATACATACGAAATTCCCTTCATCAACTCTACCGTTCGACTCTATCGTTCAATTCTACCGTTGAATTTTCACGTTATCGGACGGAGACCACTGGACTCCAGCTCAGTCTGGAGGGTGCAGACACCCGGATCCTGAGTGCTGGACGTTAACAATTTTACCATCTACCACAACTTTTTAAAGGAAATACTTCATATGCAACCTGATATTTATGCGGGAAAATTACCACTCCGCCCATCAGCCGTTTGACGCTGGGAGCGGAGGCCTACCAGTGTAGTGTCCCATACTAAGTACAGATATAGACGAAACGAGAAAAGACAGCTGCAAGGCGCATTCTCGCAGGGATAGTGGTGCTATCTCAAGAGAACGCAACACCGCAGATGCCTTTCTCGTTTCGCCCGAAGGGAAGCCATTAAACAGACAATTACGGCGTCGCCTAAAGCGCCTACTGTTGGTGCAGCCCTTGAAAAGGGAACCACCCTTCTCTGCGGGCTGCGCCTGGTACTTGTCTGTTTACTGGCTTTCTATATCTGCACTTAGTATGGGACACTACACTAGACTGCGCACAGCAACGGCAACTCGGAGAATCCCTGCCATGGAAAATAGCAAGACCGTGCTCGTCACGGGCGGCGCCGGCTATATCGGCAGCCATGTGGTCAGACAACTGGGCGAGGCCGGGGAGCGGATCGTCATCCTCGACAACCTCTCTACCGGCTTTAAAGATTCCGTCCTGCATGGCGATCTGGTGGTCGGCGACACCGGCGATCAGGCCCTGGTCGGCCAGTTGCTGCGCGATTATAACGTAGGTTCGGTACTGCACTTCGCGGCCCACACCATTGTCCCCGAATCCGTCTCCAACCCGTTGAAATACTACGGAAACAACACCTGCGGCTCGCGCAATCTGCTGGCCTGCTGCGAACAAGCCGGGATTGAGCACGTCATCTTTTCCTCGACCGCCGCCGTGTACGGTATCCCCAAAACGGACACCGCCCGCGAGGACACGCCCACCGCACCCATCAACGCCTATGGCACGTCCAAGCTGATGACCGAATGGATGTTGCGTGATCTCTCCCTGGCCTCCAGCCTCCGCCATGTGGCACTGCGTTACTTCAACGTCGCCGGTTCCGATCCACAGACGCGTATCGGCCAATCCACCCGAAAAGCCACCCTGCTGATCAAGGTGGCCTGCGAGGCTGCCGTCGGCAAACGTGACAAGATCTGCATCTTCGGCACCGACTACCCGACCCCGGACGGCACCGGCATCCGCGACTATATCCACGTCGAAGACCTGGCCAGCGCCCACCTCAAGGCCCTCGATTACCTGCGCAAGGGTGGCGAGTCCACCACGCTGAACTGCGGCTACGGCCATGGCTACAGCGTGCGCGAGGTGTTGGATGCCGTGCAACGCGTCAATGGCAAACCGCTGAACATCGTCGAAGAGCCGCGCCGCGCCGGTGATCCACCACTGCTGGTGGCGGGCGTCGAGCGCATCCATGAAACCCTGGACTGGACGCCGCAATATGACGACCTCGACTTCATCGTCAAGACCTCCCTGGACTGGGAGCGCAAGCTGCTGAAGCGGGAAAAGGGCTAATTCACCCAGGGCTTGTGACACCGCTCCCGCGGTGTCACACATCCCGTGGCGCTCCGCGCCACCACCCCTGGGCATTACTTATCCTCAACGGTCTCCAGCAAGGCCTTCAGGTGCTTGATGGGAATGGCATAGGAAATGCCGCTGGGCTTCTCCAGCACCGACTCCTTCGATTCCTTGATGAACACCATGTTCAGCACCCCGATCACTTCGCCCGTCTTGGGCAGAAACATGGGGCTGCCGCTATTCCCGGGATACGCGGTGGCATCCAGCTGAAAGATATCGAAGGGATCACGCAGGCGCTTGATCATACTGACGCTCAGCTGCCGCCCGGATTGTGCCGGCAGTACAATCGGTGAAATCGCCGACACAATGCCACGGTGAGTCACCGGATACAGACCCAGTACCGCACCGATGGGGAAACCGGTGAAGGCGATGGACTCGCCCTCACGCACCCGGTCAGAATCCCCCAGCTGCAGCATCGGCAATGGACCACCCTCGATTTTCAGGATCGCCAGATCATACTTCAGATCCATCGCCACCTGCCGTGCACGCCGACGTATCGGATGCTTGCCTCGCCCGGCAAATACGGCCAGATATTCCTTGTCTTCCACCGCCAACACCTCTGGCACCACGTGGGCATTGGTAACCACCAACGAGCCATCACCAATAACAAAGCCCGTACCCCGCAATTTGGCCGGTGGCCGCCGCGTCGCCTGCATGGTCCCCACCGCGACCACGCCCGGGCGTACCAGGGCGATGGTCTCCGGCAGACCGGCCTGCACCTGAAAGGCAGGAAACCACATGGATGACAAAGCAACCAGTATGGCCACGAACTGCGAAAAGACCTTCCCCATAACTCCCCCGATAACTCATTGGCGTTAGCAAAACCAGTGAAGAATATAAGCGTAATATGCTCATTATAAGCCTATCCCGAAGTAGATGTGCCGCACCAGCAATGCCTGCTACCATTGCCCCATGACGAGCAAAAACCACCCCAGTGAAAAAAATACCAGTGACACCGACTTCCAGCTCGACGACAACATCATCTATCTCAACCACGCCGCCGTCGCCCCCTGGCCGCAACGCACGCTGCAAGCCGTGCAGGCCTTCGCGCAGGACAACGCCACTCACGGTTCGAAACACTACCTGCAATGGCTTGAAACCGAACAACGCCTGCGCGAACGGCTGCGGGCTCTTATCAATGCGCCCTCCACCGACGACATCGCTCTACTGAAGAACACCTCCGAGGCCCTGTCCGTGGTGGCCTTCGGGCTGGACTGGAAAACCGGCGACAACATCGTCAGCAGCAACGAGGAGTTCCCCTCGAACCGGGTGGTGTGGGAGGCATTGAGCCGTGAAGGCGTCAGCCTGCGTCAGGCCGACCTGCACAACGCGGAAACACCGGAAGACGCCCTCTTCGCCCAGGTCGACGAACACACCCGTCTCATCGCCATCAGCTCCGTGCAATACGCCAGCGGTCTGCAACTGGATCTACAACGTATCGGCGAATTCTGCCGCCAACACGGCATTCTGTTCTGCATTGACGCCATTCAAAGCCTCGGTGCCGTGCAGTTCGACGCCCAGGCCTGCCATGCCGACTTCGTCATGGCCGACGGCCACAAGTGGATGCTGGGCCCCGAAGGACTGGCGGTATTTTATTGCCGCGCGGAACTGCGCGAAAAGCTGAAACTGTACCAATACGGCTGGCACATGACCGACGCCTACGTCGACTTCGACCGCCGCGACTGGCAACCGACAGACACCGCCCGTCGCTTCGAATGCGGCAGCCCCAACATGTTGGGCATCCATGCCCTGGAGGCCAGTCTCGCCCTGCTTCAAGAACACGGCATGGACACCATCGAGAAATGCGTCCTGACCAACGCCCGCCTGCTGATTGACACCATCGACGCCAGCCCCTCACTGGAATTGTTGACTGACTCCACACCTGGGCGACACGCCGGCATCGTCACCTTCCGGCACCGCAGTATCGACAATGACAGCCTGTTCAGACATCTCGCCGAGCACGGCATCCAGTGCGCCCAGCGCGGCGGTGGAATTCGTTTCTCGCCGCACTATTACACCCCGCCAGAAATGATCCTTCAGGCCATCTCCTTGAGCAAAGCTCCGTAGATACCATCTTCCTTCCTCAAGCACCACCAGCCCCTATTTGTGTGTAGGAGCGGGCCATGCCCGCGATAAAGGTGGGCTTCATTCGCGGCTGAAGCCGCTCCCACAATGTCTTGCCTCTCTGTCTCTGTGGTGAAATACAGGGCTATCACGGGCATGGCCCGCTCCTACCTGTCCCGGGGATAAATCAGGGCCGCGTGGCGACCGGGAAACGGCGTAAAGTGGACCCCAGATTCCACACAGTAGTTTAAGCTGTCCTCCAGAATCTGAGGAACAGGTAATGAGCGAGAAGAAGAAACGCAAGGTACACAGCGCAGAGTTCAAGGCGAAGGTGGGTCTTGAAGCACTCAAAGGTGTGAAGACAATCAACGAGATTGGTCAGGCGTATGGGGTTCACCCCGTGCAAGTGGGTCAGTGGAAGAAGGCGATTCAGGCGCAGGCGAAGAGTCTGTTTGAGGGTAAGCGAGGCCCGAAGCCTGCTGCCGAACACCAACAGCCAGAGAAGCTGTTTTGCGAGATTGGCAAGCTGAAGATGGAGCTGGACTGGCTGAAAAAAAAGTCCGGGATCAGCCTGCCATGAAGCGCCAGTTGTGGATTGAGCGGGAACACGAGATTCCGGTGGTTCGCCAATGCGCGTTAACCGAGGTAGCGCGTTCAACGCTCTACGCGCAACGTCAGCCAGTCGCTGTGGACGAGACGGATCTCTTGCTGTGTCGACTGATCGATGAAGCGTATACCCGACGCCCCTTCTACGGCAGCCGGAGGATGGTGGTGTTTCTGAAAAACAAAGGGTTTGATGTCAACCGCAAACGGGTGCAGCGACTGATGCGTTGCATGGGCTTGGCCGGGATGGCGCCTGGCCCCAACACCAGCCGCCCCCATCCACAGAACAAGGTTTACCCCTACCTGCTGCGTGGCGTTGCCGTGACGCGCCCCAATCAGGTGTGGAGCACCGATATCACCTATGGTGCGCCCAACCTTCGGAGGTATCATTGATGATACTGCTGAGGTTTGAGCATGTTTGGAATGCATTTTGATTTTAACAGGGAGGAAACAAATCAGATGCCCACTTTCTGTTATGGGGAAGTGTGAGCCGAAGCGGCGGTGACCTGCTGTACATTGGCAGGGTGACGGAGCCCGTGGGAAATGGGA
>JAJRWE010000050.1 GCA_024276955.1 Gammaproteobacteria bacterium
GCCGAATTCGAGGCTACATTTCGACGGTTAAAAAGCAGGGGCATAATGTTTTTAGCGCATTGAATGATGCATTTGAAGGTGCTGCGTTGATTCCTTCCGAGTAAAAATCTAGCGCCTACCAAAAGCAGGCTGAGTAGTTACCAAATAATTATTGGCACGGGGAAAATGCATATTGTATCTTGCGGGAAAATTCCCAGTTAAATTGCAATTTTACAGTTATAAACCATTTGTAATATATATTATGATTATTTTAGATTTAACAATATTTTCAATTCAAAAGGTTGGTGGTATTAGTGTTGTCTGGTCAGAATACCTAAAAAGATTAAGGGCTGTTGGTGTTGATCTTGAATATCTTTTACTTTATCCGGGGAATGAAAACAGAATTGCGAGCGAGTTGGATTTATCTGAATATGATGTCTGCACGATAAAGCCCAGAGGGGTTATAAGTAAGTATCTACCGTTTCTATTGGTGGGGAATAGAAATGATATTTTACATGTGAGTTATTATCAGTGGTATCCGTTATACAGAGGTTTGAAAATAGTTACATTGCATGATTTTATGCATGAAAAATACGCTTCATTTAAATCTAGAATATTGCACAATATCTTAAAGTTTCTTTCGCTAAATTCTGCTGATGTTATTCTATGTATCTCTGAGGCTACAAAAGCTGACCTGAAGATAATATATCCGAATATTTATTTGAAAAAAGATGTCCGAGTTATAGAAAATGCCGCAAGTGACGATTTTTATTTTGAGGCTGTTTCGCCGGTAGTTAAAAGAAATTTCCTTTGGGTTGCTGGGAGGTCAGGATACAAAAATTTTAAGTATGCTCTAAGCTTATTAAGCTATCTTAAGAAAAGAGGTGAGTTATATCGGTTGTCTGTAGTGGGGTCAGAGTTGACTTGTGAGGAAAAGAAATGTGCAGAATTCTATGATGTCCTTGATCTGGTTAAAGTTTATTCAAATGTAAGTGTGACTGAATTGCGTGTGATGTATTCTAATGCATTGGCATTGCTATATTTATCTAAATATGAAGGGTTTGGTTTGCCAATATTAGAGGCACAGAAATGTTTATGTCCCGTAGTTGCATTAAGGAATCCAGCGTCAATTGAGGTGGGTAGAGATTCAATACTATACATTGATAATGATAATGAGAAAGACATTGACAATGTCATAAAAAAAATAACTGATTCCTGGCTGCGAGATAGGATAGTTAAAGATGGGATGAAAAACTCTAGGCGTTATGATTGGAATACAAGTGTGAAAAAAGTTGTTGACGTTTATATGGAGTATCAGGGCCTCAAAAATATTGGACACACATAACCAGTGTTTGTCGACATAGTGTAGCGGGATCCAATCGCAAAGAGAAAGCGCTGGTTGAAGCCGCAGCGCTGCTGGTTCTGAGAAAAAAGACTAGGCGATCTGGGGGCACAGAGGAAGAATGATCAATGTCCCAGATCGCCGTGGGGCTGTTGAATTGATCGAAGAAGTCGTCGATGCTTGAGCCTCCATGCAGAAAGTCTGCGAGGAACTGGAGATCCGGCACACACAACTATCCTGACACAGGGTGGCACTCGGCCGATCAATCCGGCTTCAGCCGTAATCCGAAGCCACCGGCTTTGAGCCGGTGGAGTATTCACGGAAAAAATACGGCCATTGCCGTCACGCCCGGTTGCGATATTGCCGTCAGGCCTTGCCCTGTAATTGCAGCAAGATGGCCTCGTTTTCCAGGGTGGATGTGTCCTGAGTGATTTCCTCGCCGGCGGCGATGGTGCGCAGCAGGCGGCGCATGATCTTGCCGGAGCGGGTCTTGGGCAGGTTGTCGGCGTAGCGGATGTCGTCCGGCTTGGCGATGGGGCCGATTTGTTGCGCGACCCAGTTGCGCAGTTCCTTGGTCAGTTCCTCGTCGATGCCGTCCTCGGGGCGTTCGCCCTTGAGCACCACAAAGGCGAAGATGCTCTCACCCTTGATCTCGTGCGGACGACCTACCACGGCGGCCTCGGCGACCTGGGGGTGGGCCACCAGGGCGGATTCCACTTCCATGGTGCCGAGACGGTGGCCGGAGACGTTGAGCACGTCGTCGATACGGCCCATGATCCAGTAGTAGCCGTCCTCGTCGCGGCGGGCATTGTCACCGGCCACATAATACTTGCCGTCGAACATGGCCCAGTAGGTGTCGTAATAGCGCTGTTCGTCGCCCCACACGGTGCGGATCATGGACGGCCAGGGTTTCTTGATCACCAGCACGCCGCCCTGGTTGGGCTCACTGATAGGCTTGCCGTCCGGGTCAACGATATCGACCACGATGCCGGGCAAGGGAAGGGTGCAGGAGCCAGGCTTGGTGGTCACGGCGCCGGGGATGGGGGCGATCATGTGGGCCCCGGTCTCGGTCTGCCACCAGGTGTCGACGATGGGGCAGTGCTCGCCACCAATCACCCGGTGATACCACATCCAGGCCTCGGGGTTGATGGGCTCGCCGACGGTGCCCAGCAGGCGCAGGCTGGACAGATCATATTGTGCGGGGATGTCGTCGCCGGCCTTCATCAGGGCGCGGATGGCGGTGGGCGCGGGGTAGAAGATGGTGGCCTTGTGATCCTGGCAGACCTTCCAGAAACGGCCCATGTCGGGCACTGTGGGTGCGCCCTCATAGATGATCTGGGTGGCGCCGACGGCCAGCGGGCCGTAAGCCACGTAGGTGTGGCCGGTGATCCAACCGACGTCGGCGGTGCACCAGAAGATATCGTCGTCACGGATGTCGAACACCCACTTCATGGTCGTGATGGCGTTGAGCAGGTAGCCGGCGCTGGCGTGCTGCACGCCCTTGGGCTTGCCAGTGGAGCCGGAGGTGTAGAGCAGGAACAGCGGGTGTTCGGCATCGACCCACATTGGCTCGCAGGTCTCATCCTGCCCTTCGATCAGATCGTGCCACCAGACGTCGCGTCCGGCCTGCATGTCGATGGCGTTGCCGGCGTGCTTCAGCACTACCACCCTTTCTATGCCCTCGCAGCCGTGGCTCAGGGCGTCATCGGTGGCGGCCTTGAGTGCCACCACCTTGCCGCCGCGATGGCCGCCATCGGCGGTGATGGCTACCTTGGCGCCGGCATTCTCGATGCGGTCCTTCAATGACTCGGCGGAGAAGCCGCCGAACACCACCGAGTGGATGGCGCCGATGCGTGCGCAGGCCTGCATGGCGATCACCGCCTCCGGTGTCATGGGCATGTAGAGAATTACCCGGTCACCGGCTGCCACGCCGAGTGACTTGAGGCCGTTGGCGAACAGGCATACCTCGCGGTGCAGTTCGTGGTAGCTGATGTGGCGGGTGTCGCCCTGTTCACCCTCGAAGATCAGTGCCGTCTTGTCGCCGCGTTCGGCCAGGTGGCGGTCGAGGCAATTGTAGGAAATGTTCAGTTTGCCGTCGCTGAACCACTGGTAGTGGGGCGCATGGCTTTCATCGAGAATCTGGGTGAAGTCTGTCTGCCAGTCGAGTTCTTCGCGCGCCAGTCCGGCCCAGAAGCCTTCGTGGTCGGCCTCGGCCTTGGCGCGCAGGGCATCCAGTTCCTCGCGACTTTTGATGCGGGCCTGGGCGGCAAAATCGTCGCTGGGCGGGAAAATGCGGTCTTCGTGCAGGGTCGATTGCAGGTTCTTGTCCATGACGCCTCTCGGTTGCGGTGACGGTGGATGGAGTGGTTGATTGACCGATGGTAGCAGGCGGTTCGCAGCGCACCAAACCCATTTTGGGCGGGAGGTATTCAACGGGAAAAACAGCCTCGGGGACCAGGTGGGCAGGGGTGCTTTTGGCGGTCTGTAGGGCGATGGAATTCAAGTCAGCTGTCAGTCACAAGGCCCTGCCTCGTTAACATCGGCGGTGATGGTTTTGCTGCGTGGCAGGCACGTGGGCCGCCAGTGGGCGATGGCCCAGTCCAGCAGTTCGCCGGGCGCTGCGCCATGCAGGGTTTCCGGCGGCGGGTGGCCGAGGAAGGTGAGGGCGCGGCCCAGTGCTTCGCCGGGCGGGCTGTGGTCGATGGGGCGGGCGTGGGTCTGTTTGCTGAGTTTTTTGCCCGCGGCAGTGACGGCGACAGGCAGGTGCAGATACGTGGGTCGGGGCAGGCCCAGCAGCTGTTGCAGATACAATTGGGGAAAGGTGGCGTCGAGTAGATCCGCACCGCGCACCACCTCAGTGACTTGCTGAAAGGCATCGTCCAGTGCTGTGGCAAGGTGGTAGGCGTAGAGACCGTCCGCGCGCTTGACAATGAAGTCACCGGTGTCATGGCCCAGCCGTTGGCACTGGCGGCCTTGCAGATTGTCGTCGAAGCAGAGGTCTTGCTGGTCACAGTACACACGCAGTGCACGTGCCTGCCTGCCCGCGGGCAGGCCGTTGCGGCAGGTGCCGGGATAGCGGTGATTGGGACTGGTGGCGCTGATCTCCCGGCGGGTACAGCCGCAGGGGTAGCTGTGGCCTGCGGCGGCCAGCTGCGCCAGCGCGGCGGCATAGGCCTCGAAGCGCCGGCTTTGGTAGAGCACCGGGCCGTCCCAGAATAGCTGGAAATCCTCCAGGGTGCGCAGGATGCCATCCACCGCACCGGGAACCTTTCGCGGCGGATCAACGTCATCAATTCGTAGCAGCCATTCCCCCCCGCGTGCACGCACGGACAGAAAGCTGCCCAGTGCCGCCACCAGCGAGCCAAAATGGAGCGGGCCGCTGGGGGAGGGGGCGAAGCGCCCACGGCAGGTCGCGGGTTGGCTTTTCGTGGACTGCGTGTTTGTGGAGAGACCCATTCGTTCATTTTAACCGGGAATAAACCGTTTCACCGTAAAGGTCACTTCTAATAACTGCTTGCGGTCTCTGCATAAGCAGTTATTAGAAGTGCCCTTAAGCTTTTCAAGGCCTGGACGATGCAGCGGATAGAACACTAACGATACGGGTAATGAGTCAATGATCACAGGCTGGATAATCGAAGGCATCATGGAAGACGGGCGCAAGTTTCGCCCCAGTGACTGGGTGGAGCGTCTGTCGACGGCGCTGGCATCCTTCGGGCCGGATCACCGGCTGCGCTACGCCGACGGCGTGCAGCCTTGCTTCATCGACGGGCAGAAGTGTCTGCGGGTGGAGGGTTCACTGGCGGAGGAAAACCCGGCGGCCTACCAGTATGTGTGCGATTTCGCCCGCAGTAACAGGCTGCGTGTCACCGAAGTGAACGACGAAGCAGAATTACCGTAGGGGGTAACAACGGACCCGTAACGGCCGCAATGGCCGCTACGGGTTCATCTTTTTCAAGCGGGAAGAGCAGGTACAGCCGGCCTATTTGCCGAACTGCTTTTCGCGGATTTCGTTGAGGGTCTTGCAGTCGATGCACTGGGTCGCGGTGGGTCGTGCTTCGAGGCGGCGGATGCCGATCTCGACACCGCAGGACTCGCAGTAACCGTAGTCATCGTTGTCCAGGTTGGTCAACGATTCATCGATCTTTTTGATCAGCTTGCGCTCGCGGTCGCGGGTGCGCAGCTCCATGGCGAACTCGGATTCCTGGCTGGCCCGGTCGTTGGGGTCCGGGAAGTTGGATGCATCGTCCTGCATGTGGTGAACGGTCTCATCCACCTTGCCCATCAACTGCTTCTTCCATCCTTCCAGAATGGCGCGAAAGTGCTCGACCTGCTGGGGGTTCATGTACTCTTCGCCCTTCTTTTCCTTGTAGGGCGTGAAGTTGGTGTAACCCAGGTCGTCCGTTGCTTTGGCCTTAGCCTTCTTTTTAACAGCCATTAGACTGTGCTCCTAATTGCAGGTGCCGAAAATTAGGGCGCATCTTATATCAGAGATGCGGCGACGACGCAAATTTAATTCTTTGCCGCCTGCCCCGCGCAGAAGCCATTTTATCGGCAGAAAGCTGTCCGGCTTGAATCACTATCGGGGGTGCATCTCTGCGGCCAGTTGGTTAAGCTACGCCGCTTTGCCCATATTTTTTCCAAAAAAAAGTTTCAAGAACAGTTCCAACAGCAGTCTTGATAAAATTTGTTTTTTGATTGTATAGGAAGGTTAGCAACATGTCTGAACTGAAAGCGCTGTTATTCGACGTGGATGGCACCCTCGCCGACACGGAAAAAGAGGGTCACCGGGTGGCCTTCAACCGCGCCTTTGCCGATGCCGGCCTGGACTGGGACTGGACGCCCGAACTGTATGGCCAGCTGCTGGCGGTGACCGGCGGCAAGGAGCGTATGCGCTATTACCTGTCGGATTTCAACCATGAGTTCGAGGCCCCCGCGGATCTGGACGAATTCGTCCGTGGCCTGCACGCCGCCAAGACCGAGCACTACACCCGCATGCTGGGCGAGGGCGCTATCCCCTTGCGCCCCGGCGTGCGCCGTCTGCTGGAAGAGGCGCGTGACGCCGGTCTGCGCATGGCCGTGGTCACCACCACCACCCCGGCCAACGTGGAGGCGCTGCTGACCCACGCCATTGAGTCCGGCGCCATGGATTGGTTTGAAGTCATCGCCGCCGGCGATATCGTGCCGGCAAAGAAGCCAGCGCCGGATATTTACACTTGGGCAATGAATGAGATGGACTTGGCGTCGGCAGACTGCATCGCCTTCGAGGACTCGCGCA
>JAJRWE010000051.1 GCA_024276955.1 Gammaproteobacteria bacterium
ACGCATCCAGTACCGTGCCGACATCCTGCTCCGCCAGCGCGCCGTATAACACCCCATAGTTGGGCGTCCACGACCACAACACCACCGTGACACCGATCGCCACGCTGGCCGCCAGACCGATCATGAGGCCGATCTGACGCAACGCGTCCAGCCCATTCAGCCCCGAAAATGAGGCCGACATTTCTTCTGCTTTTACCAGTGCCATTTCAGACCTTTGCCCCTCAGTAAATCACCGCGTAACAATGCGCCAAATCAGACCTGCATCGCCATTATCTGCTTGTAGGCATCCAACAATTTATTGCGCACCTGCACCGTGGCCTGGAAGGCGATACCGGATTTCTGCTTGGCGATCATCACCTCGGCCAGACTCACATTGGGGTCACCCATGACGAAGGCGTTACCCAACTTGCCCGAGTTTTTCTGCAAGCCATTGACGCCGTCGATGCTCTGTTTCAACAAGGCGCTGAAGTCCTCGGCGGTGCCATTAACCTGCCCTGGGGCGGCAGCGGGTTGCCCCTGTGCGGCGGCAGCCATGGCACGCATTTGCACCAACAACTGGCTGGTATCGATTTCATTCATGATGGAGTCCTCCTGTAAAACCCTTAACCATTCGTTGTGCCACAGAGGCACGGAGTACACAGAGATTCCCTATCAATCCTGGCTCACCCTGATCACCCGCCATATCGCGGGCATGTCCCGCTCCTACAATAAAATGACTCATGGACATCCTCCGGTAGGAGCGGCCCCTTGGACCGCGATTGACCTGGGCGGTAAACCCTTCGCGGCCTGGGGAGCCGCTCCTACAAATCTGGCGTCCTCTGTGTACTCCGTGCCTCTGTGGCGAATCGTTACCCATCAGCAAACAACGACTCATGACATCTCCGCGCCGTAGCGGCCCGGTACCGACATGCCCATCTCGCGCATCCGCGCCAGCTTGTAGCGCAGGGTGCGCTGGCTGATGCCCAGCTTTTCGGCGGCGGTCTTGCGGTTGCCGTGATCGGCCTTCAGCACCGACAGGATGCGGCCGTATTCATGGCCCTTCATTTCATCGCCCAGCGACTTGGGGCCATCGTCGTCGCCATCCGCCAGCGGCGCTATCTCATCCGCCAGCTCGTACTGAATATCTTCGGCGGCAATGTGTTCGCCGTTGTGCAGAATCAGCGCACGCTGGATGACGTTGTCCAGCTCGCGCACATTGCCGGGCCAGTGGTGATCTTGCAGCAGTGTCTTCGCCGCCGCACTCAGCAGCGGGATCTTCACCGAGTGTGTATCTGGAAAAGAAGCAGAAAGCGTGCCGCTGACGACGCGGAAATGCTTCTGCAGCAGGCGCTCGGCCAGCGGCACAATGTCGTCGGCGCGCTCGCGCAGGGCGGGGATACGGATCGGAAAGACGTTGAGACGATAGAACAGGTCTTCGCGGAAATGACCGGCCTTCACCTCTTTGCGCATGTCGCGGTTGGAGGTGGCCAGGACACGCACATCCAGTTCGATGAGCTTATTGCCCCCCAGACGCTCCACCTGCCGCTCCTGCAACACGCGCAGCAGCTTGGCCTGCAGGGCGGCATCCATTTCGGAGATCTCGTCCAGCAGCAGGGTACCGCCCTGGGCCAGCTCGAACTTACCGGGGCAGGCCTTGTAGGCGCCGGTAAAGGCACCCTTCTCGTAGCCGAACAGGGTGGCCTCGAGCATGTTGTCGGGGATCGCCGCGCAGTTGATGGCGATGAAGGGCTGGTCGACTCGTGCCGAGTGGCGGTGGATGTACTGCGCCAGTACCTCTTTGCCGACGCCGCTCTCACCGGTGAGCATCACCGTAGCGTCACTGGCGGCGACGCGCTTTGACAGCTCCACCAGTTGTCGGCTGCGAGCATCCACCGCCACCATTTCATCACCGGCAGAGCCACCGGAGGTGATCGCCGCACCGATACGTGGATCGACATGCAGCGCCACATTGGCCGCCAGCACCTCGGCCTCGAAGGGCTTGGTTAGGTAGTCCACGGCGCCGTCACGCATGGCTTCGACGGCCATTTCAATGGAGCCGAAAGCGGTCATCAGCATCACCGGCAGCTGCGGCCATTTGCGTTTGATCTGTTTCAGCAGGGTATGGCCGTCCATGCGCGGCATCTGGATGTCGGTAATCACCATCTGCACCGTCTTGCGGTCAAGAATGTCCAGCGCCGCATAACCATTGTCAGCGGTCTGCGTCGCATAGCCCGCCAGGGCCAGCGTGTCGCACAGGGCGCCGCGCAGCTCTGCATCATCTTCCACGACCAGAATTACTGCCTGTTTCATAAAACCTCCTAGGGCCTGTTAACACTTATTGCACCGCCGCGACGGTGGCCATTTTGTTGCAGGGGAAGGCGCATTGAGCACCGTGTACTGAACGTACATAAGCGAAATGCAACGCCGCCCTGCGGAAAAATGGCCCCGTCCCTTCGGGTTGCGCCCCAAAACGGGCCATGCAGCGTTGCTCGTCGTTCATTTGGAACCACCAAACTTCTCTCCTCGCGCCTTGCCTGGCCCGTTTTGGGGCGGCAACGCGGTGGTGCAATAAGTGTTAACAGGCCCTAACGAAATCTGTTGCCACGGACAAATCATTGGCCGTCATCCAGGCGTGGCAACTGCACAATGAATTCGCTGCCCTCACCCAATTGGCTGTTGACCCGCACGCCACCGCCGTTGGCCTGGGCCACGGCCTGCACCACGGACAGGCCCAGGCCGGTGCCGTTGGCGCGGGTGGTGAAGAAGGGCTTGAAGAGATGCTCCCGCACCTCGGCAGGAATGCCGGGGCCGGTGTCGGTAATGGTGATTTCCAACATGTCGCAGGTGCCCTGGCGCAGCCCCAGTTGCAGCCCACCGCCCTGCCCCATGGCCTGCATGGCGTTGTTGGTGAGGTTCAGCAAGGCGCTGAGCAGGGTGCGTGGATTGCCCTGCACGCGCGCATCTTCGCAGGCATTGGCAATCTGCAATTCGGTGCCGCGTTCCTCGCAATGCGGCGCCACCGCGCTGGCCAGGTTGGCGAGCAGGCTGTCCAGTTCGACGATCTCTTCCCCACCATAGCCACTGCGTGAAAACAGCAACATGTCGTTAGTCAGTGCATCCAGTTGACGCAGCTGGGTGACGACCTTGCCGGCCAGTTCGGCGCGGGATTCCCCGTCGAGATTGGGCCGCTTGAGCTGGGAGGCATACAGCAGGCCCGAGGCCAGCGGCGTGCGCACCTGATGGGCGAGGCCGGCGGCCATCTCACCCAGCGCCGAAAGCCGTTGGTACTGGCTCAAGCGCTGCTGCAGTTCACGGGTTTCGGTGACGTCGTTGAGTAACAGCAACTGGCCCGGCTCATCACCCAACGGGCAGGTGGCGATGCTGACGCGGCGGCCATCGGCGAGGGAGATATCATGACCGTCGTCGCTGCGGGGGGAAAAGGCGCGGCCGATGATGTCGGTCCACTGCTCACCCGTCAGCGGCTCGCCGAGCAATTCGATGGCGGCGGGGTTGCATTCCTGCACCCGCCCCGAGGCGTCCAGCACCACGACGCCGGATGGCAGGGCATTGAAAATGGCTTGCAGGCGCTGTGCCTGGTCCGGCACGGACGGTGGTGTTTGACTGACGGAATGCAGCGGGTAAGGGGATTCCCGCCGCGGAGAGGCCAGATCGAAGACCTGAAAAGAGTACTCCAGGGTCTGAATCTGTGGGGTCTGCTGTACGGCCATAGTCACGCCTCGCTCTGACGGTTGCGGTCCGCCGCGGGTTTTCCCACAGGCGGTACCTTGACAGCCGGGATAGAGCAAAATGCGTGCCTAAATAATGTTTTCCTTTTTATTCAGCCGGTTAGGAAATTCGAACGAAGATGGGGTCAAATTCCCGTCACGGATTCGCTGCGCTGCAGACCGTACTTGCGCAGTTTCTCGACGAGGGTGGTACGGCGCATCTTCAGCCGCTTGGCGGCATGGGCCACCACACCGCCCGCCTCGTCCAGCGCCTGCTTGATCAGCGAGCACTCGACGGTGGAAATATGCTCCTTGAGATCCAGCCCCTCACGTGGCAACCGCGAGGGCTGCAGGGGCATCACGGGTGTCAACTGCGGATCCAGTGTGACCTGTGGCAGATTTTCGGTACTGCCAGCGGGACGGAACTTGACCGGTAAATCACCCACATCGACGATACCGTACGGGTGCATGATGACCAGTCGCTCAAGCAGGTTGGACAGCTCGCGCACATTACCCGGCCAGCGATACTGGCACAGGGCAATCAGTGCCGCCGGCGTAAAGCGTACCGAACCACGTTTTTCATTTTCCATGCGTGCGATCAGTTCATTCACCAGCAGGGGCACATCGTCGATACGCTCACGCAGGGGCGGCATGTCGATGGGAAAGACATTCAGACGGTAATACAGGTCTTCGCGGAATTTACCCGTACTGATCAACTCATCAAGATTGCGATGCGTTGCGGCGACGATACGCACATCGGCGGTCAACACCTTGTTACCGCCGATGCGCTCGAAGGTGCGTTCCTGCAGTACCCGCAACAGCTTGACCTGCATGGCCATGGGCATGTCGCCGATTTCATCGAGGAACAGGGTACCGCCTTCGGCCATTTCAAAACGGCCACGGCGGGTGCTGATGGCGCCGGTGAAGGCGCCCTTCTCATGACCGAAGAGTTCACTTTCCAGCAACTCGCCGGGAATGGCGCCACAGTTGATGGGCACGAAGGGCTTGTCGCGGCGGGAGGAATGGTAGTGCAGGTTGCGCGCCACCACTTCCTTGCCGGTACCGGACTCACCCAGAATCAGCACGGTGGCTTCCGTGTCCGCCACCTGTTCGATGAGCTTGTGCACCTCAAGAATGCCGCGACTATTACCTACCAGACTGCGGAAAAGCTCCAGGTGCATACCGCCACCACGTTTCTGACTCAGGCGATAGACCTGGGCGCGGTGCAGGGCGTCGGAGACCTCGGCATAACGCATGGGAAGATTGATCAGACTGAAGGCGTGCTTGACCATGTCCTTGTCGAGATCACGTTCGCCGTTTTCCGCCACCAACACCAGGATGGGGATATTTTCAGACGCCTTGCGCAGGGCCTCAAAGGTTGTCTTGCGGGCCTCTGGGGAGCTGCAGCCGCCCAGGACGATGGCCTCGACCTTGTCGTCCAGCTTATCGCTGGCCGCCTGGTAGTCGACGATAGTAATCGGTTCCTGGGCAACAAATTCAAGTATCGCAGCAAGCTTGTCGCGTTGCTGCTTATCGTCTTCCACCAGCTGAATGGTCATGGAATCGGGCATTTTTTCCTCCGTGTGCCAGGCCAAGGGGGGCGTCAATTTTCCCAGCACGCTAAGTAAAACACCTGATTTCTGATATGTCAAAATATTGTCACAAGCGGCAAAGAAAAAATGCCTTTAAAAACGGAGAGCTATCGGTTCTTTCTGAATACGGATACAAAGAAGTGGGCTCAACTCACTATTAATCCAGTGGATTGGCGGGACGCTTTTGAACTTGTGATACCGCTCTGCGGTGTCACACATCCTGTGGCGCTCAGCGCCACCTCCACCTCGGCGGATTACTCTGGCTTCCTTGCGACACACCGCAGAGCGGTGTGACGAGACAAAAGAAGCGGATTCAACCCATTATTAATTCAGTGGTTTGACGGGACGCTTTTCAGAAGAGTGGCTTCTGGCCTGCGCAATGGCGCGCCGATGCTGGCGAAAGACAAAGCGTTCGAGCAGATCCCGTGTGGTTTCCGGCAGGCCTGTCAGGCGCAGCAACAGCCGCTTCGGCGTCTCGCTCGGCAGCACCTCGGCGACCACCACCAGCGGGCGGGGGATGCCCGGCATCAGGTACAGCTGTACCCGCAGCCAGTCGCCCGCCGCCGGCAGCGGCTGGTCGCTGATGCCGTCGACGCACAACACCCCGCCGCCGAGGCGCACCGGGCGGGCCGCCGGCAGCCCGCACTGCCCGGCCAGCACCTCGCCAAGCAGGCTCAGCATCAGGTCAAGCTTGGCCTCCACCCGCCGCCAGTGTTCCTGCTGCGCGTCTTCCTCCGGATCGGCAACGGCCTCATCGAGGATCAGCAGGTTGCCCAGCAATTCCTCGTTGGCCTGGCTGCCACTCACCTGCTCGGCGGGCGGCGCCGGCAGCGGCTCCCAGGCAACGGGCAGCTCGGCCTGAAAATGGACCCCGGTGGGGAGGTCTGTATCACACAATGACGGAGACGATGACTGAGACATGGGAGGCAGACTAATTCACGCAAGGCCGTAACCACAAGTGGCGCCACCCGCCGACCGGCAAACAAACTGGCACACAATCTGCTAATTCCCACCCAAACCATCCAGCAGGTCGAAGCAGCGCCATGAAATCGTCAACCCTCGTCCGATTTGAAAAGCCCGCCCAACCCGTGGCGCCAGGCACGGATCACTTCGCCATCGACGGTCACAAGCTGATCTACCACCCCCGGCGCGTTAGCCAGTGGCTGGATGCGGGCGACGATTGGCAAAAGGCCCGCAACATCTATCCCCTGTATGTGGAACTCTCCCCCGTCGGCGCCTGTAATCACCGCTGCACCTTCTGCGCGGTGGACTACATCGGCTATCAGGCCCAGCGATTGGATCTGGATCGCATCACGCCGCGGCTGCGGGAAATGGGCGAGCTGGGAGTAAAAAGCATCATGTTTGCCGGCGAGGGCGAGCCCCTGCTGCACAAACAATTACCGGAGATGATCGAGGTCTGCGCCGACAGCGGCATCGATACCGCCATCACCACCAACGCCACGGTGGTCTCCGACAAGTTTCTCGACCGCGCCCTGCCACACCTGTCCTGGATCAAGGCCTCGGTGAATGCCGGTCGCGCAACCACCTACGCCAACATCCACCGCACCGATGCCGGCGATTTCCCGCGCGTGATCGCCAATCTGCAACGCCTGGTCGAACAGCGCGAGCGGCACGCACATCGCTGTACCCTGGGCGCACAGTCCCTGCTGCTGCCGGAGAACCGCCACGAAATGGTCGAACTGGCACGCCTCTGCCGCGACCACATCGGCCTCGACTACCTGGTGGTGAAACCCTATTCCCAGCACCGCTTCAGCGACACCCACCTCTACGAAAACACCGACTACACGGCCATGGACGAGCTGGCCGAGGCCCTGGCCGCAGAGAACCGCGAGGGTTTCAACGTCGTCTTCCGCGACGCCACCATGCGTAAGCTCGACGAGCCGCAGCAGCAACGCTACCCGCGCTGTCACGCCACGCCCTTCTTCTGGGCCTATGTGATGGCGGATGGCTCGTTGTACGGCTGCAGCGCCTATCTGACAGACCCGCGCTTCAATTACGGCAACCTCAATCAACAGGGCTTCAAGGACATCTGGCAAGGCGAAAGACGCGAGGCCAGTTTCCGCCATGTGCGCAAACAACTGGACATTCGTGACTGCCGCACCAATTGCCGCATGGATGACATCAACCGCTACCTGCACGCCCTGGCGACGGACAGCGTGGCGCACGTGAACTTTATTTAACGATGGCCATTGAGCAGACAACACAACGGCAAGGTTTGTACAGGAGCAACTGTAGGAACGGCTTTCCAGCCGTGACTCGCGCCTGGAAAGGCACTCCTACAATTCAAACCGTTGGTTTGCTGCATTGCAGAATATCCAAGGAGAACACCCCATGAAGGCACTGGTCACCGGCGGCGCGGGATTTATCGGCAGCCACCTGGTCGAACGACTGATCCGCGACGGCCATCAGGTCATCGCGCTGGACGATCTCTCCAGCGGCCGCTGGGAAAACCTGGCGCCGGTGAAGGACGCCCCGGGCTTGCAGCAGGTCGAAGCCGACATCACCGACAAGGCGGCCATCCGCCCTCACTTCGAGGGCGTGGACTGGGTATTCCACCTGGCCGGCAAGGCCGACATCGTGCCCTCCATCGAACACCCCGAGATCTATTACGCCACCAATGTGCAGGGCACCTTCAACGTGCTGGAATGCGGCAGGGCGGCAAACATCAAGCGGCTGATTTATGCCGCCTCCTCCTCCTGCTACGGCATCCCCGATGTCTACCCGACACCGGAGAACACCGAGATCCGTCCCCAGTATCCCTATGCCCTGACCAAATATTTAGGCGAGGAAATGGTGCTGCACTGGGCGCAGGTCTACGGCCTGCCTGCCCTATCCCTGCGCCTGTTCCACGTCTACGGTCCGCGCTCGCGCACCACCGGGACCTACGGCGCGGTATTCGGCGTATTCCTCGCCCAGAAACTGGCGGGCAAGCCCTACACAGTGGTCGGCGACGGCAGCCAGAGCCGTGACTTCACCTACGTCAGCGACGTCGCCGATGCCTTTGCCTGCGCCGCCGCGGCCAATATCAGCGGCGAGATCTTAAACGTCGGCAGCGGCCACCACTACAGCATCAACGAACTGGTCGGCCACCTCGGTGGCGCGGTGGAATACATCCCCAAACGCCCCGGCGAACCCGACTGCACCTTCGCCGATATCCGCCGTATTCGCACACAACTGGGCTGGGAGGCCAGGGTGGATTTCGCCACCGGTGTCTCCCGCATGCTCGAAGCCATCGAACTATGGCGCGAGGCGCCGCTGTGGAACGCCGGCTCCATCCACGACGCCACCCGCAGCTGGTTCAAATATCTCGGAGATCACTGACATGCTGACACGCACCGCCTTCACCACTCACGCCCGGGAATTCTCCAGCGTCGTCAGTGCTGGCACATTCAGCGAAAAAACCACGCGAGAACTCACCCGCGATCAGGGTATCGAACAGCTGACCCGCCTGCTGGCCGACACCCGCGCCCGGGGCGGTGGCCTGTACATCATCGGCAATGGCGGCAGCGCCGCCGTCGCCAGTCACGCTGTTACCGATTTTTTCAACATCGGCGGCCTGCGCGCCATGACCCTGCACGATTCATCCACCCTCACCTGCTTCAGCAACGACTACGGTTACGAAAACGCCTTCTCCCGCCGTGTCGAACGCCTGCTCACGGCAAACGATGTACTCATCGCCATCAGCAGCTCGGGGCAGTCGAAAAACATCATCAACGCCTGCCGCTGCGCCACGGCCTGCGCGGCAAAGGTGGTCACTCTCTCCGGTTTCCGCGCCGACAACCCGTTGCGCCAGCTGGGAGACATCAACTACTGGTTAGACTCCGACGACTACGGCATGGTGGAAATCGGCCACCTGTTCCTGCTGCATTACGTCGCCGATCTGCTGGGCATGGACTGGAGCGATGAAGACGATGGCTAAGGGAAGCGTGGTCAAACTCAACCCGCAGGAAAGCGCGGAAAACCCGCCCGGCAAGCTCATGAGCCTGCCGGCGCTGACGGCCTTTGCCACCGACTGCCGCCGTCGTGGCGAACGTATCGTGCTCTGCCACGGCACCTACGACCTCATGCACATCGGTCACATCAAGCACCTGCAGGCGGCGCGCAAGCTCGGCGACCGGCTGCTGGTGACGCTGACCGCCGACGCCTTCGTCAACAAGGGCCCGGACCGGCCCGTATTCACCGAAACCCTGCGCGGCGATAGCATCGCCGCACTGGATTGTGTGGACGGCGTGGCCATCAATGCCGCCGAGACCGCCATCGATGTCATCGAGGCCCTGCGTCCGCACATCTACGTCAAGGGCAGTGACTACATCCGCGCGCAGGACGACATAACGGGAAATATCCGCCGTGAACAGGCCGCCGTGGAGGGCGTGGGCGGCCGCATCCACTTCACCCAGGAGGCCACCTTCAGCTCCAGTAATTTGCTCAACGAACACTTCAACGCCCTCGACGACGGCGTACGTGACTTCCTGCGCGGCTTTTGCCAGCGACACGACGGTGAAAGCCTGAAACTGTGCCTCGACCGCCTGGCCGACCTCGAGGTGCTGGTGCTCGGTGACATTATCATCGACGAATACCACTACACTCGTCCGCTGGGGCAGACCGGCAAGGGCAACGTACTGGCGGTGCAATACGAAAGCCAGGAGCGCTTTGCCGGCGGCGCCATCGCCGTGGCCAATCATGTCGCCGGCTTTGCCCGCAAGGTTACCCTGCTGGGTGGCCTTGGCGGCCAGGCATCGCACGAAGACTTCATCCGCCAACACCTGCGCAGCAATGTTCAGCCACGCTTCTTCACTAACGACACCGCCCACACCCTGGTCAAGCGCCGCTATATCGGCGATGACGCCAGCAAGCTGTTCGAAGTCTACTTCGGTGGCGAGGCCCTGACCTCACCACAAATGGAGGACGATATACGCCACTGGCTGGACAGCCACCTGGAACGCTTCGATGCCGTCATCGTGCCCGATTTCGGCAACGGCTTCATTACGCCGGGCATGGTCGAAAGCCTTGCCAGCGGCGCGCGCTTTCTCGCCGTCAACACCCAGGTCAACAGCGGCAACCGCGGCTATCACGTCATTACTCGCTACCCGCGCGCCGACTTCGTCTCCCTCAACGAACCGGAGCTGCGCATGGCCGCGGGTAACCGCCAGGACGACATCGAGACCATTGCCCGCGATATTGCCGGCCAGCTGGGCGCAGCACATCTCGCCGTCACCCGCGGCACCCGCGGCGTACTGATGCAGGAGCGCGCCATCGACGCCAGCCACGCCATCCCGGCGCTGTCGGGACGGGTGGTCGATCGCATCGGCGCCGGCGACGCCTTTCTCTCCCTGGCCGGACTGTGCCTGTGCGCGGGCATCCCGGCGGACATCGCCGCCTTCTTCGGCAGTATCGCCGGGGCCATGAACGTACAGACCGTATGCAACCGCGAACCGGTGGATCCGGTGCAGTTCCAGAAATATCTCACCACCCTGCTGAAATGAGCACCGCTATGGACGAACCGGTGTACTGCGTCGCTCTTGGAGGTGCATTCAGTGAGCCACAGCGCGGCCAGATGCAAGGCGCAGCTGCGCCGGAAGGGCTGTTCCCTTTCAAGCAGCCGCAACGCCGCAGGTGGCCGCGCTGTGGCTCACCCGGAGGGAGCCCCCCAAAAACACCAGGACCGCGTTGCGGCACTTGTAAAGGGCTGGGCCATTCACTGCGTACCGCGCCTTGTCCTGGCACTTTTGGGGGGTTCTGAATGTACCTCCAAGAGCGACGCAGTACACTAGATCTGTTCCGCCAGATGCTGCGTATCCGCCGTGTCGAGGAAGCGCTGGCCGCGCGCTACGCCGAGCAGGAAATGCGTTGCCCCATGCACCTGTGTATCGGTCAGGAGGCCACTGCGGTAGGCGCCATTTCCGCCCTGGGGCAAGACGACCGCATATTCAGCGGCCATCGCGCCCACGGCCACTACCTGGCCAAAGGCGGCGATCTTACCGCCATGATCGCCGAACTCTATGGCCGCGCCAGTGGCTGCAGTAAGGGACGCGGCGGCTCCATGCATCTGATCGATACCGAGGCCGGTTTCATGGGCTCCACGGCCATTGTCGGTGGCACCGTGCCGGTGGCGGTGGGCGCCGCCTGGGCCAGCCAGCTACGCGACGAGGGCCGCGTAGTCTGCCTGTTCTTCGGTGACGGCTGTTTCGAGCAGGGCGTGATGCACGAGTCGATGAACTTCGCCGCCCTGCACCGGCTGCCCATCCTGTTCGTGTGCGAGAACAACCACTATGCCGTCTATACCCCGTTAGAAGAGAGACAGCCCGCCCGGCCGATCCACGCCATCGCCAGCGCCCACGGCCTGCAAGCTCAAGAGCTGGACGGCAATCGCCTGCCCACCGTGCGCACCGCAGCCGACGAGGCCGTGCACCGCGCCCGCGCCGGCGACGGTCCGCAGTTTCTGGAATTGCACACCTGGCGCTGGCGCGAACACTGCGGCCCGGATGTCGATGACCACCTGGGTTATCGCGCCCCCGAGGCACAGGCCGACTGGCTGGCCCGCTGTCCCATCGAAAACGAGGCCGCGCGCCTGCACGCACTCGGACTGCTCGACGACATCGGCAGGCAGCACATCGAAAATGCCATACAACATGAAATAGATGCCGCCTTCGACGCCGCCCTGCGCGCCCCGCTGCCCCGCGTGGAAGACATGTATGGACACCTCCATGGCCAGTAATCCATTAGCCGATATTTTTCCGCCGTCTGCCCCGCCGCCCGCGATGCGCAAGCAAACCGGCATCGAGGCCCTCAACGATGCCCTGGGCCTGTGCCTGCAACGCGACCCGACGACCCTGCTGATCGGCGAGGGCGTGCCCGACCCCAAGGGCATCTTCGGCACCACCGCGGGCCTGCGCCAGCGCTTCGGCCCGCAACGCGTGCTGGACATGCCGCTGGCGGAAAACGCCCTCACCGGCATCTGCATCGGCGCCGCCATCAGCGGTCTGCGGCCGATCATGGTGCATCAGCGCATCGACTTCGCCCTGCTGGCCATGGATCAACTCATCAACAATGCCGCCAAATGGCGTTACATGTTCGGCGGCCAGGCCCAGGTACCGCTGGTGGTGCGCTGCATTGTCGGCCGTGGCTGGGGCCAGGGACCACAGCACGCGCAAAGCCTGCAGAGCCTGTTCGCCCATATCCCGGGGTTGAAGGTCGTGATGCCGGTATTCCCCGATGACGCCAAGGGCCTGCTGTGTGCCGCCGTCGCCGATGACGACCCGGTGATCTTCATCGAGCACCGCTGGATACACCCGCTGCGCGGCAAAGTTCCTACCGGCTATTTCGAGACCCCACTGGGCAAGGCACGGCGACGCCGTGAAGGCAGCGACATCACCATCGCCACCTTTTCCTACATGACCATCGAGGCCCTGAGCGCCGCACGCACCCTCGCCCGGCTGGGCATCGAGGCCGAAGTCATCGACATGCGCAGCGTCAGTCCGCTGGATGTGCCCGCGGTGCTGCGTTCGGTGGCCAAAACAGGCCACCTGCTGGTAGCGGACACGGGGCACCATAGCTTTGGCGTCACCGCCGAGCTCATCGCCCGCATCACCTGCCAGGGCTTCGACCACCTGCGCGCCGCGCCCGCCAGTGTCGCCCTGCCCGACCTGCCCTGCCCCACCTCGCACGCCTGGGCCGGACACTATTATCCGGCCGCCGCCAGCATCGCCGAGCAGGCACTGCGTGTGTGTGGCGTTCGTATCGGCGAGGCCCAGCGGCATGAACTGAACACACTGCAATCGGATACGCCAGCCGATATTCCCAACCCCGATTATTGCGGCCCCTTTTAGTACTTCATCAAGATAATAACGAACCGCAAGGAAACACCATGCCTAATAACCAGCCACAGAAAAACCGCTTCGGTAACACCGTACAGACCGACCTGCCCGACGACGCACCGCGCGCCCAACGCCCCGGCCACAAGCTGCGCACCTCCAACGATATCGTTGACCGCAGCGAACTGGAGTCCGGCAACACACAGAGCGCCTCGGTGCACACCCTGCAAGGCCAGCAGGTCGAGCTGGTGCACGCCGAGGGGCAGGTCGGCCTGGTGCGCCTGGAAACGGCACAACCGGCCAGCGTTCCCAATCAGTTCACCGGCCCCAGCCACCGCAATCGCAGCGAGCGCTTCCGCTTCGATGGCCACAAGATGCTGCACCACCTCGACCGCGTGATGGCCTGGCAGAACGGTGAGCACTTTGCCCCCGTGCACATCGACATGGGGCTGACCAAATTCTGCAACACGGCCTGCATTTACTGTTATGCCGTAGTACAAAATATGACCAAGGGCAGCATGATCGAGCGCGAGGCCCTGCTGCGCTACATCGAAGACTGCGGTCGCCTTGGCGTGCGCTCGCTGGGCTTCATCGGTGATGGCGAACCCACACTGAACCCGGCGCTCTACGACGCCACCATACTGGCCGGGCAACAGGGCATCGACACCGCCATGGCCACCAACGGCCTGTTGATGGACATGGACCGCGCCCACGACTTGCTGGCCAACATGTCATGGATTCGCTTCAACCTCTCCGCCGGCACGCCCGAAGGCTTTCAGCGGGTGCACCAG
>JAJRWE010000052.1 GCA_024276955.1 Gammaproteobacteria bacterium
AAATCGTCACCTCGCTGCTGGCAAATCTCGACGGGCAGTTTGTGCTGAGCGAGCAGTAATCGAAGCCCTGCCACTTACTCCGCGGTGATCTCGATTCTCGCCATGCCGCCGGTCTTTTTGCCGTCGGCCACATGCTCCACGATCAGCAGGGTATGCCGGCCGGGAGCCAGCCCCTTGATCAGATGCCGGCCCTCCAGACTGTTCACCCGCATGGCCTTTTGCTTGTCTACACGGATCTCCACATAATCACCGCCCTTGCCGCGCACCACGGCATAGTCCACAACAAAATCGCTATAGGCGGAAATGACGCTGCCGTTGACCGGCTCGTAGACCTCGATCAGGGGCGGCGGCAGGCCGCTGTCTCCACTCTGAAAATCCAGCTTGTCTTCACCACCACAGGCGGTGAGCAGGCTGAGGGCGAGTAGGGCTGGCATGATGGGTCTCATGGCCTATATGATGAAGCATTTCACGGTATTCTGCATTGACGGATTTTATATGACAGACACTCACAATGTGCCCCCCTCCGCAAAGACCTCGCTGGCCACCGCTGACTGATGCCGGCAGAGAATTCGCAACGCCGCCTGGGTGTGGGCATGACCATTGCCATGTGGATCGTGCTGCTCGGTCTGCTGACGTTGTTTTTTCAGGACTGGGACGAGAAGCAGCGTAATCCCAACCAGAACCTGCAGACACGCATCGGCGCCGATGGCGTACGGGAACTGGTGCTAACCCGCAACCGTGCCGGGCACTATGTGGCCAGCGGCAGCATCAATGGCGAACCGGTAGTATTTATGCTGGACACCGGCGCCACGGATGTCGCCATCCCCGGCCCGGTGGCGAAACGTTTGCGCCTGAAGCAGGGCAAAGCGATGATCTACCAGACCGCCAATGGCCCGGTAAAGGTATATGCCACGGTGCTGGACGATGTCTCTCTGGACGATATCTCACTGCAGGGCGTGCGTGCCTCCATCAATCCCGCCATGCGGCAACAGGAAGTGCTGTTGGGGATGAGTTTTCTCAAGCATCTGGAATTTACCCAACGGGGCAACACGCTGACACTGCGGCAGTATTGATCTGAATGCTGTTCACTTCTGTCAACAACCACCCGCTAAAGCGGCTGGGTTAGTTTTACGGACTGAAAGTCCGGATACGGTCAGTAGACCCGTTTTGAATCCAGCCCTGCAATGATTCTCTAAACTCCTTGTAGGATGCTGGTGAGCCTGCGAACCGCATCGCTCGGGAACGATAATCCCCACACAATCGCCACTGCCCGAAACTCAATAACACACGAACGATGCGGTTCGCTATCGTTCACCCGCATCCTACGTAGACAACCGAAACAGCTTGTCATCACACGCCACCCTCAACTGTTCTACACCAAACATCGCAGATAAATCTGACCGCCTGACGGCGGTGATTTTAGCCTTTTACTCGGGACGAATAAGTCCTACTTTGAGGTCATTGGCCTGGTAAATGATATTGCCATTGTGAATCACCATACCATCTGCGATCCCCATAACCATGGGCTTGGTGAATATGCGCTTGATATGCAATTGGTACTGGATCGACCCCGCATCCGGGTATATTTGTCCACTGAATTTCACTTTACCGACACCGAGTGCCCGCCCCCTGCCCGGCAACCCGGACCAGCCGAGAAAAACACCCAGCAGTTGCCACAAGGCATCCAGGCCCAGGCACCCGGGCATGACAGGATCTCCCTGAAAATGACAGGCAAAAAACCAGTGGTCCGGATGGATTTGTAAGCTTGCATCGAGTTGGCCTTTATCAAAATGTCCCCCTCTGTCGGAAACATGACTAATCTGGTCAATCATCAGCATCAGGGAGCTTGGGAGCTGTGCATTGCCTAGACCAAAGAAGCTTCCATGAGACATTGCCAATATTTCTTCGTTTGAAAACTGCATCAAAATCTCCAAATGCTTAGTGGCATGCAGTTTTACTGAACTTAATGCTTAACTATTGTAAAAATCGGACTTGAAGCGATCAAAAAACAAACTTGGGCTCGATAATAAGCGCTTCTTATAGTCCTTTATCAGGTGGGACTGATCAAAAAAACCCAGCTCAAGTGCTGCATTCAGAGAATTTTCAGGTGCGATATACAATTGTTTGCAGGCATGTTGAAAACGAATTATCTGGACAAATGCCTTGGTACTCAACCCTGTGTGAAGTCGAAACAGGCGATTTAGATGACGACTACTCCAGCCCACCATGGCCGCCAACTGAGCAACTTTTATAGTACCGAGGGATTGATATATTAGAGACAGCGCATGATCGAACTGAGTGGCCGGCCGAGGTTTATATTGTCGTAATAGCCATTGCTCACAAACCTGGGCGCGCTCATGAAAGTCTTGGTGTTGATAGATGTTGTTGTGAAGATCACCAAAGCTTCGACAAGGAAAATATTTTTCATCAACGGATTGATCTGTTATTTCAAAGAGATTCAGATCAAAAAAATGCCGTAAGGCTCCGGGGTAGAATCGAATGCCAAAATAATCCCCCGGTTGTAGTATTTGAATATCACGCGCCCGGGATTGAGCCCCACCTATTTTTGAGCCATGGGGCGCAATAAACACCGCCTGGGTTCCATCCGGTATAACGGGGTAAGGCGTGGGCTTTGCTGTACTGATCTGCAAATAGGAATGAACGGTGCCCCTTAGAGTTTTGCATGCCAGGGAGTATTTCAGGATTAATCCAAAACGTTTTAGCCCTGTTTGCGTTAATATTGGCTGAAAGGGCCTGTATAACTCATCCATTGATACATTCTCCGTGTCTCTGTGGCGAATTTTTACAGGGCTGACAAAACTATTTCCCGCAACATTTCTTGTACTTTTTTCCGCTGCTACAGGGACAGGACTCGTTACGACCGATCTTGGGCTGGCTGCGGCGTACTGGCTGTTGAGTATCACCATCCACATATAACCAGCGACCGTCGCTACGCCGGAACTGGCTGGTCTCGTGCAGCTGCGCCGGCGTGCCGCGTACGTCACAACTGGCGATGAATTCCACCACGCCCTCGTTATCGCTTTCACCTCCGGCCTCTGTGCGTAGAATCTTCAGGCCGGTCCAGGTACTGCCGTCGTCGGCGCTGGGGTGGGGGTCGTCCGGACATGTCTGCGGATCCCAACTGGCGAGCAGGTAGGCGTCGTCGTGCCCGACGTAGGCCGTGTAGCGGGAACGCATCAGGGCTTCGGCAGTGGGCGCAGTTTTTGCACCGCTCAAATAAGGGCCACAGCAGTCCGTAAACAATTGACCACTGTCACAGGGGCAATCTTTTGGCTGGTTCATTTTATAGATATCCATTAACAGTTAGGTATCAGTTATCCGTAGCGACAAACTCCAGCGACAGGGAATTGATGCAGTAACGCAGGCCAGTGGGCAGCGGACCGTCATCGAAGACATGACCAAGATGGGCGTCACAATTCGCACAGCGTACTTCCGTGCGACTCATGCCGTGGCGGCTATCGATGATTTCGCGAATCGCGCCTTCATCGGCGGGCGCCCAGTAGCTGGGCCAGCCACTGCCAGAATCATATTTCTGCTGCGCATTGAATAGGGGGGAATGGCAGCAGACACACAGGTAGATGCCGGGCTGCTTGAGGCTGTAATAGGCACCGCTGAAGGCCCTTTCCGTGCCTCCTTCGCGGGTGATGTGATATTGCTCGGTCGTAAGCCGGTCTTTCCAGTCATCTGCCATGCCGCCATTCTCCCGTTATCTTCGGGTGACGGCAACAGGCGCTAGCACTCTTTTAATTTACTGACAGGCAGCCGAATCCAGAATGTTGCTCCGCTTCCGGGATTGTTGCGCGCGCCAATCGCACCATTGTCGAGGGCAATGAGTTGTTTGCACATGACCAGGCCAAGTCCGCTACTACTTTCGTTGCCGGTGGGCCGGTTGCTGAGCCGGGCCTGCTTGATGAACAGCTTGCTGAAGTCGTCCTTGTCGAGCCCTGGGCCGTTGTCTTCGATTTCAACCATCACATATTCACCCTCTGCTCGGGTGCGCACCACGGTATGTGTCTGTCGTGGAGAGAATTTCAGTGCATTGCCGATAAGGTTGTCCATGATCTGACACAGACGGAATTCATTGGCCTGCACCGATGGCAGTTGTTCGGCAAATTCACTACTGAGCGTAATGCCTTTACGGGCGGCATAATCCATATTTGCCTGCAGGGATTTCTGCATAGCCTGGTTGAGGTCGAGCACACGCCGCAGAGGTTCTTCACGGCCATGGCTCAGCCCCTCCTGATCGAGGAAACCACTGATCACCTGTTGCATGTTCTGGCCGGTGCGAATCAGCAGGTCCAGTAGTTCTCCGCTGTCTGCGGGCATAACGCCCGACTGTTGTGCTTCCTGCTGCATGGTTTCGGCAATATCCATCATCACCAGCAGCGGTTTTTTCAGATCGTGGCTGGTGAATCGCACCACGTCTTCCTGGATGGTGGCGAGTCGGCCAACACTGAGCTGGGCCTCGATGCGCGCCAGGGTCACCGGCAGCCGCAGGGGCTTGGCGAGATAGTCGTTGGCACCGACACCCAGCGCCTCGACCAGACGCTGCTCCTGATCCTCGGCGGTGACCATAATCACGGGCAGGGAAAGTTGTGAGTAGCTGCAACGAATCTGCTGCAATACCTCGATGCCGTCCATGCCGGGCATACGAATATCGAGCAGCACCAGATCAAAGTGCTCCCGCGCAATCATCGCCAGCGCCTCTTCACCGTTTTCCGCAAGCGATACCCGATAGTGGTGGCGCTGCAACTGCAGGCGCATGAGATCGCGGTTGCTCTCGATATCATCCACCACCAGCAAATGCTGGCTGTTTTCTGCCGGGCTTGTTACGACTGACTCCATACGGGCATCTGTATGTGTTGTTTGGACAAAAGGGGGCAGTACGACCTACCACTGCATGCGGATATTTCCGCGTCTCCCATCCTATCGGCAGGGTCTGGCCAGGCTTGATTAATACCGGGCTGACGCCGGGATCAGCGAGCAGAATGCCGCCCGGACAGGGGTATCGCCGACATCGGCAGGAGGGTGCGTGTTCGTTATAAATCGAAGACCAGCATCATCAACACAAAGGTTGCCGCAGCGGTCAAGGCCGCCAGGACGATGATTTTCAGCGAGGAGGAAGGGGAGACATCACCACGGCGCAAAGGCTTCATGCTCTGCTCCGGCGGCGTGTGTTTCTCGATCATGTCACTGGGATCTTCGATATCCGGCAGTGCCTCAGCCTCCGGCTCTGGCACCTGCACCACGCGGTTATCACTGACCAGTGACGGCCCCTTGCTGGCCACCGCCACATGGGGCGCCGCAGCTTGCGGCTGGGCGGCGCTCGCCGTGGCGACACGTGGCGCTGAGGCGGTACGCGTGACGGGGGCAGGCGGCGCCTTGTGGGCGGATCGCTCCGCTTGATGATGCTGTGCATCCGCCTTCTTCATCAGTACCTCGACCTGGGACTGGTTGATCATCCGGGTTTCGTCGCCACCCGTATGGGGATTCACCACGCTTTCACCCTGGAACAGCAGCTGATAGTGGCCGATGGTCAGCACATCACCATTGTGCAGGGTGTGGGTCCTCACCTTTTTGCCGTTGACGGAAGTGCCGTTGGTACTGCCGAGATCCTCGACATACGTCGAACCAAACACGGTAACGATCTGTGCATGACGACCGCTCACCGTCAGATCGTCGATACACAGGTCATTGTCGTTATTGCGGCCGACACTCAGCGTGCCCTGTTCAAGCTCGATTTCGTCGACCTTGAAATTCTCCCGATTGACGATGATCTTGGCCATGCCGTGTTGCTCCTTAACTGTGTCTGCAGAATCGATGATCCAAAGGCAGACTATAACCCCATGCGCGCAGCGTGAAAATGCCGGAAACTGATATCACATGCAAGCTTTCTCGGCCACGGGCTGCCTGTAACATTCGGCTTGCGGTAGACTCTGCGTTTTTTCACGGCAAAACCGCCGCAAAAACAAGGGTTCCCATGGCAGATCACAGCCTTCAGCGGCGTCTCGGCCAGCTGACCGCCAATGCCCAGCGCGGCCTGCTCGCAGGTGCGCATATCGGCCTGGAAAAAGAGAGTCTGCGCGTCAGCCCGGACGGCAAGCTCGCACAGCCGCCACACCCTGCCGCCCTGGGCTCACCGCTCACCCACCCGCTGATCACCACCGATTACTCCGAGGCACTGGCCGAATTCATCACCCCGCCGCTGGCAGACGCCGGCGAGGTGCTGGCCGCCCTGCGCGACGTACAGAGCTTTGTCTACGGCCAGCTGGAAAACGACGAACTACTGTGGGCCACCAGCATGCCCTGCCTGGTCGCCGGGGAGGACAGCATCCCCATCGCCCAGTACGGCCCCTCCAACATCGGCCAGATGAAGACCGTCTACCGGCGCGGCCTCGGCCATCGCTACGGCCGCCTGATGCAGGTCATCGCCGGAGTGCATTTCAACTACTCGCTGCCAGAGGCCTTCTGGCCCGTCTACCAGCAGCTCGAGGGCGATTCGCACCCACTGCAGGATTTCATCTCCGACCGCTATTTCGGCCTGATCCGCAACCTGCAGCGCTTCGGCTGGCTGGTACCCTACCTATTCGGCGCCTCACCGGCGGTGTGCAAATCCTTCCTCAGCGGCCAGCCTACCCAGCTGGAGGAATTCGACCAGTACACCGCTTACCAGCCCTACGCCACCTCCCTGCGCATGGGCGATATCGGCTACCAGAACAACCAGGAGGCGGAGACCGGCATCAAGGCCTGTTACGACGACCTCGACTGTTATGTCGATACCCTCACCTGCGCCATCAGCACCCCCTGCGCCGACTACGAGCGCATCGGCGTGTTCGTCAACGGCCGCTGGGAACAGCTCAGCGCCAACATCCTGCAGATCGAAAACGAGTACTACTCCACCATCCGCCCCAAGCAGGTCGCCGGCGCCACCGAAACACCCACCCACGCCCTCAAGCGGCGCGGGGTGAAATACGTCGAACTGCGCTCACTGGACGTCAATGCCTTCGACCCCCTCGGTATCAGCATGCCGCAGATGCGCTTTCTCGAAGCCTTTCTTGTCTACTGCCTACTGCTCGACAGCCCGCCCATCGACGCACAAGAGCGCCGCGAAATCGACGTCAACGAACTGGCCGCCGCCCACCGCGGGCGCGACCCACAGCTGTACCTACAGCGCCGCGGCAGCAAGGTAAAGCTGTCGCAGTGGGCCGGCGAGATCCTCGACGGCATGACCGGCGTGTGCGATCTGCTCGACGTTACCCATGCCAGCGAGGTCTACCACAGCAGCCTGGCGGTGCAGCTCGGCAAGGTACGCGACCCGGAACGCACCCCCTCCGCACGCATGCTGGCGGAAATGCGCGCCAACGGTGAAGGCTTCTTCCACTTCGGTATGCGTATGTCCCAGCAGCACCGCGACCACTTTCACAGCCTCAGCCTGAGTCCCGAGCGGCATGCCGAATTCACTCGCATGACCGAGCAATCACGCCAGCAACAACAGGCCATCGAAGCCGCCGATAACAAGCCTTTCGGCGAATTCCTGCGTGAATACTTCGCCCAGACGCTGTAAAGACCGACTCCAAAATTCTTCTCCAGGCAGGATGCCGGTGAGCGCTAGTAGCGAACCACATCATTCGCGTGTGACCGAGTATCGAGCATTGGGTATCGAGAAATTTATTGCCAGACAACCTACACAGGCTCAAAACAGTGGGGAATCAAACTCACAAAGTTTAAAAAATATTTTTGCTCTGATTAGCGGGATAGAGCCTTTTTTGAAAGATGCCGGGTTTCACCTATTTTCATCACCCACAATGCATCTTCGGAAAAACCGTTGCCAATCCCAGATTTTCTAAATCGCTTTGGAGGTTCCCACGGTGGCTCATCCGACAAGCTACTGACTGTTCCCCAATGAGAGGCTATCAGCGTGCTTGCATGAACCTCTTTTCCAATAGAAATCGCTTCTTCAGGCGTAATGTGTGACATCCACATTAACTTTCTAGGCTCATAAGCCCCTATGGGTAATACCGCAAAATCGAACAAACCAAATTGCTCGCCAATCTGGTCAAAGATGATGTCTGAATATCCGCTATCACCCACAAAAAATATCCTGTTTTCAGGGCTCGTTATTGCCCAGGATGCCCATAGGGTTTGATCACGGTCATCAATACTTCGTGCAGAATCATGAACGGCGGGCAAAGAAGTCAGCTCTACGCCATCAATGGCTACTGA
>JAJRWE010000053.1 GCA_024276955.1 Gammaproteobacteria bacterium
GGCCAGAAGGCCCCAAAACAGGAAGGCCGCACGGTGTTCAAGCATCGTCGCCTGCACTTGGCCGAAACACTGTCGCCGGATGAGGCAGCCCTGATCTCAGAGGCGCTGGCGGACATGATGGGCATCAAGAAACTCATGGTGGCGGGCAACACCATTGATATCAGCTATGACTTGCTGGAGGCCACCGCTCAGCAGATCGAAGACAGGCTGACGGAAATTGGGGTCCAGCTCGGAAAGGGATGGGCGGAGCATCTGCGCCGAGCCTTCGTGCATGAAAGTGAAGAGCTGCAAGTCGACAGCATGGAGGTTACCCCACCCCACCACTACTGACTGCCTGCCCACGGGCTCCGAATGAACGCTGAAAACATAATTCCTGGCCTATCTTCTGATCCAGGGAGGACGTGGCACCGTGATGTCCTGGCTCTACGATGACTTCCACCGTGATCGGGAATACCTGGAGCGCACGGTGGCATTCTTTCAACGCCACGCCAGGCTGGTGATGCATGACCCACGGCGCACAGGGGGTGGTGCCAATTTCCTGCTGCCGCGTTCCGCACGCCGCGGAGACTTACTGTTCACGGGTGAGGCCGCCGGCTTCCAGGACGCCCTGTGGGGCTTCGGTATGCGATTCGCCATGGTCTCAGGGTACCTTGCGGCCCGGGCTGTGCTGGGTAATGCACCTGCCGACTACGACCGGATCTGGGGCAGGCGCCTGAGTGGACACCTGCGTGCGGCCATGGTTAATCGCAGCATCTACAGACACCTGGGTAACCGCGGCTATGCTCGCCTGTTGCAGGAGATCGATCATTTCATGCGGCTCCGGCCTGACGGTCGACGCTGGTTGCAAGCTTACACCGCGCCAAAACTTTGGAAATCACTGTATTTTCCACTGCTCCGGCGCAAGTTGATTTCGAGACGTCCCTCACCCGACGCAGGAAAGCCTGGTTGTGATTGCACCTGGTGTCGGTGCCGGCACGCATAATGGCTAACCGGTCACGTCAATGGATCGGGCTATCCGCATTCGCCATCTCCATGGCCTTCGTCGAGGCGGCGATGGTGGTCTATGTACGCCAAATCTACTACCCGGAAGATCCACTGGTGATTTTCCGCTGAATATTCTTTCCCCGCATCACCTTATCATCGAATGGGTGCGGGAGATGGCAACGCTGGTCATGATCCTGAGCATGGCCTGGTTGGCGGAAAAGGGCTTCGTGCGAGTATTTGCAGCCTTTGTCTATATCTTTGGCCTGTGGGATATTTTTTATTACCTGTGGTTGAAGCTGACCATAGGCTGGCCGATGAGCTGGATAGAGTGGGATATCTTGTTTCTGATCCCCTGGGTCTGGCTGGGTCCGTGGATTGCACCGGCCTTGATTGCGGCCTTATTTGTGGTGTGGGGTGGCTGGGTGCTCGCGTCACAACAATCTTTTCGGTTTACTTACCTGTCAGTATCGATCTTTGTCATTGGCGCCGGTCTTGGTCTTGCTGCCTTTCTGCAACCTGCGTTTCCATTACTGACGCAAGGTGCCGATGCATTCAAACAATTTTTTCCGGGCGAATTCTGGTGGGGGTTGTTCATCACGGGTTATGTACTGATGGCGGTGGCGCTGATCCAGGTATTGCGCAGTGCCAGCAGACAACCCTGAACGGTGTTTGACCACACTGCACCAGTGTGTTCTGTCTTCCTCACAGGTTCACTATTTCAAGTGGATGTAGCACCAGGTCTGGCAGAGCGCGTTGCACTGGTAACGTTCCTGATCTGGGAATTTTGGGTCGCCATACAGCTGGCATGGCCGCATTGCTCCACTGAAGAGTAACCAGCGCATTGATGGCGTTCTGCTAGACTTTAACCATCGCTATGACCATCCGTTCATGGCGCAGGAATAAGAGGGATGCGTGATGTCGTTTAAACGATTCACAACACCGCTGACCTTTCTTGGTGACAAGCTGGGCGACATCCCCGACACGGCAGCACTGACGGCTTATGAGCATTGGTGGGCTGTGCAGGGGCAGGCTGTTTCGGAGGCCGTGGACAGCACAGGCACGCCTTGGCTGCGCATGTTCAACCGTGCCGGCAGCCGGATCGATGAGATCTGTTATCCGCCTGACTACTGGGCCATGCTTCGCAAGGGCTATCGCGAGGGCATTATCTCCAGCGTCTTCGAACAGAACTCAGTGTTACCCTTTTACCGTCTCGGCTATATCACCGCCTTCCATGATCCCGGGCTATATTGCCCCTACACCGTGTCGCTCGCCACGGCGGTGCCGCTGGAAAAATACGGCAGCGAAGCCCTCAAGGCACGCTTTCTGCCACATCTGCTGCGAACCGATGACGAGGTCTGGCAGGGTGCCACCTGGATGACCGAAATCAAGGGTGGTTCCGATCTAGGGGCCAATGTTGAAACCATTGCGCGTAACCAAGGCGACCACTGGTGCCTCAGCGGTGATAAGTACTTTGCCAGCAATATCGGTGCCGAGCTGGCCGTGGTTGCGGCACGTCCTGAGGGTGCCACCCAGGACGTACGTGGACTGACCCTCTTCCTGTTACCGCGTCTGAAAGAGAACGGAGAACTCAACTACACGGTTCGCCGCCTCAAAGACAAGATCGCCACCCGTTCAGTGCCCACCGGGGAGGTCGAACTGCGTGACAGTGAGGCATGGCTGTTGGGCACCCACGAACAGGGTGTCTACCTGATCCTTGAGGTTCTGAATATATCCCGCGTCGCCAACAGCATCGCCAGTGTGGCGCTGGCCCAGCGTGCGATTGCCGAAGCAACAGATTTTGCCCGCCAACGCCGGGCATTCGGAAAGGCCATCATCGAACACCCCCTGCTGCAACAGCAGTTTCACGAACGCCATCACGGCCTGCAGGCAGCGATGGCGCTCGCCTGCAAGGCCGCATGGATGCTGGATGAGGTATGGCGGCAGACCCCGCCCTATAATGACCGGTACCACCTGTTCCGCCTGCTTGCCCACCTGGCAAAATACTGGACCGCCGAGTTTGCCGCCCAGACCTGTAAATGGGCCATGGAAGTCCATGGCGGGCTGGGGGTGCTCGCCGAGTATCCGGTGGAGCGCTGGTTCCGAGAATCGATGATTCTTTCCATCTGGGAAGGTACGGCCCACCGTCAGATCCTTGATGGCCTGGAAGTGATGCAACGCAAGGCAGCCCATAAAGGCCTGTTTGAGGCCCTCCGCCCAACTGCCGATCCCCACGCGCTTGCCGAGATCGAGGCACGGATCGAGCGGCATTTAGAGCTTGCAGAGGACGAACAAGAGGCCAGGGCTGAAAAGTTGTTTCACGACCTGGCCCGCTTTAGCGCCGAGACGTTTCTGACACAAAGCCAGGTTCGATAAGGAACATCCTCTGTGGACCCATCGCCACTCTGTCCATTACCCCATCCATCACCCCGCCCATCGCTAGCCGGCCAACGCCTATGTCTGGCCATTGACGAAGAACGGCCACTGCAGGTAGTCGGCGTACCCAATGCCTATTGCGCATTGCAGGCACAACGGGCC
>JAJRWE010000054.1 GCA_024276955.1 Gammaproteobacteria bacterium
ATAGGCATGACCGCCGCCAAAAAGACGCGGAAACATGCCTTTGAAACCTGAGTTAACGCGCTCGAAGGTCTCCTTGAAGCGGGTGCGGGTCTCGCGGTCGATCTTGCGGATGGCGCCTTCCAGGGTATCCAGCGCCTCGGTGAGATCGGCATGCTGGGCGTCCAGGTATTCCTTGCGCTCGGATTCGGTCTTGTATTCCTCGATGGCGGCCAGATTGATCGGGCCGAGACGCTGGATGCGCTGGGCGATCTGTTCCACGCGCTGAGCCCAATCGTCCTCATGGGCATCCTCGGGCATGTGTTCGCACAATTCGTCCAGTGAATAATTGGATTCTTCCAGCTGCTCGGTGAGGGTCTGGCGCCGCCCCTGCAGCTCCTGCCAGGCCATGCGCGCCTGCTCCAGCCCGCTGCGCAGCTCCTGCAGTTCACGCTCCACTGTGTGACGCTGCTGGTCGTGCTCGCGCAGGCTATGATCCACCGCTTCCACCCGGCGCCGCGCCTCGGCCAGCTCCTGTTCCACCGAGGATCGTGACTCCAGCAGCCGCGCCAGCTCTTCCTGTAATTCCTCGATCGGCGCCTCGCTTTCCGCCAGCGCCTCGCTGAGCAGGTGGCGGCGCGCCGCCACCTGCTCCAGCTGCTGCTCCATACGCGACAGACCCTGCCGGACAGAAGCCAGCTCGGTGCTCATGGTCTGCACCTGCAGGCTCAGTTCGTGGGCCGTATCGCGATCGCTGCGCGCCATCTCGCGGGAGTTATCGAGGCGTTCGCGCAGGGACTCACGCTGTAGTTCCAGTTCCTCGCGGCGGGTGGCCAGCAGCTCCATGGCCTCCATCGCCGTGGCCAGCCGGCCTCGCGCCAGCTTGGTCTCTTCTTCGTTTTCATCTGACTGTTGTCGAAGCTCACTGACATCACGCTCGATGTTCTGGCTCCGATTGTGCATCTGTTCGAGACGCGCCTGGCGTCCACTGAGCTGGGCCTGCACCTCGGCCTGCTGGCGGCTGGCCTGATGCAGTTCACGCTGCACCGTTTCACGCTCTTCTTCCTGCCGCTGGATGCCTTCGCGCCCTGCGGCCAGTTGCGCCTGCCCCTCCTCGACCTGCGCACGCAGCTGTTCGATAGCCGCCGTCAGTTCCTTCAACTCCTGCTCGCGGTGCAGTATGCCGGCCTTTTCATCGGCATCGCGCGCCACCCGCAGCCAGTTCGGCCCCAGCCACACGCCGTCGCGGGTAATCACCGACTCATGCGCCGCCAGCTGTGGACGCAACGTCAGGGCCTGCTGCAAATCGTCAGCGGTATAGACCCCGGCCAGCATGGGCAGTGGCCAGAGGGCGGTGACCTTATCGGCCAGCGCGGGGCCAAGATCACCGCCGCTGGCCGTCACGTTGCCACGCGCGGTGTCGAACAGGGCCAGCGAGCCGTGCTCCAGCCCGCCCAGCAAACCGACCACCGGATCCAGGCCATCCACACACACCGCCTCAAGATGCTGACCCAGCACACACTCCACCGCACGCTCCCAGTCCGTATCCACCGTCAGCCCTTGCGCCAGACGCTCGGCATCGGCCAGGCCATTACCGGCCAGCCACTGCGCCACTTCACCACCGGTCTTGCCCAGCGCGGCCTGCTGCAGGGCCTCCAACGAGGAATACCGGCCCTGCATGGCCTGCAGGCGGCCGCGCTGTTCATCCAGCGTCGCGCTCAGCTGATGATTGCCATCGCGCACCTCGGCAATCGTCGCCAGTTGATTCTGCAACCGTTCCTGCAGTGCCTCGGTCTGTAGGGCGTACTCTTCGAGCTGCGCCTGACGCTGGTTAATTTCTTCCTCCAAAGCCGAATTCAGTAGATGCTTCTTTTCTTCCTGCAGACGCAAAACCCGTTGCTCCTGCTGAATATGCTGCTGCTCCAGACTCTGCAGGCGGGTGCGCTCCACTTCGGCACTGCGCGCCGGTTCGGCGGCATTCTGGTTGAACTCCGCCCAGGCCGATTGCCATTCGTGCATCGCCTGCTCGGCTTCGACCAACGCCGCACTGGAGATTTCCTGACGCTCCTTCGCCTCTTCCAGCTGCGGGCGCAGGATTTCCAACTGCTGCTCCAGCTCGGCAATCTTCTCTCGATCCCCCGCCTGGTGGGCCTGCGATTCCGCCAGCGCACGCTCCGCTTCAGCCAGGTCGCGTTCCTGCTGCAGACGGCGTTCGCGGGTGTGCTGGATGGACTGCTCGACACGGGCAATATCGCCACCCACGGAATAGAAACGGCCCTGCACCTCGCTGAAGATCTCGCCCATCTCGACATTCTGCTCACGCAGCTTTTCGATCTCGGACTCGGTGGCACGCTGGCGCATCACCGAGGCCTCCACCGCCAGCTCCTTTTCGCGGATCAGGCCTTCTTTGACGGTCACCTGTTGATCCAGCGCACGCCAGCGCAGGGCTGCAAGCTGTCCCTTAAGAAGCCGCTCTTCTCCTTTGAATTCTTTATATTTTTCTGCCGTCCGCGCCTGCCGGTTAAGGCGCTCTAACTGCTTGCCCAGCTCGTCACGCAGGTCGGTCAGACGCTCCATGTTGTCGCGCGTATGGCGAATGCGGTTTTCCGTCTCGCGGCGCCGTTCCTTGTATTTGGAGATACCCGCAGCCTCTTCCAGAAACATCCGCAGATCTTCGGGCCGGGCCTCGATAAGGCGTGAGATCATGCCCTGTTCGATGATGGAATAGCTGCGCGGACCGAGGCCGGTGCCGAGGAAGATATCGGTAATATCGCGGCGGCGGCACCGGGTGCCATTGAGGTAATACTGCGACTGGCCGTCGCGCGACACGGTACGCCGCACGGAGATCTCATTAAAGGTGGCGAATTCGCCCTTAATGGTGCCGTCGCTGTTGTCGAAGATCAGCTCGATGGTGGCCTGTCCCACCGGCTTGCGTGAGGTGGAGCCATTGAAGATAACGTCCGCCATAGAATCGCCGCGCAGATTTTTCGCCGAGGACTCGCCCATCACCCAGCGCACGGCATCGATGACGTTGGATTTTCCACAGCCGTTCGGCCCCACCACGCCGATGAGATTCGACGGCAGGGGAATGGTGGTGGGATCGACGAAGGACTTGAAGCCCGCCAGCTTTATTTTGGATAGACGCATAGGGGCGCAAGGTTACAGAAGGGCCGATTTCGCATCAAGGATGCCGCGACGGCATTGACGGCCGGCAGGTGAGAAAAATGTACACTTTCGGTATCGTACGCGCCTGATCGCTTTTTCACCGAACCCGTTATTCAACGACACGAGTACCCTGCCATGTCCAGCCAGCCGAGCAAAGACCTCGAAACCTTCGACAACCCGCATCCCGAGCGCGACTACACCATCCGCATCGACGTACCAGAATTCACCTGCCTGTGCCCCAAGACCGGCCAGCCCGATTTTGCCAGCTTTCACATCGAATACGTCTCAGATAAGCAGTGTATTGAACTGAAATCATTGAAATTATATATGTGGTCATTCCGTGAGGAAGGCGCCTTTCACGAGGCCGTCACCAATCAGATTCTTGGCGACCTGGTGGCTGCCTGCGCACCCCGCTTCATGCGTCTGACCGGCAAGTTCAACGTGCGCGGAGGGATTTACACCACCATCGTCGTCGAATATCGCAAGAAAGGCTGGGTGGCGCCGGAGGTGGTGACACTGCCTTGAGGGTGGGGTGAGTCATTCACCACAGAGGCACGGAGCGTACAGAGAAACCTTTATGAGCTAGCAAAATCACGACTGTTTTGTAGGTTGGCGGTGAGCCTGCGAACCCCAACGAAACCAACCATGTTGGGGTTCCTGCGTCACCGCCAACCTACAACAAGCAGGACGTCAGGCTTAACTTAATGGCATTGGAATAAAACCACGATGATTGATAAAGCACGGCAAACAAACAACATTCCCCTCTCCCCCCTGGGGAGAGGGCCAGGGTGAGGGGAAACCATGCCAGATAATCCGCTCCACATCGGTATCGACCTCGGCACCTCCGGCTGCCGCGCCATCGCCATCGACGACCGTGGCCGGCCGCAGGGCGAGGCCAGCGTCGCTCTGCCTGCACCACGGCACAATGGCGCACGCTGCGAACAGGATCCGGCCCTGTGGTGGCAGGCAACCCGCGACTGTCTCACGCTACTACTGACCCGCATTCCAGCCAGCGAGGTGGCGGCCATCGCCGTCGACGGCACCTCCGCTACCCTGCTGCTCACCGATGCCGACGGCAGGCCGCTGGGGCCGGCGCTGATGTACAACGACAGCCGCGCCACGGAACAGGCCGCACGCATCGCCACAATCGCCCCGGCCGACACCGCCGCCCAAGGCCCCACGTCCGCGCTGGCCAAGCTGCTGTGGCTGCGGGATGAAGGGCTCACCCAACAGGCTTGCCACGCCCTGCATCAGGCCGACTGGATCGCCGCGCAACTCAGTAGCCGGCTCGGCGTCAGCGATATCAACAACGCCCTCAAGCTGGGCTTCGATCCGCAAACCAACACTTGGCCAGACTGGCTGGAGGCACTGGATCTACCACGCTCACTATTGCCCGAAGTGGTCGCCCCCGGCACCCCGCTGGCCCCGCTGAGCACGGACAACGCACGGCACTTTGGCCTGCCTGCCGACACCCTTATGGTTGCCGGCACCACCGACAGCACCGCTGCCTTTCTCGCCACCGGCGCCTCACGCCCCGGCGAGGCCGTTACCAGTCTCGGTTCGACCCTGGTATTGAAAGTGATCACCGAACGGCCCGTGTTCGATGCCCGCTACGGTATCTACAGCCAACCGCTGGCAGTCGACGGCCAGCGACGCTGGCTGGTGGGTGGCGCCTCCAACAGTGGCGGCGCAGTACTGCGACAGTTTTTCAGTGACGCACAGATGCGGGAAATGACGCCCCGCCTATACCCCGAGCGGCGTCTGTGCCTGGAATATTATCCCCTACCCGCCCCCGGCGAGCGCTTCCCCATCAACGACAGCCGGCTGGCACCGCGCATGACGCCACGCCCACACGACGACACACGCTTTTTCCAGGCCCTGCTGGAAGGCATCTCCCGCATTGAAAAGCGCGGCTATGACTTGCTTGCCGAGCTGGGTGCGCCCTATCCTATCAGTGTGCGCAGCACTGGTGGTGGCGCACAGAATTCGGCCTGGGCGGCCATACGCCGTTCGCTGCTCGGCGTGCCCATGCTCAGCGCGAAGCACAGCGAGGCCGCCATGGGCGCCGCCCTGCTGGCCCGTAGCGGCGCCCATCAAAATAACCGAGGTACCCCATGAGCAATCCCATCACCGGCGCCGGCTATTTCCTGCGCGGTCTAAAACTCATCACCCAGCCGGGGCTGCGCCGCTTCGTGGCCATCCCGCTGGCCATCAATCTGGTGCTGTTCGGCGGCCTGATCTGGTTCGGCGCCAGCCAGTTCGAGGCCTTGCTGAACAGCATCATGCCCGAGTTGCCCGGCTGGCTACAGTGGGCCGAATGGCTGTTCTGGCTGCTGTTCGGCGTATCCGCCCTGCTGGTGCTGTTCTTCGCCTTTTCCCTGCTGGCCAACATCGTCGCCGCGCCCTTCAACGGACTGCTGGCCGAGGCGGTGGAGGTGCATCTCACCGGCGAGCAGCTCGATGGCGACAGCGGCTGGAAAAAGATGCTGGCCGAGCTGGTACCCACCTTCATCGACGAGCTGCGCAAGCTGCTCTACCTGCTAGCCTGGACCATCCCCTTCCTGATCCTGTTCCTGATTCCGGGCATCAACATCATCGCGCCCTTCGCCTGGTTTGCCTTCATGGCCTGGATGCTGGTGTTGGAATATGCCGACTACCCGATGGGCAATCACGGCCTGCGCGCCGACGAACAGAAGCTGTGTCTGCGCAAGAAACGTCTGATGTCACTGGGTTTTGGCGGCACCGTAACCCTGGCCACGATGACACCGGTGCTGAATTTTCTGGTCATGCCGGCCGCCGTGGCGGGTGCCACGGCGATGTGGGTGGAGCAGTTTCAGGGGCAAACGGGCGAATTGCTTGAGGATTGAGCAGCGCTCAGTCAAGCATACCGAAACGGGTCAACACGGCCTGCGGCTGCGCAAACCACTCGGTGCTGAACAGGCGGGCCACGGCACGGCCGCGCAGCTTTTGCAGGGGCAGGAATCCAAAGTAACGGGAATCGGCACTGTTGGCGCGATTGTCACCCATGACGAAGAGATGGCCGGCCGGCACCGTGACCGGCGCGAAATCGCGTGGTCGGGCGCGGCTGGTGAGATAGTGGTGGCCGTTGAGGCTTTCCGCGATCAGACCATCGGAGCGCAGCTTGCCCAACTGTCGGCCATTCAGAAACAGGAAACCGCCCCGGGTCTCAATCACGTCACCGGGCAGGCCGATCACGCGTTTAATCAGCGTGTCGTCTGTGTGGGAAGGATCAAAGGTGACGATATCACCGCGTTCTGGGGTGCCCCACCGTAGCAGCAGGTCATCCCTCAGCGGCAGCTTGAGACCAAAGGCGGTTTTGTCCACGGCCAACACATCGATCACGCCGATGGTGGGCTGCATGGAGCCGGTGGGGACGAAGTTGGCTTCCGCCACGCCGATTCGGAGTAGCAGTACGAGACCGAGCGTGTACCACGGAAAGCCTTTGATCCAACGTAGGGGGTCATTGGTCATGTCTTCTCGTCCCCACCGTGCTGTCATCGTGAACGAGAGATAAGAGCGTGGTCATGCGGCAAAGTTCAGATTTTTTGTATTGATATTCCGAAGACTGAAAAGTTGTGGGTTTTGTGGGAGCGGCTTTAGCCGCGAAGAGGACACCCTGGAGACTATTCGCGGCTAAAGCCGCTCCCACGCAGTAGTGAGGCTTATGCGGACAAGGCGCCAAGGACACGAAGAAAACCCTTGGGCTGGTGACACCGCAGAGCGGTGTGACAAGCTTCGGGTTTTCCCCGTGTCTCTGTGGTGCAAAACGAAAGTTCAGATTTATTTAATCGGCCAATTGTAGGAGCGGGCCATGCCCGCGATTTGCTAACCGGTAATCGCGGGCATGGCCCGCTCCTACTGACGTAGAAAGGCGGACAGCCGCTCGACGCCCTTTTCCAGTTCCGCCATGGTGGTGGTGTAGGCGAAGCGCAGATGACGCTGCGGGGCATTGGCGCCAAAATCCTTGCCGGGCGTGACAGCGACACCGGCCTGCTCCAGCAGTGTGGTGGCGAAGGCGGTGCTGTCGTCGCTGAAGCGGGAGCAGTCGGCATACAGGTAAAAGGCGCCCTGCGGCGCACAGGGGATTTCAAAGCCCAGCTCGCACAGGGCCGGCAGCAGGAAGTCGCGGCGGGCGCGGAAGGCCTCGCGCTGCTCGTCGAGGATGGCGCGGGTGGCGGGCTCGAAGGCGGCCAGGGCGGCATGCTGGGAAATGGTCGGCGCAGCGAGAAAGATGTTCTGCGCCAGCTTGTCGATCTCGCGCACGTAGGCCTCGGGGGCCACCAGCCAGCCGAGACGCATGCCGGTCATGCAGAAGTATTTGGAGAAGCTGTTGATGACGAACAGCTGGTCGGAGACCGCCAGCGCGGTGTAACTGCCGCCCTCATACCCCTCGTAAATAAGGCCGTGATAGATCTCGTCGACGATGAGGCGACCGCCACGCGGTTCGACCACCGCCTGCATGGCACGCAGACTGTCGTTCGAGACCAGGGTGCCGGTGGGATTGGAGGGCGAGGCCAGCAGCGCGGCGATACTGCGTTTACCCCAGTGCGTGTCCAATATATCAGCCGTAAGCTGGTAGTCCGTCTGCGGCCCCACCGGCACGCCGAGCGCCTCGCCCTCCATCAAGCGCGTGAAATGACGGTTACAGGGATAGCCAGGGTCGGCCATCAGCACCTGATCGCCCGGATCCACCAGCACGCCCAGGGTGAGCAGCAGCGCCCCGGAAGCGCCGGGGGTGACGATGATGCGCTCGGGCGGTACTTCAACGCCATAGTCACTGCGGTAAAACGCACTGATCGCCTCGCGCAATGCAGGCAGACCCAACGCCGGCGTGTAGTGAGTATGACCGGCGTCCAAGGCCCGTTTCGCCGCCTCGCGGATCGGCGCCGGGGTGACGAAGTCCGGTTCACCGATCTCCATATGCACGATGTCGCGCCCCTGCGCCTCCAGCGCCCGCGCCCGCGCCAGCAGATCCATGACATAGAAGGGCTGGATGTCCGCCATACGGTGGGCGATGTGGGGCGGGATCACTGGCATCTCAAACCGAGTGCAGGCGGCGCACCAGGTTCAGATCAAGGTGAGTGGCGCCGCCAGCGTCGCCGGCCAGCACGCTGAAAGGCTGCTGGGGTTCGCCCATCTGATCCAGCACAATCACCGCATCGCTGAAGTCGTCGTCGCGGGTGTAATCATTGGTGGTAATGATGGTCTTCAGCCCGGCGCCGCACGACGACAGGATACCATTGCGCGAGTCCTCGAAGGCGATGCAGTCTGCCGACGCCAAGTCCATCTCATTCATTGCCCAAGTGTAAATATCCGGCGCTGGCTTCTTTGCCGGCACGATATCGCCGGCGGCGATGACTTCAAACCAATCCATGGCGCCGG
>JAJRWE010000055.1 GCA_024276955.1 Gammaproteobacteria bacterium
ACTAACGGCGTGGGCACAAAAAACGTGCCCACCCTACATGGTTTTTTACCTCCTGCCGACAGGAAAAGGCATGCAAAAATAGGCTATTAAGATAATGGCTATGTTTAAAAACAATGCGTTAAATGTGACAAAGTAGAATTAGAAACGCCCTGAATATGCTCCACCAGCAGCTGCGCACTGCGCCGGCCATTGTACTCGTTCACGTCCAACCGGTAGGCCAGTTCCACCTGCGTGGTATCCGCCGGCCAGTCATCGTCCACGGTGTTAAAGGCGATGGCGTCGATAATCTGCTCACCGCCCGGCGGACGCAGCACCAGCTTGAGGTGATTGTCACCGACGATGCGGCGGCTGACGATGTCGAACACGCCATCGAACAACGGCTCAGCGAAGCCCTGGCCCCACGGCCCGGCAGCACGCAGGCTCTCGGCCAGTGGCAGGTTCAGTTCGGCGGCGCTCAATTCGCCGTCACTGAGAATCTCCTGGCACAGATCGGCCGGACCGAGATGACGCCGCACCTCTTCGTCAAAGGCCTGGCTGAAACGTGCCAAGTCCGCCCGCGCCAGCGACAACCCGGCGGCCATGGCATGGCCGCCGAACTTGCTGAGCAGGTCGGGGTGGCGCTTGGCCACCGCGTCCAGCGCATCACGGATGTGCAGGCCGGGCACCGAGCGTGCCGAGCCCTTGATCCCGTCTTCGCCTGACTCGGCAAAGACGATCACCGGCCGATGCAGGCGGTCCTTGACCCGCGAGGCAAGGATGCCGATCACGCCCGGGTGCCAGTGGGGCTCGAACAGGCACAGGCCCACGGGCAGCTCGGCGTCATCGGCCAGTTCCATTTCGTCGAGGATGACCATCGCCTCGGCCTTCATTTCGGATTCGATTTCGCGCCGCTGCCGATTCAGAGCATCCAGCCGCTGCGCCAGCAGCAGGGCCGCATCCGGGTCGTCGGCCAGCAGGCACTCGATGCCCAACGCCATGTCCTCTAGCCGGCCGGCGGCGTTCAGCCGCGGCCCCAGCGCAAAGCCCAGATCCGCCGCCACCAGATCCTGCTGGCGGCGTTTGGCGACGCGGATCAGCGCCGTGATGCCGGCACAACATTGCCCATGGCGGATGCGCGCCAGCCCCTGGGCAACGAGGATGCGATTGTTGTGTTCCAGCGGCACCACATCCGCCACCGTGCCCAGCGCCACCAGATCCAGCAGGCTGGCCAGGTTGGGCTCGGCGATCTTCCGTTCGTCGAACCAACCCGCCTCGCGCAGCCGCGCGCGCAGCGCCAGCATGACGTAAAAGATCACCCCCACGCCGGCCAGGCTCTTGGCGGCAAAGGCATCGCCGGGCTGGTTGGGATTGACGATGGCATCCGCCGCCGGCAGGGCATCACCGGGCAGGTGATGATCGGTGACCAGCACGCGCATGCGGAGCGCCTTGGCCGCCGCCACGCCGTCGATACTGGCAATGCCGTTGTCCACCGTGACCAGCAGGTCGGGCGCGCGCTCGGCAGCCACGGCGACGATCTCCGGCGTCAGCCCGTAGCCGTATTCGAAGCGGTTCGGCACCAGGTAATCCACCTGCGTCGCCCCCATCGCGCGCAGCGCCCGCACCCCCAGCGCCGAACTGGTGGCGCCATCGGCATCGAAGTCACCGATAATGAGGATGCGCTGCCGTTCGCGCAGGGCCTGTTGCAACAGATCGACGGCGGCATCCATGCCCACCAGTTCGGCAAAGGGCAGCAGCTTCGCCAACGAGCGATCCAGCGCCTCGGTCGAGACGACGCCGCGCGCGGCGTAGATGCGCGCCAGCACTGGCGACAGGTCGGCGGGCAGATCAGCGGGGGCGGTAACCTGCGGACGGCGGGTAATGGTGATATCACTGGTTGTCATCCGCGTTGGCCGGCCATCTCGCCCAACTGATAGGCCGCCAGCAACGCCGCCTTCAGCGTTGGCTGTTGATCCAGATCGTCAATATCCATCGTGCGCTTGACGATATCACGCAACGCCGTCAGTGCCTTCAACTCGCGCCAGTGGTGTTCAAAGGCCGCCACGTCAAGCCGGCCTTCACGGACAAAATCATTCACCATGCCCGTTGCATGGCGAACCTGAATCTCCTCCACCTGCATCATTTCGTATTCATAGGAATAGGTGTCGATATGGTTGTGCCGGGCGATCAACGGATACATCGACGGCAAGGCGCCCGCCGTCTCCATCATCTGATCCAGATCGAGATGAATACACAGCTCATGGTGCTGGCCCTTGAAATCAAATGCCACACAGGCGTCAATGGTGTTTTTCATGGTCTAAGCGCATTTGTAGTCAGTGAATAATATTGGCACCTAGGTGCCAGTCTAATCGTTTAATCATCGGCCACAAAGCCGGGTATAATCCGTCGCCATTCATTCAGGTACTCGCAATATCCCAATGGCATTTATCACACAAAATCCGGAGCTAGTAGGGCTCGGCCTCGCCGCAGTGCTGGTCCTGGTCGTTGCAGCCTGGTATTTCCGCCGCCGGCACCAGGCCACGCGGCACGAGCGCCATGTCACGAAGGTCATCGACTCGCTGGGCGTGCCATCACTGCACAACGTGGTGCTGCCTGATGGCATCGATGGCCTGGCCTTCATCGACTATCTGCTGCTGATGCCGAAGGGTATTGTGGTGCTGAGCCTCGAGCACCGCGAAGGCCTGCTGTTCGGTGGCAGCTCGGTGGACCGGTGGACGCAGGTCATCAATGGCAAGACACTGAAATTAGATAACCCCCTCTACACCCACCCACACCAGCGGCAGGCGGTGGAATGGAATACGGAAGACATCGCGACCTGTGGCTGTGTGGTGTTTTCCAATGCCGGACAATTCCAAAAGGGCATCCCTAGTGGATGCTGCATGATCGACGACCTGCCAGCGAAGATCGCCCCGCTGCTGGGTTCCACCAGTGAGATCCCCAAACCCCTGCACGAGGCATGGGCGCATTTACAGAACCTCTCCACCACCAGTCAGGCAGAGCTTGGGCAGCAAAGGCATCAAGGTTAAAAAAACTGTGGGAGCGGCTTCAGCCGCGAAGAATTTTACTATCACTTCGCGGCTGAAGCCGCTCCCACAATTTTACAGCTGCCCCACCAGCAACCCAATGGCAACCAGCAACGGCGTGGCGATATTGATACCCACATTCGCCGCCATATAGGGCAGCAGCCGATCCAGCTCGTCGGCATAACGGATAATTCCCCGCGCCGTGGGTATCGCCGGCAACAGCGTCAGCAGACCCAGCAGTGCCATGGCCGGCAGCACGCCGAGGCCGACACCCAGCAGCAGCGATGAATAGGCCAGCAACAGCAACAACACATAGATGCGGCTGCTGGCCGGCCGTCCGATGAGCAGTGGCAGGTGGCGGCGACCCACGCGTCGGTCGGCTTCCACATCCGGAAACTGGTTCAGCAACAAAAGATTGTTGACGAGGAAAAACGGCACCAGGGAGGCGACGGCCGCCGTCATGGAGTACGAACCCGTGAGCACAAAATCCGTGCCCATCACCATCAGCGGGCCGAAACCCAGGCCCGGCGCAATCAGGTACAGCAGCGGCCGGCGCGTGATCCACGAGGTATAGGCCGCGACGATAAACAGCCCGAGCAGGCCCAACGGCAGCAGCGCCATGCCACGCTGGACGAGGAAATACAGCCCTACCGCAGCACTCAGGGCGAAGGCAAATAGCGCCGCCGCCAACCCCCGCCCCGCCAGCTCCGGCCGCGCAGGCAATACGCCACTGCCGCCGCTGAAGGGCGTGCGCCGGGTCTGTGCATCCAGGCCGCTGCGGAAATCGAGATATTCATTGAAGGCGTTGACGCTGATGTGCGCAGCCAATGCGCCGAACAGCGCCAGCAAGGCATCGATGACATCTACCGTGCCGGTGCGCCATTGCGCCGTGGCCACGCCCAGCAACACGCAGGCGGGCGTGAGGACAAGAAATGGCAGCCGTAGGGTGCCGAGGAGTCCACCGGGAGCGGGACTGGTCTGCTGTGAATGGCCCATGTTAGTCATGCAGCTCCTGCAAAAGTCATAGGAGGGCGCCCGTTTATTGGTGGACGAACACCCTGGTCACCGAGTTCCGTTTCCAGCACCAGTCCACACTAGCACTCTTTCAATGTGATGCTGCCGGGTACTGCATCCTAGTTTATTACCTTGAGGGAGTACTAGAATGAATAGAATCCCCCTTGACAATGGGTGACGGTAAACATGCATTATTTTGATTCAAAACGCCTGCCGTACACGTGCGCACAATTGTTCGCGCTGGTCGCTGATGTCGAAAGCTATCCGGCGTTCCTGCCCGGCTGGTCTTCGGTGCGTATATTGCGTTCGGACAAGTCACAGTTAGAGGTCGAACAACACCTCCAGATGGGGCCTCTGGATCTGTGTTTTCACTCCACAACACGGCTCGAAGACTGCAGCCGCATCCTCGTCACAAGCAACGACACACCGTTCCGCAAGATGATCATCGACTGGCGCTTCACACCGCAGTCGGAAAACCACTGTGAAATCAGTGTTGAAATCACACTGGCGGTGCAACCGGGCCTTTTAAAACGGCCATTG
>JAJRWE010000056.1 GCA_024276955.1 Gammaproteobacteria bacterium
GCTGGATTATCGCAAGAATCCGCGGCTTTCCACCGATGAGTCACCCAACTCGCTCAAGGACATTACCCGCTATAACAATTTCTACGAGTTCGGCACCGGCAAGGAAGATCCGGCCAAAAATGCCCATACCCTGCGGACCGAGCCGTGGACGGTGCGTGTGGAGGGGGAGGTGGAAAAGCCGGCCGATTATCACCTCGAAGACCTGATCAAGTCCACTCAGCTGGAAGAACGCATCTATCGCTTGCGCTGCGTGGAGGCCTGGTCGATGGTGATTCCGTGGGTGGGGATTCCGCTGGCGGACCTCATCCAGCGATTCAAGCCCACGTCGCGGGCAAAATATGTGGAATTCACCACGTTGTACGACCCTGAGCAAATGCCCGGACAAAAGCGCGCGGTGCTGGATTGGCCCTATGTGGAGGGTCTGCGCATAGACGAGGCGATGCACCCCCTGACGATGCTGGCCGTGGGGCTCTACGGCGAGGTGCTACCGAACCAGAATGGTGCGCCGATTCGCCTTGTGGTGCCGTGGAAATACGGCTTCAAGAGCATCAAATCCATCGTCAAGGTTCGTTTTACCGAGACCCTGCCAAAGACCACCTGGGCGCTGGCCGGGCCTTCGGAGTACGGTTTTTACGCCAATGTGAACCCGTTGGTGGATCATCCCCGCTGGGGCCAGGCCAAGGAACGCCGCATTGGCGAGTTTCTCAAACGCAAGACACGGATGTTCAACGGCTATGCCGACGAGGTGGCGGGGCTGTATACGGGCATGGATCTGCGGCGGAATTTTTGAGCTCTTCACGAAAGAGCATGGGAACCGGCCTCCGAACTGAGGTAAAGTAACGAGATATGAAATTTCTTGGGGTTGTTGGTCATGGTAATGAACATTGACATGCTGCGTGCCCGTCGGGACGAAATATTGCGAATAGCAAAACGTTACCGGGCGGAAAATGTCCGTGTATTTGGCTCAGTGGTTCGCGGCGAAGCCCGAGAAGACAGCGATATTGATTTACTGGTGACCTTCCAGGCAGGCGCCAGTCTGCTTGATCAGGTTGGACTGATCGATGACTTGAAAGGAGCCCTGGGCGGCAAGGTTGACGTTGTGAGTGACCGGGCATTAAACCGTTATCTGCGTGACAAGATATTGGAGGAGGCGAGGCCGCTGTGAAGGAGCGGAGTGTTTATCTCCTCACAATGTATGACTGCATCCAAAAGATAAAGGAATATACGGCCGGTTTGCCGCTTGCTGCATTTCTGGAAGATCAGAAGACACAGGATGCGGTCATTCGAAACATCGAGGTTATCGGTCAGGCAGCCAAGGATTTTGGTATTGAGGATCTTGCACAGGATCGCCCTGATGTCCCTTGGAAGCAGATCGCAGGGATGAGGAATATCATTCCCCATGAGTACCTTGGCGTCGACATGACAATCACTTGGCAAGTGGTCGAAGAGCACCTGCCCGTTCTAGAAACCGCTCTTGCTGATGTCGCCAAAAGGATGGGGATCGACATTCCCGTCAGTGATTAAAGGGCAGTATTAGCTACGATCACGATACGACAGCTCGGTTTTTCGCGGCTGATACCCAATTGGGCACAATGAGCCGCTTCCCACAATCCCCCGTTCCTGATGTTGCGATATCTCAAACCCATCATCTTCCTGATATGCCTGCTGCCCCTGGCCCTGCTGGTATGGGACGGCTTCCACGACGCGCTGGGCGCCAACCCCATCGAGACCATTACCCACCGTACGGGTGACTGGACACTGCGTTTTTTGTTGATCACCCTGACGATGACTCCTCTCCGTCGCCTGTTGGGCTGGAGCGGGGCGTTGCGGCTGCGGCGCATGCTGGGCCTGTTCGCCTTTTTCTATGCCTGTCTGCATTTCCTCACTTATCTGGTGCTGGATCAGTTCTTCGACTGGGACGAGATCGTCAGGGATATCGCCAAACGGCCTTATATCACCGTCGGCTTCAGCGCCTTCATACTGCTGATCCCCTTGGCCGTCACCTCGACCAAGGCCATGATACGTCGCCTCGGCCGCCGCTGGGGGCGGCTGCATCGGCTGGCATACCTCATTCCCGCATTGGGGGTGATACACTACCTGTGGTTGGTGAAGGCCGATTATCTGCAGCCGGCCATTTATGCCGCTGCCCTGGCGATCCTGCTCGGCATGCGGCTGTGGTGGTGGCGCAGGGCGTCGATGGCGGTGCTGAAACAGGCAGACGTCAGAGTCACGCCCGGCGGGCCTTGATCGACATCAAACAACCCGGGGCGCATGCCCCGTACACTCTGTGCTTGATTATTGCCGGTAATTGACCCCATGCCCGTTTCCACTCGCCGCCAGCGGCAGAACGAGGAACACCTCGCCTACCGTTTGCACGGCAACTGTTATCTCAACATCACCTATCACTGCACCCTGCGTTGCGCCTTCTGCCCCAAGTTCAATGGCAGCTGGGAGGTGCGGGATATCGACCTGCTGCTGACCCGTGAGCCGCAGGCCGATGAGGTACTGGCGGCCATTGGCGATCCCGCCAACGACCGGGAGATCGTCTTTTGTGGCCTGGGCGAGCCGACACTGAACCTGCCGGTGCTGCTGGAGGTGGCGCGGGCGCTGAAGGCACAGGGCAAGTACATCCGCCTCAATACCGATGGCCTGGCCAATCTGGTATACGGCCGTGATGTCACGCCCGAGCTGGCCGAGGTGGTAGATGCGGTGTCCATTTCCATGAATGCCCAGGATGAAGCGACCTACGACCGCCACTGCCGGCCCAAGCAGGCCGGCGCATTTCAGGCCATGCAAGACTTCGCCCGGCGGGCCGGGGAGCGGGGCATGGCGGTCACGCTCACTGCCATCGACGGCCTCGATGGCGTGGATATCGCCGCTTGCGAACAGATTGCCGTCAGGCTCGGCGCCGGCTTTCGACGCCGGGTGCTGGATGTGGTGGGCTGATGATTTATTCGATACATCAGCCCGTAGGAGCGGCTCCTCAGGCCGCGATGGTTTTTCCGTCCACAGCGGCATTCGCGGCTGAAGCCGCTCCCACAGGCGTACCTCCCGGCTCCGGAGTAGGAGCCGGCCATGCCCGCGATGGTTTTCCCTTTGCGCCACAGAGGCACAGAGAACACAGAGAACACAGAGGCCAATCATACTGTCTCCTCTGTGCCTCTGTGGCAAAAAGCCTTTATCGCGGGCATGGCCCGCTCCTACGGCAGAGCTGGGGGTTGGGGTAGACGATGGCACTGTCGGATTACGTCACCACCCTCGGCCAGAGCCTGCTGGCCCGCCATGGCGAGCGGGTGCACAAGGTCTCCATCGACGCCAGCTTCACCTGCCCCAATCGAGACGGCAGCAAGGGCCGTGGCGGCTGCACCTTCTGCAACAACAGCTCCTTCAGCCCCAATGGCCGTCAGCCAGCGCCCATCGCCGAGCAGATTGCCGCCGGGCGCACAGTGATCGCCAAGCGCACCGGGGCGCGCAAGTTCCTCGCCTATTTCCAGGCCTACACCAACACCTACGGTGAGCTGGAACGGCTCAAAGCCCAGTATGGAGAGGCCCTGGCCGAGCCGGGCGTGATTGGCCTCGCCATCGGCACGCGGCCCGATTGCGTGGAGCCGGCGGTGCTGGATCTGCTGGCCGGCTACCAGGCCCAGGGCAAGGAGATCTGGCTGGAACTGGGCCTGCAGTCCAGCTTCGACCACAGCCTGCTACGGGTCAATCGTGGCCACGGCTACGCCGAATACCACGACACCCTGCACGCCGCCCGTCGCCGTGGCCTGCAGGTCTGCACCCACCTCATCCTCGGTCTACCGGGGGAGGATGCCGGGCACGCCCGCGCCAGCCTGCAGCGGGTGCTGGCAGAAGGCGTGGACGGGCTCAAGTTGCACGCCCTGCACGTGGTCAAGGGCACTCGTCTGGCCAATGAGTGGCGGCGCGGCGAATACCAGCCGTGGGAAATGGATCAATACATCGAGACGGTGGCGGACCTGGTGGAGCTGACCCCGCCCGAGGTGGTGTTTCACCGCCTGACCGGCACCGCATCACCGTCCATTCTTCTGGCGCCCGAGTGGTGCAGCGGGAGGTGGCGGGTGCTGAATGGCATTGAGTCAGAGTTACGACGGCGGGGCAGCCGTCAGGGTTCGGCCCTGGCGGAGAGTCCGGAAAGGGATGTCGTTGGCGGCTAGGTTTTCGTAGGAGCGGACCCTCGGGCCGCGATCAAATGGGTGGGGAATTCATCGCGGCCCGGGGGGCCGCTCCTACGGGATAGCTTAATGATCGGAAGTGAGGTCTTATGAGCAAAATGGAACTGGTCTGTCCCGCCGGCAGCCTGCCGGCCCTCAAGGCGGCGGTGGACAACGGTGCGGACACGGTCTACATGGGCTTCCGCGATGCCACCAATGCACGCAATTTCCCTGGCCTGAACTTTGACGAGCGCACGGCGGAGCAGGGCATCCGCTATGCCCACGAACGCGGTTGCAAGGTGCTGCTGGCGCTCAATACTTACCCGCAGCCGCAGACCTGGGAGATCTGGACCGCGGCGGTGGATCGTGCCGCGCGACTGGGCGTCGATGCGCTGATCCTCGCCGACGCCGGTCTGATGCGCTATGCCACCCGCAGCCATCCCCAGCTGCGCCTGCATCTCTCGGTACAGGGTTCGGCCACCAGCCCCGAGGCCATCGCCTTCTATCGCGACAATTTCAACATTCAGCGCGTGGTGCTGCCACGGGTGTTGTCCCTGTCGCAGGTGCGGCGGGTGGTGGAGAACACCGACGTGGAGGTGGAAACCTTCGCCTTCGGCTCCCTGTGCGTGATGGTGGAGGGGCGCTGTTATCTCTCCTCCTATGCCACCGGTGAATCGCCCAACACCTGCGGCGCCTGCTCACCCGCCAAGGCGGTGCGCTGGGAGGAAACTGCGGACGGTCGCGAGGTGCATCTCAACCAGGTGCTCATCGACCGTTACGGCCCGGGTGAAAACGCCGGCTACCCGGTGATCTGCAAGGGACGCTTTGAGGTCAACGGCGAGGTGGGCTATGCCATCGAGGTGCCCACCAGCCTGAGTGTGCTGGACATCCTCCCCGAGCTGCAGGCCATCGGCGTCAAGGCCATCAAGGTGGAGGGACGCCAGCGCAGTCCGGCCTATGTGGCGCAGGTGACGCGGGTGCTGCGTCAGGCCCTGGATGCCGCGAGCACCAGCCCGGAAAGCTATGTGCCACGCAGCGACTGGGTCGCCCAGCTCGACAAGGTGTCCGAGGGCTCCACGCATACCCTGGGAGCCCTGGAGCGCGAGTGGCAATAAGCCTTTTTTGTAGGAGCGGACTCCCGGGCCGCGATGACCCTGTCGGTTAATCCTTCGCGGCCCAGGGGTCCGCTCCTACGGGTTTTTGTTCAATATCAGTGGTATAGGGTGCATTCATGAAGCTTTCTCTCGGACCCATTCTCTATTTCTGGCCCAAGGATGAGGTGCTGGATTTCTACCGACAGGTCGCCGACTGGCCGCTGGATATCGTCTATCTGGGTGAGGCGGTGTGTTCCAAGCGCCGCCTGATGCGCTGGGACGACTGGCTGGCGGTGGCCGCACAGCTGACCGCCGCGGGCAAGGAAGTGGTGCTCTCCAGCCTGGTGCTGCTGGAAGCCGATTCCGAGCTGAAGACCCTGCGGCACATCGTCGACAACGGCCACTACGCGGTGGAGGCCAACGACATGGCGGCAGTGCAGCTGGCGGCCCGGCGCGTGCCCTACGTTGCGGGCCCGCAGCTGAATATCTACAACGGCGAAACCCTGGCCCTGCATCACGAGCTGGGCGCCAGCCGCTGGGTAATGCCGGTGGAACTGCCACGCACCACACTGGCCGAGCTGCAGGCCGTGCGCCCCGCAGGCATGGAGACCGAGGTGTTCGCCTTCGGCCGCCTGCCGCTGGCCTTCTCCGCGCGTTGTTTCACCGCTCGTACCCACAACCTGCCCAAGGACGATTGCCGGTTCCGCTGTGCCGACTACCCCGACGGCATGCTGCTGAAGACCCAGGATCAGCGGCAGTTCCTGGCCATGAACGGCATCCAGACCCTCTCCGCCGCCACCAGCAACCTCATCGACGCCGTGCCGGAAATGGCCTCGCTGGGCGTGGATGTGGTGCGTCTGTCGCCGCAGTCACAGCACATGGCCAGGGTGGTGGAAACCTTTGCTGCCGTGCGCGATGGCTCACTCGACCCGCAAGAGGGGCTGGCCCGGGTGGCGACGCTGGCCGTCGGTGAGGTCTGCAACGGTTACTGGCACGGCGAGGCGGGGATGGACTGGCATGCCGCCGAGGCACAGGCGCAGGCCCGCCAATGGTAGGAGCGGGCCATGCCCGCGATGAAAGGTGGGAAAATAAAATTCTGTGGGAGCGGCTTCAGCCGCGAATAAAGGTTGGCCCTATTCGCGGCTGATACCCAAAGGGCACGATGAGCCGCTCCCACAATTTATAAAACTACAATCTCTGCAGTGAAGAAAAACCATCGCGGGCATGGCCCGCTCCTACGGGAGGGAGCTGGTTACACCTGAGAGGCTTCTACCCGATACCCAGGGGATCCCCGGGATCGACACCCTCCATGAAGGGCTTGCGCCGGTCGCTGTTGGTGAGCTGGTAGACGAAGCCCATCCAGTTGTTGATGATGGCCTCGCCGGTATCGTGCCAGGTGTTGTGCAGCTGACTGCTGATCAGGGCATCAGGAAACGCCGGCAGGGGCTTGCCGGCGGCCAGCGCGGCAGCCAGCCGACTGTGGTGTTCGTCGAGAATGGCCTGCGTCTGAACGCCGAGATAGTTGCCGGGAAAAGGCGGGTAGTCCTTGCTCTCACCATCGACGTAGCGGCTTATTTCGCGTTTGTATTCCTTCAACAGACTTACCGTATCGTATTCCGGGTGACCCTGAAAATAGACGGTACGGAAGCCGTCGCCGCTCACCACCAGGTGCACACCATTACCCACGCTTTCCACCAGCACATGCAGGCCGGCGGCTTCGAACTGTGTACGTGAGATTTCGTTGAAACGTGAATGGGGCACGTCGAAGCGGGTGTTGACGTCATTGACCAGCGGATGGTGGCGATTCACCACCTCGTGCGGAAACACCCCCCAGCGCTTGGCTGGCAGGCGCTGACGCTTCTGCCCGTGCCGCAGCTGCAGCACGGCATGGGTGGCCAGGCAGGAGCAAAGGGTGGAGGTGACATTTTCCCAGGCCCACTCGATTACTTCGCCCAGCGGTTCCCAAAACGCTTCCAGGGCCAGATCCGGCTGGGTGACATTGGCGCCGGTGATAATCAGCGCATCCAGTCCGTCCTGCTTCAGTTGCTCGAAACTGTCGTAGTATTTTCCGATGTGTGCGGCGGCCTTCTCACCACGTGGCAGTTCGGGCAGTGTGAATGGGTGCAGATAAAACTGTGCAATCTGATTGCTTTCGCCCACCAGACGAAAGAACTGCCGCTCGGTGGCCTCCAGCGCGGCATCCGGCATCATGTTCAGCAGGCCGATGTGCATCTCGCGGATGTCCTGCCGGGCTGCACGTTCCGGTGTGAGCACGCTGCCGCCTTCCTGCAACAGGCGGGTGAAGGTGGGAAGTTGATTGTGGGCGACCAGTGGCATGGCATTTTGTCTCTTGGTTCAGAACCGCTCTATAAAATCGTCATTCCGACCTGCGCCGGAATGATGGTATAGGCATTGATCAGAGGTTATTTAGCGCTGTCTTTCGATGGCGCCAGTCACCAGGGCAAGAAAATCGTCGGTGGTTTTTACCAGCGCCAGCTCCTCGGTAGTAATGGTGTACCCGTGCCGTTCGGCGATGCCATCGTAGCGCGGGATGCGCGCATAGAAAAGGTGCGGGAAGATCCAGCGCACGAAATTATCGGGCTCGATCTGGGCGACGTATTGCAGGCCATTCTCTTGCATATAGACGGCCATCTGCTCATCGAGAAACTCTTTGCGGTAATAGAGTGGCTTGGGGGCGAGCCTGGCGCGCTCGATGAGTTCGTGCTCGTCGTGCTCGGTGGCCTTGATGTAGAGGATCAGCGTGTGCTCGGCCAGCACTTCGATGACCTCGGGACGATCCAGTTCGCACACGCTGCCGCCGGCATCGTTGATGAAGTGCTTATAACCGTAAATAGACTGTGCCTTGTCGATGAAGGCCGGTACGTCATTCATGGCGGCAATTTCGGCCTCGTGGTGCAGGTGCTGGCGGCGTTTGAATTCGTCCAGGGGCAGACCACCGTGCTCCGGGTTGCCGATCTTGCCGAGAAAGCTGGCCACCGACGTGAGGTGATCGACGCCGATGTTGTTGCGAATGTAGATGGAGTCCGAATGTAGCAGGTCGCGCAGAAACGGCACCTGCATGGCCTGTTGCTTGATATTGTCGACAATGGCCTCGTCGAGGTAGCGGGTGCCGATGCGGTAGTCGCCGGAATAATGGAACCAGCCGTCCTGGCGCAGGATGGCGGAGAGGCGGGTCTTGCCCACGCCCGACATGCCGAGCAGGGTGATGGACTTGTGTTCCCACTGTTGGAATTCGGCAGCACTGAGTTTCAAGGATTGGGCTCCGTGTTGTTGGATGATTGCCAAGGGCGCTATTGTCGCCTGCGCCGGTACTTTGTGCAAAAACGCCGCGTAGATTGAGGCTCTTTTTGTGGGAGCGGCTTTCAGCCGCGAATTGAGGTTGGCATCTCTTCGCGGCTGAAAGCCGCTCCCACAGGTTTTGTCATGTTGTGGCGGTTTTCCGTCGTGCGGCTTTTTGCAGGGTACGGTTGATGACCCGCGAGGCGGCCACCTGGCCGAACACGGCGGTGACGTAGGTGGCCGAGCCGTAGCCCATGTTGCAGTCCAGCGAGATGCCATGGATGCCGGGCTTTTCGTGGCTGACGCTGCCATCGGCCTTGGGGTAGACCTGCTGCTGGCTGGAAAACACGCACTCGATGCCAAAGTTTCGTTTCGGATTCTTGCTGAAGCCGAAGTCGCTGCGCAGACGGCTGCGCACCTTGGCGGCCAGCGGATCGTTGTAGGTCTGGCGCAGATCCTTGACGTGGATCAGGGTGGGGTCGGTAAGGCCGCCCGCACCACCGGTGGCGATGATGGGAATCTTGTTGCGCTTGCAGTGATAGATCATCTGCGCCTTGAACTTGATGCTGTCGATGGCGTCCACCACATAGCCGTAGCCGCGCGCCGGGTCGAGATAGTCACGCATGTTAGCGACGGTGATGAAGTCGTCGATGATCTCGCAGCGGCAGTCGGGGTTGATCTGTTCGACACGCTCGCGCAGCACGGCGGACTTTTTCAGTCCATCGGTGCGGGTCATGGCCGGCAGCTGGCGGTTGACGTTGCTCAGGGCCACGGTGTCGTAGTCGATCAGGGTCAGCCGGCCCACGCCGGTGCGCGCCAGGGCCTCCACGGCCCAGGAGCCGACACCGCCAAGACCCACGACGCAGACGTGCAGGTTCTGGATGATGGGCACGGCGTCCGTACCGTACAGGCGGCGGATGCCGCCGAAGCGTTGTTCAAAGGTGTCGTTTCTGGTGCTGTTAAGGGCGTCAGTGCTCATGTCAGTTTCAATAACTCGATGGCGTTGGCGGTGGTTTGTGCGGCGATGGTGTCGGTGTCTTCTTCACGCAGTCGGGTGAGGGCCTGCAATACTTCAGGCAGATATTCCGGGCTGTTGCGCTGGCCGTGGTGGCCGGCCGGCGGCATGTCCGGGGCATCGGTCTCCAGCACCATGGACTCTAACGGCAATTCGCGGGCCAGGCGGTGCAGTTTGTGGGAGCGTTCATAGGTCAACATGCCGCCGAAGCCCAGCCTGAAGCCCAGCTCGATATACTGCTGCGCCTGTTGCAGACTGCCGTTGAAGGCGTGGCAGATGCCGCCATGGACATGGGCCTTGCGCAGCAGGGCGAGGGTATCATCGTGGGCCTTGCGTACGTGTAACAGCACCGGCAGGCCGGCGTCGCGGGCGATATGCAGTTGTGCCTCAAACAAGGTCTTTTGCTGGCCACGATCCACTTCCGGCAGGTAATAATCCAGGCCGATCTCGCCGATGGCAATAGGATTGTGGCGGGCAATCGATGTTTCCAGTGCCTGCAGGTCATCCGGCTGATGGCGATCGAGAAACACGGGGTGCAGGCCCAGGGCGGGGTAGAGTCCCGTCTCGTTTGCGCAGAGAGTGAGCAGTTTTTCCCAAGCTGCGGCGGTGATACCCGGCACGACGATATGGCTCACGCCCGCCTTGCGCGCACGGTTCAGCACGGTGGCGCGGTCGTTGTCGAAGGCGGTCACATCAAGATGGCAGTGGGTATCGATTAGCTGCATGGTGGAATTCTACTGCATCCCTTTGCCGCCCGAGTCAGAAAATAAGGAAATAACCGAGGTTGTAGAAGCTGTGCAGAATGATGGCTGGAACAACGCTTTGATAACGGTCACGAAAGGCGCCGAAGACCAGCGAGGGAACGATGACCGCGGCGGCCCAAAGGGGCGGGTGGGCGATCAGGTGGACGGCGCCGAACAGCAAACTGGTCAGCAGGTTGGCGCCAGTGAGGCCCAGAAGCCGGGTGCGAAATGGCCGCCAGGTCAGCAGTTGCGGTTGCAGCAGGCCGCGAAACAGCCATTCTTCAAGCAGTGGATACAGGCCTGCCAACAACAAAAGCCGCCACCACTGTATGGGACTGCTTTCCTCGGACGCGGTGCCGGCGAGCCATAGTGACAGCCACACTGCCGGGCCGGCCAGCAAGGCTAGCCAGAACAGGCGGTCGTGAGGTAGATTTTTCAGTTGTTTGGGTGAGCTGGCATTCATGGCGAGTTAGCAAGCTTACCTGATTCCATCAATGCAGTAGCTTATGTCTTCAGGTCGAATTTCCTGTTTATTGTCGGTTGGTGGTGAGCCTGCGAACCCCAACGTAGCCGATGGTGTTGGGGTTCCTTCGTCACCGCCAACCTACACTGACATCGGAGCAAGAAAAAGGCCTGTGCTCCCACTTGCGCAGAAGACACAGGCCTGTTTTACCGGGCGATTACTTTACTTGATGATGCGTAACGCTACCCGGCGATTGGCCGCGCGGCCGTCTTCACTGTCGTTGTCGGCAATGGGGTCGCTCGGACCGTAGCCCTTGGCCTGCAGACGCTCACCGGCAATTCCCTCGGCAACGAGATAGTCACGCACGGCCTCGGCGCGCTGCTGTGAAAGGCGCACGTTGTAGTCGTGGTTGCCGGTGTTGTCGGTGTAACCCGCAACTTCCAGTTTGAGCTCCGGGTTGCGCCGCAGGGTTTCGACCACTTCATCGAGCACCTGACGTGAATTGCCGATCAGTTCCGCAGAGGCCGTAGCGAAGGTTACACCCTTGAGGACGATGGTCTCCTGCAGCTTGCAGCCGCGTGCGTCCACTGCCGTGCCCGTCGGCGTATTGAGGCAGCGATCCTGACTGTCTGCCACGCCGTCGCCGTCACTATCGAGTTCGCAGCCCTGTGCATCGACGGCTGCCGTGGACGGTGTGCCGGGGCACTTGTCGCTACTGTCTGTAATGCCATCGTGATCGCTGTCGAGTTCACAACCGCGTGAATCGACCTTTGCGCCTGCCGGTGAGTCCGGGCAACGGTCGCTGCCGTCGGCCACACCGTCACCATCACTGTCGCTGACCACGATGCAGCCCTGTGAATCCACCTGGCTTCCGGCGGCCGTGTTCGGGCAGCGATCCTTGCTATCGGCCACGCCGTCGCCATCACTGTCGCGCTCACAGCCCTGGCTATCAACCACGGCGCCAACGGCTGAGTTGGGGCAGCGATCTTCGCTGTCGGCCACACCATCGTTATCACTGTCCACAACGGCCACGGGTTGCGGCTCGGCCTTCTTTTTGCTGGCGCCAAAACGTTTCAACACATTGATGGCAAAGAGTCGCGCATCCGTGTCATAAAAATCGGCATCGGCACGCAGGGCAAAGCCGTTCTCGAAGCCGTATTCCACACCGGCGCCGAGCATGATGTGGTTTTCATTGTCGCGCTCGTAGGGGATATCGGCGTCGTTGAGCATGCGTCCCAGGCCGGCACGGCCAAACACACCCCAACCGACGTGGGGCTGCTGGGATTTGTAGACGTAATACAGGGCGCTAAGGCCGAAGTCCTTGTATTTTACTTCACCGTTGGGTGACAGCTCGGCCTTGCCTAGCCAGGAATAATAGCCTTCGAGCGAGAAGCGTTCGGTGAAGTCATAACCGGCAAAGAGTTTGTAGCCGGTATTGTGTTTGTCATCCACGCTGAAACCGGTTCCATCGGTGTCCGGATCCACGTGTGAGCGGCCAAGGCCGGCGCCCAGGTACCACTGTTTTTCGAAGCCGTCTGTTTGTGCAGAGCTGTCAGCGGCAATGGCCATTGGCGCAGTGACCGCCAGGGTCATGCCCAGCAGGCAGCCGGTGAGCGGTGTAATCAGATTCCTTGACATGGGTTTTTATTCTCCTTGGTTTGTAGAGGGGTTAGTTAATGGGTACGTTGAGATCTCTGCGGGCGGATTTTCTGCGCCAGAGGGATAACAGCGCAATAAGTACCAACAGGGGCAGCATGGGGTCGAAGGCCGCCCCGGGGCTCAGTGTGCAGCCACCCAGACCGCGCAGGCCGGTACGCACCATTTTCGGTTGCTCGGCCGTGGCGGGGTCACGGTAGTCTGGCGTGCCATTATTATTACTGTCCGGCAGGTTCGGGACATTGCCGCTCAGGTCATCGTCCAGACCATCGCCATTGGCGTCATTGAAGTCATCCACACGGCCGTTGCGATCACGATCGATGGCGCCGGACTCTGACAGGTCCGGGACGCCATCGTTGTCCGAGTCGATGTCGCGGTAGTCCGGTGTGCCGTCGCCGTCGGTGTCATAACGGGGCAGGGGCGTGGCCTGCATGGCGTCATCGAGGCCATTGCCGTCGTTGTCCGTGGTTGCGTCCTGGCGGGCATCGCCGTCGCTGTCCGTGCCGCCGGCTTCGATCACATCGGTGATACCGTCGTTGTCGCTGTCGAGATCACGGTAATCGGGCACGCCATCGTTGTCGCTGTCGGGTGCCGTTGCGCCGCTGCCACTGGCAATGCCATTGAAATCGACCGACGGAGTGCCCGAACCAATGAGGCCGTTGTTGTCGGGGTCGCTACGGTTGCCCTCCGTGACATCGGGGATACCGTCATTATCGCTGTCGAGGTCGCGGTAGTCGTCGATGCCATCGCTGTCGGTATCGGCCACGGTGTAGTTGATGGTACCGCTGTCGACCGTGGTTTCCACGGCGTCGGCGAGGCCGTTTGTGCCGACGGAATTTGTAGCGTCAATACGGCCGTCACCGTTGCTATCGAGGGTGGCGGAATCACTGATGCCGGATTCTGCCAGGTCGAACAGGCCGTCGTTATCGCTGTCGAGATCACGACTGTCAGGGATGCCGTCGCTGTCCGTATCCACCGCGCCATCGCCTTCGGTGGCATCGGGAATGCCATCGTTGTCGTCGTCGAGATCTTGTGCATCACCGATGCCGTCATTGTCGACATCGTCATTGTCCCGGTAATCCGGGATGCTGTCACCATCACTGTCGGGCAGCGGCAGGGGGCTGCTGGCCGTGGCATCATCGAGACCGTCATTGTCGGCATCGGTGAAGCCATCCACCCGTCCGTCGCTGTCGGCGTCCGAGCCGCCGGCTTCGATGATGTCATTGCTGCCGTCACCGTCGCTGTCGAGATCCCGCGTGTCCGGTGTGCCGTCGTTGTCGCTATCCGGCGGATTCAGGCCGGTCCCTGTGGTAAGACCATGCTCATCCACGACCGGCGTGCCGCTGCCGGACACACCATCACCATCGGGGTCGCTGCCGCCGGCCTCGGTGACGTCGGGGATACCGTCGTTGTCGCTGTCACGGTCGCGGTAGTCGTCGATGCCATCGCCGTCGGTATCGGCCACGGTGAAATTGATGTTGCCGCTGTCGGCACTGGTCTCTACCGTATCGGCGAGACCGTTGCTGCCGACACCGTTGCCAGCGTCGATACGACCGTCGCCGTTGCCATCGAGGGCGGCGGGATCGGTGATGCCGGATTCCGTCAGGTCGAACAGGCCATCGTTGTCGCTGTCGAGATCGCGGCTGTCGGCAATGCCATCACCATCGGTGTCCACGCTGCCATCGCCCTCGGTGGTATCGGGGATGCCATCATTGTCATCGTCGAGATCCATCGCATCCGTGACGCCGTCGTTGTCGAGATCATCGTTGTCGCGGTAATCGGGAATGCCATCATTGTCTCCGTCGGTATGGATGTCCGGCAACGGGGTGGTGGCGAGGGTATCGTCGAAGCCGTCGCCGTTGGCATCGACCGGGCTGTCCACCTGGCCGTCACCGTTGGTATCAAGGCCGCCGGCCTCGGTGATGTCGTTGCTGCCGTCGCCGTCCGAATCGAGATCGCGGTAGTCCGGCGCGCCGTCACCATCGGTGTCGCGCGGCGTGTCGGCAATGCCGTTGCCGTTGTAATCCGGCTGCCCGGAATCCGGGCTGGTTTCCACGACATCGGCCAAGCCGTTGGCGCCGACGGAATTGCCTACGTCGATACGGCCATCGTTGTTGCTGTCGAGGGTGGCAGGATTGCTGATACCCGATTCAATCAGGTCGGCAATGCCGTCGTTGTCGCTATCGAGGTCAAGATAGTCGGGGATGCCGTCACCATCGGTATCGACACTGGCATTGCCTTCAACACTGTCGGGAATACCGTCGTTGTCGCTGTCGAGGTCGAGGCTGTCGACCACACCGTCACCATCGCTGTCGCGGTTGTCACGGTAATCCGGGATGCCATTGCCATCGCTGTCGGTAATAGGCAGCGGCGTGGTGGCGAGGGTGTCGTCTAGGCCGTCATTGTTGGCGTCGGTGTAGCCGTCGACCTGGCCGTCGTTGTCGCTGTCCGTGCCACCGGCCTCGATGATGTCGTTGACGCCATCGCCATCCGAGTCAAGGTCGAGGTAGTCCGGGGTGCCATCACCATCGGTATCGACACTGGCATCGCCTTCGACGCTGTCAGGAATGCCGTCGTTGTCGGCATCGAGATCGGCGTTGTTACCGATACCGTCACCGTCGGTGTCGGTGGACTCGCCATTGTTGGTGGGGAAGGCATCGCTGGCGTCAGGGGTGCCGTCATTGTCGCTATCAAGATCGCGCGGGTCAGGTGTGCCATCACCGTCGGTGTCAATGAGGGGCAGACCGGCACTGGCGGCGAGGCCGTTGCCGTCCACGTTGGGCGTACCACTGCCGAGGATGCCGTCATTATCGGGATCCGTGCCACCGGCCTCGCTGACGTCGAACAGGCCGTCAGCGTCGCTGTCGAGATCGCGGAAATCGGCGCTGCCGTCACCATCGGTGTCGGCGATAGTGTAGCCACGTGTATTGCTGTCGGCGCTGGTCTCGACGATATCGGCAAGACCGTTGCTACCGACGTTGTTGCCGTGGTCGATGCGACCATCGTTGTTGGTGTCGAGAGCAGCGGGATTGCTGATGCCCGACTCGATGAGGTCGAACAGACCATCGTTGTCACTATCGAGGTCGCGATAGTCGGCAACGCCGTCACCGTCGGTATCCACAGCTGCCGCACTGCCTTCGTCGAGGGCGGGAATACCGTCGTTGTCGTTGTCGAGGTCCTGTGCATCGCCAACACCGTCGCCATCGATGTCCTCGTTGTCGCGGTAGTCAGGGATGCCGTCACTATCGCTATCGGTATGAATATCCGGCAGCGGACTGGCGGCAAGGGCGTCATCGAGGCCGTCATTGTTGGTGTCGGTGAAGCCGTCGACCTGGCCGTTATTGTCGGTGTCTGGGCCACCGGCCTCCGTGATGTCGTTGATGCCGTCACCATCGCTGTCGAGATCACGCTGATCCGGAGTGCCGTCGCTGTCGGTGTCGGGCAGGCTCAGGCCGGCACCGCTGGCGAGACCATCGTCATCCACCGTGGGCGTGCCGCTGCCGATAATGCCATCACCCTCCGGGTCGTTGCCTCCGGCCTCGGTGACGTCGGGGATGCCATCATTGTCGGTATCACGGTCGCGGAAATCGGCAACGCCGTCGCCGTCGGTATCGCGCGGGCTGTCGGGATTGCCGTCGCCGTTGTAGTCCGCCTGCCCGGAATCCGCGGCGGTTTCCACGGCATCGGCGAGGCCGTTCGTACCTACGGTGAAGGTGGCGTCGATGCGACCATTATTGTCGCTGTCGAGGGTGGACGGATCGGTAATGCCAGACTCCGTCAGGTCGAACAGGCCATCGTTGTCGCTGTCGAGGTCGCGGTAGTCAGGGATGCCGTCGGCGTCGCTGTCGACACTGCTATTGCCTTCGGCACTGTCGGGGATGCCGTCGTTGTCGCTGTCGAGATCGAGGCTGTCGAGCACGCCATCACCGTCGGTGTCGCGGTTGTCGCGGTAATCCGGTGTGCCGTCGCCGTCGGTATCTGTGACAGGTAAAGGCGTGGCGGCGAGGGTATCGTCGAGACCGTCGTTGTTGGCATCGATAAAGCCGTCGACCCGGCCGTCGTTGTCGGCATCGGTGCCACCGGCTTCGACGAGATCGTAGATGCCGTCACCATCGCTGTCGAGGTCGAGATAATCGGGCGTGCCGTCACCGTCGGTATCGACACTGGCATCGCCTTCGATGCTGTCGGGAATACCGTCGTTATCGCTGTCGAGATCGAGGCTGTCGAGCACGCCATCGCCGTCGCTGTCGCTGTTGTCGCGGTAATCCGGTGTGCCGTCGCCATCGCTGTCGGTGAGGGGCAGGGGAGTGGCGGCGAGGGTGTCGTCGAGACCGTCGTTGTTGGCATCGGTAAAGCCGTCGACCCGGCCGTCGTTGTCGGCATCGGTGCCACCGGCTTCGACGAGATCGTAGATGCCGTCACCATCGCTGTCGAGGTCGAGATAATCAGGCGTGCCGTCACCGTCGGTATCGACACTGGCATCGCCTTCGACGCTGTCGGGGATGCCGTCGTTGTCGGCGTCAAGGTCGGTGTTATTGCCGATGCCATCGCCGTCGAGGTCGGCGCTTTCACCGCTGTTGGTGGGGAAGGCGTCACTGGCATCGGGGGTGCCGTCGTTGTCGGCATCGAGGTCGAGGTAATCCGGTGTGCCGTCGCTGTCGGTATCGATAAGGGCCAGGCCGGCTCCGGCGGCGAGGCCATTGCCATCGACGCTGGGTGTACCGCTGCCGAGGATGCCGTCGTTGTCGGCATCGCTACCACCGGCCTCGGTGACGTCGAACAGGCCATCGCCATCGCTGTCGAGATCACGCTGGTCGGTAATGCCATCACTGTCGGTGTCAATGGGACTCAGGCCGGCGCCCGTGGCGAGACCGTTGGCGTCAACCGCAGGTGTGCCGCTGCCGAGGATGCCATCGTTGTCGGCATCGCTGCCGTTGGCCTCGCTGATATCGAACAGGCCGTCGTTGTCGCTGTCGAGGTCGCGGTAGTCGGCGACACCGTCCGTGTCGGTATCCGCCACGGTGTAGTTGATAGTGCCGCTGTCGGCGCTGGTTTCCACCACATCGGCGAGGCCGTTTGTACCCACGGGATTGCTGTTGTCGATGCGGCCATCGTTATCGCTGTCGAGTGCAGTGGGATTAGTTATGCCCGACTCGATGAGGTCGAACAGGCCATCGTTGTCACTGTCGAGATCACGGTAGTCGGCAATGCCGTCCCCGTCGCTGTCGACACTGGCATCGCCTTCAATGCTGTCGGGAATACCGTCGTTATCGCTGTCGAGGTCGAGGCTGTCGACCACGCCATCGCCGTCGCTGTCGGCGTTGTCACGGTAATCGGGGGTGCCGTCGCCATCGCTGTCGGTGAGGGGCAGGGGAGTGGCGGCGAGGGTATCGTCGAGACCGTCGTTGTTGGCATCGATAAAGCCGTCGACCCGGCCGTCGTTGTTGGTATCGATACCACCGGCTTCGACGAGATCGTAGATGCCGTCGCCATCGCTGTCGAGGTCGAGATAATCGGGCGTGCCGTCCCCGTCGGTATCGATACTGGCATCGCCTTCGACACTGTCGGGGATGCCGTCATTGTCACTGTCGAGGTCGAGACTGTCGACCACGCCGTCGCTATCACTGTCACCGGAGGCGATGTACTGGGTGGTGCGAGCGACCGCCTGGCCGTTGCTATCGAGCTGATCCTGGTAGGTGATATCGATGGCATCGCCATTGGCGGCATTGAGGGTGCCGTCGTTGGTGGTGCCGGTACTGTTGTTGTCCGTCGTGGGCAGGTTGCCACTGAATATCCCGGTATTGGGGCCGGTCTCGGTGAGAGCGATCTGTTCGACTTCACCGCTGCGGCTGTTGGTGGCCTGGACGATGATGGTTTCAGCGATACCGGGCAGGAGGTTGAGATCGGCATCGGTGACGGTGATGGCAATAGGCGTACCAACAAGCCCCGTGGCGGGGACACTGATGCTGCCGTCGACGCCGGTGAGTAGGGCATCGGAGCCAGTGATGGCCGTCAGGGCCGTTTGCGATGAGGTCAGTCCGTAGACGTAGGTGTCAATATAACGTTGATTGCCAAAGCCTGAAATGGTGAAGTCACCCCATGTGTGCCGGCCAGCGGACGTGGAGGAGAGGGCGCCATCGGGCAGGGTGGTGGTACCGCCGAGGTAGGTGGCGTCATCCCAGAAGACGAGGGTGTCACTGGTGCTGCCATCGCTGTCGGCGAGAAAGATGGTGAGTCCATCGGCGGACGGGCCGCCACTGGTTTCGGCATCGCGGGCGATGAAATGGTATTCGCCAAGGCGCAACTGCAGGCGCGCACGATAGGAGCCATTTGCGATGATGATACCTGCCGCGTTCAGGCCGTTCCAGCTGACCTGGTTAAGACCGACAACGGCATTGCCGAGCAGGAGGACATCATTGGCGCCGTAGCTGCCGTCACTGTTGGTGTCGATGGTGATGGCGTAGGTGCCGGCAACGTCGGTGGTGAACTCGAAGTTGCCGCTGTCCTGTACGCCGCCGGTTACTGCGGGGCTGATGGCGTAATCCTGGCCATCGCTATCAATGAAGCGGAAATCGCTGATCAGCGGTGGATCCGTGGGACGCGGTTTCGCCACCACGGGATAGCCGAGGTAAATGGGGAATTTTGGGGTGACGCTGTTGAACTGTTCGTCAACGCTGTAACCGGAGCTGGGGGCATCAACGCCCTGGTCATTGGCGACGATATCGTAGACGTAGCCAGCAAATTTGTTGAGATCCAGTTTCCAGACGTAATGGGTGGCTGGGCGGCCGCCGGGGACGAGGGCATAGTAGTCGGCATCGGTGGCGCCGGATTCTGCGAAGGTGCCGGTATCGAAAGACCACTGGTAGCCCCACAAGCGGCCGCTTGCCTGTGTTGGGTCGGGATTGGTGGCGGAATCAGGAGTAACGGTAATGTCGAAACGCCGCAGGATTCTCCGACTCCGATCTCCACCGCTGAAACCCGTGTTATCGATCTCCACCCGGTAGGTTCCGGCGTTGGGCGTGGTGTAACGTATGGGGCTGGTCAGCGGTGTGCTAAAGGGGTCGTTGCAGGCGACGTTGCCCGCGCTCAATTCCTCGTTGTGAACCAGGCTGTTGCCGGGGTTGTAAATTTGCACCCGAACATTGTGCGCATCAATATCACCACACAGTGACACATGAATGACTTCACCAGCGGCGAGAATATCGACATAGAGCGGCGCACTCGTGTAGCTGAATTCATACAGGGGCTGATTCAGTCCGGCCTGATAACTGCCTTCGGCATGGGTAAACTGGCTGGCAAACACTGCCATGAGGGCAAGGCTGGTCGTGGTGATCTGACGGATAGGCACAGCGCGTTCCTTTTTGAATCGGTGTTTCTGAATGTGTAGCTGACGCTAAAGTGACTGATTGGAATTTGAATCCTGTTGGTCAGCGCAATCGCCTATTGAGGAATATCAACAGGATGCGCAGAGGATACAGCTGCAAAACAGGCCTGAGAATATCATCATCCCTGTCTGGTATATAGGGGTGACATTTCTGCATATTCTGCGAATTATGTCGATACGGGGCGGCTGGCCGTCGATCAGGAGTCCCTCTTGTCTAAGCTCAAGGGTCTTCACTTTATCTACAGGGGTTAGGCACGCTGCGGGGGAAAACGCAAGACTGTTCGGTTGCCGATGGTTTGCTAAACTCCGCCTGCCCTCTTGCTTGCCTTGCCGGGCAGCCTTGTTGTGGCCACTTTTATATTATTATTATTTTTGATCTTAATTAGTAGAACCACCCCGGAATGTAAATGAAAATCGAATCACGAATTGCTGAAGAGCTGGGTGTTGGCCTGAATCAGGTTCAGGCGGCTGTGACACTTCTCGATGAGGGCGCCACGGTGCCCTTTATCTCCCGTTACCGCAAAGAGGTCACCGGCGGACTGGACGATACGCAGATGCGTAACCTGGAGAGTCGTCTGGGCTATTTGCGCGAACTGGAAGAGCGGCGTACCGCAGTACTGAAAAGTATCGACGAGCAGGGAAAGCTGACGCCGGATCTGAAAACTGCCGTGCTCAATGCAGACACAAAGACCCGGCTCGAAGATCTTTATGCGCCATACAAGGTCAAGCGCCGCACCAAGGCGCAGATCGCCCGCGAGGCGGGTATCGAGCCGCTGCTGGATGCCTTGCTGGAAGACCCGGCCCAGTCACCAGAGACTCTGGCGGCGGGCTATTTCAACGCCGAGGCCGGGTTTGCCGATGCGGGCGCCGTGCTCGATGGCGCCAAGCAGATCTTCATGGAACGTGCCGCCGAGGAGGCGGATCTGGTCGGCCGTCTGCGTGAGTATGTATGGGACAACGCCCGCCTGACCTCGGTAGTGGTCGATGGGCAGGCGGAGAGTGGCGCCAAGTTTGCCGACTATTTCGAGTTTGACGAGGCCCTGGCCAGGGTACCGCCGCACCGCGCCCTGGCCCTGTTTCGTGGCCGCGCCGAGGGCGTGCTGCGCCTCAAGCTGATGGTGCCGGGGCAGGATGATCTGGATTCCGTCACCGACATGGGGCGTTGCGAGTCGATGGTGGTGCAGCATTTTGGCCTGCGCGACGAGGGCCGCGCCGCCGACCGTTTTCTGCGCGACTGCGCGCGCTGGGCCTGGCGGGTGAAGATCTCCCTGCAGCTGGAGTCTGAGCTGAACATGCGTCTGCGTGAGCAGGCCGAGGAGGAGGCGATCCGTGTCTTCGGCGAGAACATGCGCGACCTGCTGTTGGCCGCACCCGCCGGCACCCGCACCACCATGGGTCTGGATCCGGGCCTGCGCACGGGCGTGAAAGTGGTGGTGGTCGATGCCACCGGCAAGCTGCTGGAGCATGCGACGATCTTTCCCCATCAGCCGAGAAATCAGTGGGATCGAAGCCTGGCCGTGCTGGCGGCGCTGGCGCAAAAACACAACGTCGATCTGGTCAGCATCGGCAACGGCACCGCCTCGCGTGAGACCGACAAGTTGGTGAAGGAGCTGCAGCAGAAACATGCCGAGCTGCGCCTGACCGGCATCATGGTCAGCGAGGCCGGTGCCTCGGTGTATTCCGCCTCCGAGCTGGCGGCGAAAGAGTTCCCTAATCTGGATGTCTCCTTCCGTGGTGCGGTGTCCATCGCCCGCCGTCTGCAGGATCCGCTGGCCGAACTGGTGAAGATTGATCCCAAGTCCATCGGTGTCGGCCAGTATCAGCACGACGTCAATCAGCACCGTCTGGCGCGCAAGCTGGAGGCCGTGGTGGAGGATTGTGTGAATGCCGTGGGCGTGGAGATCAATACCGCCTCGGCGCCGTTGCTGGCGAAGGTGGCCGGGCTGTCCGAGACGCTGGCCGGCAATATCGTTAGCTACCGCGAAAGCAACGGCGCCTTTGCCAATCGTAAGCAACTGCTAAAGGTTACCCGCCTGGGCCCCAAGGCCTTCGAACAGGCCGCCGGGTTTTTGCGCATCCGTGATGGTGATAATCCGCTGGATGCCTCCGCGGTACATCCCGAGGCCTATCCGGTGGTGGAGCGCATCGCCGCCGAGAGCGGTCGTGGCATTCAGGACATCATCGGCGACAGTCGTTTTCTGCAATCACTGGCGGCCAATGATTTCACCGACGAGCACTTCGGCGAACCCACCGTGCGTGACATCCTCAGTGAACTGGATAAGCCGGGCCGTGATCCGCGCCCGGAATTCAAGACGGCCAGCTTCCGTGAGGGCGTGGAAAAGCTGTCGGATCTCGACACCGGCATGATTCTCGAAGGTGTCGTCACCAATGTCACCAACTTTGGCGCCTTCGTCGACATCGGCGTGCATCAGGATGGACTGGTGCATGTGTCGGCACTGGCGGACAAGTTCGTCAAGGATCCGCGTGAAGTGGTCAAGGCCGGTGACGTGGTGAAGGTAAAGGTGCTGGAGGTGGATCTCAAACGCAAGCGCGTGGGCTTGTCCATGCGGCTGACCGACGAGGTTCGGCGTGGCGAGGGCGATCGTCCGAGGCAGCAGCACTCGCAGCGCGAGGCGCCGGCACGCAAGCCGAAGCCCGCCCGGGAGCAGAGCTCGGAGAAGGGCGGAACGGTCATGTCAGCCGCCTTTGCCAAGCTCCGATCCTGACAGGGAGGCCGCTATTCCGACAAAAATGCTGGGAGACAACCTTGGTGATTGGCGCTAATCTTCCCGTATGTAAACGTGAAATGTTGGGAATAGCTGTCCGTGGCATTGTCGGGGCAGGGGTTTCCAGGGAGGGAGCATGAAACATCATATCCTCACGGCCCTGTTTGTCATTAGTGGAATCCTGTTTGTGGCTTCTGCGCAGGCGGAGAAAGACCCGCTCGAACGCAGCCTGAACGCCTATTATGCCGGCAATTACAAAGCGGCCTACAATTTTACTGTGCCACTGGCCGAGCAGGGTAATCCCGCCGCGCTCAACCTGCTGGGCAGGATGTATGAACTTGGCCAGGGTGTGCCACAGGATGCTGCCCGCTCCGTGGTCTACTACCGCAAGGCGGCGGAAAAGGGCGATATCTACGCCCAGTTTAATCTGGCCGTTTCCTATGACACCGGTTTTGGCATCCCCATGAATTTCCGCCAGGCGGTAAAATGGTACCGCCGCGCCGCCGACCAGGGGGCTGATTTTGCCCAGTACAGCTTGGCCACCATGTATGAGGAAGGCAATGGCGTGGCGCAGGATTTCCAGCTGGCGGCTCAGTGGTACCGGCTGGCAGCCGAGCACGGCAACAAGCAGGCACAGAACAACCTGGGCTGGCTGTATAAGCGCGGGCAGGGAGTGGGAAAGAACCTGATGGTGGCCTACGCATGGCTGGACGCCGCAGTGGCGCAGGGTCTGCGCAGCGCTGCGGATGAACGCGACCGGATTGCCGCGCAGCTGACACAGAGCGAATACGAAACCGCCCGCAGCCTGGCGGAGAAGTTTCGCCAGGACTATACGGGTGCAGACAAGAAGTGATGCGGATCGCGCTTCGATTCACGACAGAGACACGGAGTACACGGAAGGGCTGAATAACAGAAATCACTTTATGACGGCAAAACGGGTTCCGTCCTGTGGAAAGATTTGCCGCGAGTAGAGGTGGCGCTGAGCGCCACACGATGTGTGACACCGCAGAGCGGTGTTACAAGTCCTTGTGGCGGTCACCACTCCCGATCGATGCGGTTCGTGGAACTCACCACATCCTACTGAGACCACTGGCTGTTCCCGCTCGTGGCTTATTCGCAGCTTGGATGCAGCGCAATCCGGGGGAAAACCAGCACCCGTCCCCGTATTACGCCGCACCTACACTACTTCAACTGGGTAAACTTAGCGCAGTGCCAGTGGCTGCAGGCCCGAAGGCGGCACGCTGAAGGGAAGTTGATCCGGTACGTCCTGGTAGTCGCCCGAGGCCAGTGCAATCCACACCAGCCCAGCCATGGAATTTACTCCCAGCTTGCGCATGATATGGGCGCGATGGGTCTCCACGGTCTTGGTGCTGAGGTTCATTTCGTGGGCGATGACCTTGTTGGGGTTACCGCGGATCAGCAGATGAAGCACCTCCTGCTCACGCCGTGAGAGGCTGTCCAGCCGTCCGCTGATCTGTGCCCGCCATTCACCGTCTTCCCGTGTCCGGCGATCCAACTCAATGGCACGCTGGATGCTGTCCAGCAGCATCTGGTCATCGAAGGGTTTTTCCAGAAAATCCACCGCCCCGGCCTTCATGGTGCGCACCGCCATGGAGACGTTGCCGTGGCCGGAAATAAAGATGATGGGAATGTTGACATCCTGGCGACTGAGGTGCTCCTGCAGTTCCAGGCCGCTGAAGCGCGGCAGACGCACATCCAGCACCAGACAGCCGGGTCTGATGGGGTCATAAGCGTCCAGAAAGGTCTGCACGCTTTCAAAGGTGGCGACTTGAATGCCCATGGATTCGAGTAGAATCTGCAGGGCGTCACGCACACCGTCATCGTCATCGACGATGAAGACAGTGGGCTCGAAGGGGTGATCCTGTATGGCCTGTACGTTCACGATTTACTCCTGGAAGAGGTATACCTCTCTCTCTCTTCCGTAAGCTTAGCGCTTGCGTAGGGTTGTAGGCAATAGCCAGCAGGCTGCCGGGTGTATTACCTGAATCCAAGGGTTCACGGCGGATGTAGAGTGCAAGAGTTGGTTCTACATTAAAATCAAGCACTTGTGCTTTGCGTCCGCCATGAACCCCCGGATTCAGGCATTATTCATCTTCATCGTTCGGCAGCAGTGAATGGCGCCAGAACTGATCTTCCTTCTCGAACAGGCGCCGCGTTGCCTGGGGACCCCAGGTGCCGGCAGGGTAGGTGTGTATGTAATCCCGCTCCATGGACCAGACGCGCAGGATGGGATCAACCACCTGCCAGGCGCCGTTGACCTCGTCGAAACGCAGGAACTGGCTCTGGTCACCGCGAATCACGTCCATCAGCAGGTCCTCATAGGCATCATAGTTGCTTTCTTCCTCACCGCGCAGACTGGCATCAAGGCTGATGGTGCGGGTGTGCATGGTCGGCCCCGGCTCCTTGACCTGCATTTCGATGCGCAGGCACTCGGAGGGCTGGATGCCGAGCAGCACCCAGTCCGGCTTCATCTTCTCGACCGGCGTGTCACGGAACAGGTGTTGCGGTGGTTGCTTGAGGCGGATGGAGATGGCGGATCGGCCCTCTGCCATACGCTTGCCGGTGCGCAGGAAAAACGGCACACCGCGCCAACGCCAGTTGTCGATGTAGAGCTTGAGTGCGGCGTAGGTTTCGGTGCTGCTGTTGGCAGGGATGTCTTCTTCTTCGAGATAGCCCGGCACCTGCTTGCCGTCGATCATGCCGGCGCTGTATTGGGCACGAAACGCGTGGGCATGCACGGCGCTCTGCGGGATCGGGCGGATGGACTTGAGCACCTTGACCTTTTCGTCGCGCAGGGATTCCGCGTCCATGGCCGCCGGCGGCTCCATGGCGACCAGGGTCAGCAGTTGCATCAGGTGGCTTTGGATCATGTCACGCAGCGCACCGGAGCCGTCGTAATAGCCACCACGGCCCGCGACGCCCAGGGTCTCGGAGTGGGTGATCTGCACATGGTCGATGTAATTGCGGTTCCATAGCGGCTCCATCATCACATTGGCGAAGCGGAATACCAGAATATTCTGCACCGTGCCCTTGCCAAGATAATGGTCGATACGATAGACCTGATCCTCGCGCATGAATTTATGAATGCGCGTCTCCAGCATCTGTGCACTTTCCTGGTCGTAGCCAAAGGGCTTTTCGATAATGATGCGGCGCCAGCCGTGGGTTTCTTCGAAGACATTACAACCTGCGAGCTTTTCGATGACGGTGCCAAACTGCGCCGGTTGCAGGGCCATGTAAAAAGCGGCGTTGCTGGGAAAGTCCTCCCGTTCATCCACCGCGTGGCGAATCTGTTCGTAGATCTCATCCTGATTGAGATCACCCTGGAAGTAGTGCATGCGATTGCAGAAGTCCTGAAACAGTTTTCCGTCCAGGCCACCTCGGGCCTTGGTGGAAATCATATCGCGCAACTCGGCCTGCCATTCCTCCTGGGTCATGGAACGCCGGCCGATGGCGATGATCTTACTGCCTCGCGGCAGACGCTCTTCGGCGTGGAGGTGATACAGGGCCGGCATCAGCTTCAGACGCGAAAGATTGCCGGTTGCGCCAAAGATGACGTAGGTGCAGGGACTGTTCATGGGTATTGTGCGCTACCGTTGAATGATTGAAATTGATCACTGAGCCCAGCTTGGCTCACGAGTGGGTTATTACAGGCTGCGAAAGGCCAGACTGCAGGCCTCTCTACACTCGGCATCAGGCGTCAGGGACTTTAGGTTATTTATGTAATGATTCCCAGCATTCTATCTGCTATTAGACAAACAGATTGGCTATAGAATTCATCACCATGGCACAACTTATCGATCAACTCCTGCAGTGGGTGGCGGCCCACCCACACCTGGCCGGCATTTTTGTCGCCCTGCTGGCCTTTGCCGAATCGCTTGCCGGCGTGGGGCTGCTGGTGCCGGGTGCCTTTATCATGTTTGGTATCGGCGCACTGATTGCCGTGGGTGTGCTTGAATTCTGGCCGGTCTATGCCTGGGCCGTGCTAGGGGCCATCGTCGGCGACGGTTTCAGTTTTTGGCTGGGACGGCATTTCCATCAGCAGATCCGCGCATTCTGGCCCTTCCGCCAGCACCCCGATTGGCTGCAGAAGGGCGAGGATTTCTTCCAGCGCCACGGTGGCAAGAGTGTGTTGCTGGGGCGATTCATCGGCCCCATTCGGCCGGTGATCCCGGTGGTGGCGGGGATGCTGGACATGCCACCGGGGCGGTTTTATGTCGTCAACGTGCTTTCGGCCTTTGCCTGGGCGCCGCTGTACCTGTTGCCGGGCATGGCCTTTGGCGCTTCGCTGGCACTGGCCGGCGAGGTGGCCGGGCGGCTGGCGCTGCTTATCGTGCTGCTGCTGGTGTCGGTATGGCTGCTGGCCTGGTGCATTCGCTGGCTGTACCGGCACACCCAGCCGCATGCCCAGCGCTGGGTTCACGCAGCGATGCTGTGGGCGGCCCGGCATCGCTATCTGGGCTGGCTGGTGGCGGGTCTGGTGGATCCACATCAGCCGGTGTCGCGCTCGCTGTTGGCCTGGCTGGTATTGCTGGCCGGCGGGGCCTGGCTGTTCTTCTTCATGCTGGTCAATGTGCTGGGCCAAAATACCCTGCAGCAGCTCGATCTTGGCATAAATCAATTTCTACAAAATCTCCGTAACCCACTGATAGATCATGTAATGGTCATATTTAGTGCATTGGGTGATGCGCAGGTGACGATGCCGGTGCTGTTGGCAGCGCTGGGCTGGCTGTGGTGGCGGGGGCGCACCCAGGAAGCCATCTACTGGCTGGCGGCGGTGGCCTTCGGCAAGTTGGCGGTGATCATTCTCAAGGTCAGTCTCGGCGTGGCACGCCCGGTTGCCTTGTATCCCGGCTGGGAGGCCTTCAGCTTTCCCTCCGGGCACGCCACCATGAGTGTTATTATTTATGGTTACCTGGCGGTGAGCAGTGCGCGGGAGTTTTCGCTGCGCTGGCGCTGGCTTCCTTATGTCGTGAGCGGTGTGCTGATCGCAGGCATCGCCTTTTCCCGCCTCTATCTGGGGGCGCACTGGGTGTCCGATGTATTGGCGGGTCTCGCCATGGGCCTGGCCTGGGTGGCGCTGTCCAGAATTGCTCTGCGCCGTCACCGGCGGGAACCCGGTGCAACGTCGGGACTGACCGCGATATGTCTGGCCGTCCTTGTCGTTGCCGGGCTATGGCATGTGAGCAGCAACCTGGCGGCGGATCTGCAACGTTATGCCATTCAGAAGGGGATTCATCGTCTCCCTGTCGAGTCCTGGTGGCGCGAGGACTGGCAGCGCATTCCGGCCTATCGGCTGGATTTAGGCGGCGAGCGTGAACAGCCGCTCACCCTGCAGTGGGCCGGGAACTTGCAGAATGTGAAGGCCGAATTGCAGGCTCGGGGCTGGCGAACACCGGACTCACTGAGTTGGCGCACGGCCCTGCATTGGTTACAGCCGTCACCGAAATTGTCTGCGCTGCCCCTACTGCCACATCTGCAACAGGGCCGCTTTGAATCACTGCAGATGGTTTATAACGGGGAAGATGGGAGCCTGCCGCTGGTCATCCGCTTGTGGGCAAGCGCATATCGTCTGCAACCAGGTGATGTGCCGCTCTGGGTGGGCACCGTCGCCGAGCTGGAATTGCGGCAATTGCCGCTGATCAGTTATCCGCAAACTCGACAGGACTACGATACCGCCTTGCGTCGTCTGAAGCCGACATTGCAGGGCTTGTCATTCAAGTCGGTCCGACGGCAGGCTGTCAGTTTGCTGGAAAGCGGGGAAGCCCACTGGGATGGTCAGGTGATCGTGTTGTGGCAGAGATCAGTCTCACCGCCCGCCAAATAAACTCCCCCGCAGCAGGCCATCCCGCTGCGTGAAAGCGGGGTATTACACGGCCAGTTCAAACGTTTAGGTACTCGAACAATAAACCTACGTCGTTCGTAGGGTGGGCACCTTTATAGTGCCCACGCGGAGCAGGTTATTCGGATTGCACATGGGAACAGAAAACGTGTCCACCCTACGGGGCTTTATTTCAACCGGTTCATCCTGGCTAAATCTGCTTGAGCGGTTTTTTGGTTTGATTACGGAAAAACAAATCCGGCGTGGTATTTTTAACTCAGCTGCTGATCTTGAGAGTCAAATTAATGCGTTTATAGAAACGTACAATGAAAATCCCAAGCCGTTTGTCCGGACTAAAGCGGCAGAAGAAATCCTCGAGAAAGTGGGATGAGCGAGAAAGAGGTTGCCATCTCCCCAAGGTGCTGTAGATTCTATCTACTGCTTGATCGACATGGGAATAGTGGATAGACTCACGCACTATGGGAAAGGTCCATAACAATCCAATTTTCAAATATTTGTTGGTGTTGTGTCTCAGCGCTGCGCTGTTACTGGCACAGGCAGGCAAGCTGCATATGCATCTTGAGCATGATGATCACTCAGGATCATCGGCGCATGTTGTTGATGTACACCCATTCTGGACACTTCATGATCTTGACCTGACAAATCACCCTGATGGGCATCCTGCTGATCATTCCGCTGCCGCTGTTGCTGTGGATGTGAGCCCTGACAAATTCCTGAAGAACACGAATTTACTGAACCCTTTCATTGTTATCATTTTCTTTATAGGGTTCCTTCTGTGCATTCCACGCCGAACGAGTGTGTGCAGACAGAAATTCGATAAAACTCTTGTTCCCCCCCGTTATTATTTATTCCAACCACCCCTGCGCGCCCCACCTGTAAGATAAATCTGGGCTATCGCTCCAGATAAATTCCTGTCGTTATCGATAATATCGTCTGCAATAAGTCCGTAAGGATTTGTGCGAGCGATGGCCTGTCAGTGACTGATTTTTTTTAAGGTATTTCCCCTAAATCCTGCAAGTCCTTGTGCTTGCAGAGTGCACTTACTGTTGGTGTGTTATGTGAGTGCGTGCACCTGCAGGATTTAGGTTTATTGAATATTCAGTCACGCTATTGCTGTACGCATGTGATGTTTTAACCCATACAGGAGATAGCATTACTATGTTATCCAGATCGAAGAACCTGTTTATCGGCTATACCCTGTTGTTGTTCAGCACTGTACTGCATGCTGAAACGAGCACGAGTAAAGACCAGTTTAATACGGATGCTCATAGTATTAATTTACGCGATGCTATTAGCAAAACATTTGAGCATAACCCTGCATTGAAATCTTTTCGCTATCAGCTTAAGGCTCAGCAGGGAGTGGAGTTGCAGGCCGGCATGGCTGCCAGTCCTGAATTTAACTTTAGCGTTGAGGATGCCCTGGGGACGGGTGAGTATAAAGGTGCTGACAAGGCGCAGGCTACCCTGGGTATCAGCTGGGTCGTCGAGGGCGATATTCGCCAGGGTTTTATCGATGAGGCTCGCGCCGGTACATTGTCGATTTCCAGCGAGGCGCATATCAAACGCCTGGATGCGGCAGCGGAAACGGCGCGCCTGTATCTTCTCTGTCTGGCCACTCAGGCTCGCCTGATAAATGCGCATAATACGTATGAACTCGCCAATGAAACGGTCACCGCTGTTAATGAGCGAGTAATGGCAGGCAAAGCACCCGACGCCGAACTTTCACGGTCTAAAGCGGAGTTGGCAAGAATGCGCCTAGATCGTGAAGAGCTTGAGTATCAATTAAATTCAACTATTCGATTATTGGCTGCCCAATGGGGCGAGACAGACCCTGAATTCACTCGAGTTGAAGGCGATATCTTTAGTCTGCCGACACCCCTGTCATTTGCGAAACTTAAAAGCCGCATTGAACAGAACCCTGATTTTCTTCGTCTGTTGTCGGATAAGCGTCTCAAGCAGGCACAGTTAAAACTGGTGGAATCCCAAGGCAACCCTGAATGGCGGGTTGATCTTGGTCTGCGCCATTATGAATCCACTAATGATCAGGCCTTGGTCGCAGGCATTCGCATTCCTTTTGGTGAGCGTGCTCGTAATACCGGGCGTATTACCGCAGCGCGGGAAAAGCTGTCACAAACCCAGGCTCTGCAAGATGAACTCAAGGTACGAATAGAAACCACTCTGTTTGTGTTGTCTCAGGCATTGCAGTACAGCCTGCACCGGGTTGGTGCCTATCGCAGCCAGATTATTCCCCGGCTGGAAACGGCATTGAAGCAGACCCGCCGGGCTTATGATTTGGGCCGCTACAGTTATTTCGAGTGGCGTAGTGTGCAGGCGGAACTGCTCAATGCACGGACTTCATTGATCGAAGACAGTATCGATGCACACTTAACAGTGATTGAGATAGAACGTTTGACGGGTGTGTCCATGATGCCACTGGCGGACAACAAATAATGAGAGCAACTATGAAACTATTTAACCAACAGTGGGCAATAAAGGGCCTGGTGATCATTTTCCTGGCCGCGCTGATAAGCGCTGGTGGCAATGCGGTATCCGGCCAAAATCATTCGGAAAGTAGTGCACACGGTGGTGCCGAGGAAGCTGAGGTTGTCAAAGGCCCTCACGGCGGCCGCATGCTGACCCGTGGAGATTTCAGTCTTGAATTATCCATCTTTGAAACCGGTGTACCCCCTGAGTTTCGCGCCTGGGCCAGTTTCAAGGGCCAACCGCTAAAGCCCTCTGAAGTCGATCTTAATATCAAGCTCACACGCCTGGGCGGCAAGGTTGATGATATCAACTTTAAACCGCATGGTGATGCGATGCGTGGTGATGGCGTTATTTATGAGCCGCATTCTTTTGTCGTCAATATCAACGCAAGATATAAGGAAACTGAATATCACTGGCAATACGATAATTTTGAAGGCCGCACAAAAATTGAAACAGCGGTTGCCAAAGCGCTGGAAATAAACACTGCCATTGCCGGGCCGGTTGTCTTACAGCAAACCATTACCGTATATGGAAAAATCACCCCAAATACGGAACGGGTCAGTCATGTCAGTGCCCGCTTTGCCGGGGTGATTAAATCTGTTTCATTCTCTATCGGCGATGTGGTGACTAAAGGACAGATATTGGCAAGGGTGGAAAGTAACGAAAGCCTTCAGCTGTACACTATTAAGGCACCTATCGGTGGCGTGATTACTCAGCGCAACGCCAATGCCGGTGAACAGGCTGCTGAACAAATCCTGTTTAGCATCATAGACACGTCAAGCGTATGGGTGGATTTGTCCATATTTCCCGCGAATCAACAGCAGGTCAAAGTGGGTGCGCCCGTCACCTTCGTGCCCGCCAATACCCATCGATCTTTCGCTGGCAAGATAGCCATGATCAATATTCTGGCTGAGGCCAATCAATCGGTAACGGCACGCGTGGTCGTTAAAAACAAGGATGGCCTATTGTTACCCGGAAGTTTCATAAAGGCAAAGATTAAAATCGGCGAAATTGCGGTGCCCCTGGCGGTGAAACGCTCAGGTCTGCAGGCATTTCGAGATTTTACCGTGGTCTATGCGCAAATTGGTGAAGAGTATGAAGTGCGTATGCTGGATCTGGGGCGGAAGGATGACGAATGGATCGAGGTGTTGGGTGGCCTGGAGGTCGGTGCTCGCTACGTCAGTGAAAACAGCTATGTCATTAAAGCGGATATTGAAAAAAGCGGCGCTTCACACGACCACTAATCCAGCCTTGGGAATTCATGATGCTTGAATCAATTATTAAATTTTCGATCGCCCGGCGCGGGTTGGTGGTTGTACTGGTGCTGATGATTATGGGTCTGGGTGCATGGAAATTTACCCAGTTGCCGATTGATGCGGTGCCTGATATTACCAATATTCAGGTGGTCATTAATACCGAAGCACCAGGTTATACACCCCTGGAAACGGAACAGCGGATCAGTTTTCCGATAGAAACGACGATGGCCGGCCTGCCAAGATTATCCTATACCCGTTCCATATCGCGCTATGGTTTGTCTCAGGTCACCATCGTGTTTACAGAAGGCACGGATATCTATTTTGCACGTCAGCTGGTTAATGAACGGCTGGGTACTGTCCGAGCGAATATCCCCAGAGGTCTGGAGCCGACTCTTGGCCCCATCGCAACCGGCCTGGGCGAAATATTTATGTTCACCGTGGATTCATTGCCGGGGGCGAAAAATGCCGATGGCAGTCTGGTGACACCCACCGATTTACGCTCGGTGCATGACTGGATTATTCGTCCGCAGTTGATGCGCGTCCCGGGTGTCGTGGAAGTTAATCCCATCGGTGGATACAAGAAACAGATACTGGTTGCCCCGGATCCCGCCAGGCTCTTGTCTTATGGTATTGACTACGCCGATGTGGTTAATGCCATAGAGAATAACAATGCCAATCGCGGTGTTGGTTTTATCGAACACAATGGTGCGCAGTGGCTCATGCGAGTACCCGGCCAGGCCGGTGATTTGCAGGACCTGGAAAACATTCTCATTCAGCAGCAGCAAGGGTTGCCCATTCGTATAAAAGATGTCGCAACGGTCACGCTGGGTAAAGAACTACGCTCAGGGGCAGCCACACAAAATGGCCGCGAAGTGGTGATGAGTACGGTGTTTATGCTGATCGGCGAAAACAGTCGCACCGTTGCCAACAGCGTCGCCATAAAACTGGAGGAAATAAAGGCCAGTCTGCCAGAAGGCATTACCGCAAATGCCGTTTACAACCGTACCAGCCTGGTGGATAAAACCTTGGTCACAGTGCAGAAAAACCTGCTCGAAGGGGCTCTGCTGGTGATTGTTGTGCTGTTTTTATTGCTGGGTAATATCCGCGCCGCTATTTTAACCGCAGCAGTTATTCCAATCGCCATGTTAATGACCATTACCGGCATGGTGCAAAGTAAAGTCAGCGCCAATTTAATGAGCCTGGGCGCGCTGGATTTTGGTTTAATTATTGATGGCGCGGTGATTATTGTGGAAAACTGTCTGCGCAGGCTGAGTCAGGCAGGCGCCCAACCTATGCCGCTTAATGAACGTTTATCCCTGGTATTTGACGCGACACGCGAAGTGATTCGTCCGGCCTTGTTTGGCGTCTTTATTATTACGGCGGTTTACATCCCGATTTTTGCACTCGACGGTGTGGAAGGGAAGATGTTTCACCCCATGGCGCTGACCGTGATAATTGCCTTGGTCAGTGCGATGATTCTTTCCGTTACCTTTGTGCCTGCCGCAGTCGCCATCTTGTTCCGCAAACCTATACAGGAAAAAGAAGGTAGAATCATTCGAGCAGGTCGTTCAATCTATCGGCCCATCTTGATGTTATCGCTGAGATTCCGCTGGGTTGTGATCACGCTTGCCGTGGTTTTGTTGCTGGGATCGGCGACGCTGATTCCAAAGCTGGGTTCGGAGTTCATGCCCAACCTGGATGAAGGTGATATCGCCATGCATGCACTGCGTATACCGGGTACATCACTGCAACAGGCGATTCGTTTGCAGCAGGGGCTGGAAGAAGAAATCAAGAAATTACCGGAAGTGAAAACTGTGTTTACAAAAATAGGCACAGCGGAGGTAGCCACCGATGCGGTTCCTCCCAGCGTAGCGGATAATTTCATTATTCTGAAGCCGCGTGATGAATGGCCCGACCCTAACAAGCCGAAACTACAGGTGGTGGCAGAGCTGGAGGCACTGGTCACCCCCGTTCCCGGCAACCGTTATGAGTTTTTGCAGCCCATTCAAATGCGTTTTAATGAACTGATTTCAGGGGTTCGCGCGGAACTTGCCATCAAGGTATTTGGCGATGATTTCGATCAGCTGATCAAACTGGGTGATGAAATTGAAAATGCCTTGAAAAAAGTATCGGGTGCTGCGGATGTCGCGGTAGAACAGGCTACCGGGCTGCCGGTGATGACCATACAGCCAAGGCGTGAAGCCATGTTGCGCTATGGTCTGAGTATTGCTGAATTACAGGATGTACTGGCAACCGCATTGGGTGGCCGCGTGGCAAGTCAATTCTATGAAGGCGATCGGCGTTCCGATATTGTCGTGCGTTTGGCGGAGCACCTGCGCACCGACATCGATGCACTGGTCAGTTTGCCGGTGGCGCTTGCCAATGGTGATTATGTTCCCCTGGGTGAAGTGGCACAGCTTACCTTGCTCACGGGTTATAACCAGATTTACCGGGAGAATAGCAAGCGGCGCATTGTGGTCACCGCCAATGTGCGTGGACGTGATCTTGGGTCTTTTGTACGGGATGTGCAGCAATCGGTTGTCGACAGTGTCGATGTGCCTGCCGGTTACTGGATTGAGTACGCGGGCACCTATGAAAAGCTGCAATCGGCCTCTCAACGCCTGTCGATTGTGGTGCCATTAACCTTGGCCCTTGTTATTGGCTTGCTGATTATGGCTCTTGGCTCGATCAAGGACGCCGCGATTATTTTCTCCGGGGTACCCTTGGCGCTCACTGGCGGCATCCTCGCGTTACTCTTGCGCGACATTCCATTTTCAATATCCGCCGCCGTTGGCTTTATTGCCCTGTCCGGCATTTCGGTGCTCAATGGCCTGGTGATGGTCTCATTCATTCGTGATTTGCGCGCGCATGGTCAGCGGTTAAATGACGCCATTGTCGATGGCGCACTTATCCGATTGCGTCCGGTGTTAATGACCGCCCTGGTGGCGGCCCTGGGCTTTGTACCCATGGCGCTGAATACGGGCATTGGCTCTGAAGTTCAACGACCACTCGCGACCGTTGTTATTGGCGGCATTATTTCATCCACCTTGCTGACCCTGGTTGTGTTGCCGGCGTTGTACCGGTTAGTGCATGCACGAGAGGAAAAAGTTTAGACATCTATTTCCTTTTTCTTCGCTCAACCTCAATCCACGGCGTTTTTAATCCTTGCTTAAGATTCATGTCCTAGATTATGCCCAAGAAGTCATTGGTCATATCTGGAGCGGAATATGGAAAAGCAACAAGTCGTCGTCTGGGATCTCGGGGTGCGTGTTTTTCACTGGTCCCTGGTTACGTTGTTTACGTTTTCGTATCTCAGCGGGGATGAACTCGAGGAATTACACGCCTATAGCGGCTATGCCATCATCGGCCTGCTAATGTTTCGGCTCATCTGGGGTTTCGTGGGCAGTGAGCATGCCCGCTTTGCCGATTTTGTGCGTGGCCCACGGGCGGTCATCGACTACCTGAAGGGCATGCGGGAAGGACATCCCAAGCGTTATCTGGGACACAATCCCGCCGGTGGGGCGATGATCATACTGCTGCTGGTCGGGCTGTCTCTGTTGACCTTTACCGGCCTCATGGCCTATGCGGAGGAGGGCCATGGGCCCTTGGCGGGTGCCGATGTTTCGCTCATTTCCAGCGCTTACGCAGACCACGATGATGACGAAGACGGCAAGGAGGGCGAGGAGGGTGAAAAGGAAGATGAGTTCTGGGAAGAGGTCCATGAATTCATGGGTAACTTCATGCTGGTGCTGATCTTCCTGCATGTCGCCGGCGTTGCCGTGTCGTCACGGTTGCATGGCGAGCGCCTGGTCAAGGCAATGATGAGCGGTAAAAAGGACGTTGCCTGACTTACCATTGCGGTGATTTATTTCCTAATAATTGGTCGCTCGCCACTCAGTATCCCGTTGGGCACGTCGCTGGCGCTCCTTTGCCCAACCTACATTCTTGCAGTTCAGCAGGGTAGGGTGGGCACGTTTTATGTGCCCACGCGATTGATTGAATAAATTATTCCGCACCGCAGCATCAACAGTAGATGCTTTTCTTAAAGAACCTACTTGCTGCGGGGTGGTTCATTGAGAATCGGCAAAACAAGAGGTGGTTTATTGCAATAAGAGGTAGTGCTGGAATAACAGCGAATCCTGCTGCTTGAGCCGGGCGCGCAAGGCGATGTTGTCGTCTGCTTGCCCGGATAGGCCGTTTTGCAGTTGATACAGGGTTCGGTAGCTGGCGGGGCAGCTTGCCGCGTCGTGGCGGAGGCCGGTGAGGACCTTGCTCAGGCCGGGCTTAGCCAGCAGCAGCCAGGCCGGAAAGGTTTGTGTTGGCAGTTCCGGTTCCAGTTCCAGGAAGGCGGCCCATTGCTGGCGCAGTTCCGTATCGATGCTGGATTCGCTGGCATCGCTTAGTTCTGGAAACTGCCAGCACAGCGTGAACCAGCTCAGCAAGGCGTCGCAGCGTCGATGCAGTTGCTCGCAGGCCCGGGCGTGGCGTTGCAGTAATACGGGATCGCTTTGCCAGTGGGGTGTCTGTTCCACCGCCTGGCGCGCGGTGTCCCAATCCATGGCCTGACTGGCCGTGTAACTCATGTGCCGCTCGGCGTGTGCCGCGTGGTATGGCTGGTTGTACAAGGCGGCACTCAGGCGGCGCCACAGGGGAACCAGCAGGTTACGACTTTCTTTGCACAACAGGCTTTCGGCCAGGGGGGACAAGGTTTCTTGTAGCGTCCGCAGATCGGCCGCGACATCGTCAACCGGTGCATCGAGGTTTTCTGCGGCTTCCACCAGGCGTTCCAGTTCACCCAGGCGGGCATGGTCGGGCGCGGTGTCGTAGAGGCCTTCCAGTTGGCGTCGTGCCTCGCCGGCATCCCGATTGACCAGGGCCCGGATGATGCCGTTGACCCGGTTGATTGCCGGGGCATCGGTGAACATGTCTAGCTGCGGTTGATCTTGCGGTTTGCGGTAACGCTGATGAAAACAGTCATTCAGTGCGTCGTTCCGGCTGAAGCGCAAGCTGCGTGACCGGTCATTTCCCCAGGCGTGATAGGTGATGGTTTCCACTTGCCAGCCCCGGCGTTGCAGGTAGTCGGCGGCCTCTATCAATTGCTGTTTAATGTGTTGCCGGTCGCCAAACAGGGCTTCGTCGAGTGTGTTGAGTTCGCCGTTACGCCATGCCTCGTAGTCGGCATAGGTCAGGCGGCCTTCCTGCAGTAAAAATTCCAGGGGCAGGTATTCGCCCTGTTCCTGCAATAGCTGATCGACCGGGTATTGGATGTGTTGCGGTTTGTTATTCATTTTTCATCCAACGGCCCAAACAGCGCCTCCAGATCCTGCTCATTCCACTGCAATTCGTTGTTGCCGTCCGGCTGATACAGACCGTCGGCCAGGGCCTGTTTGCGTTGTTGCATGGCGTGGATTTTTTCTTCCAGGGTTCCTTCGCAAATGAGCTTGTAAACGAAGACCGCCTGTTGTTGGCCAATGCGGTGGGCGCGGTCGGTGGCCTGGCGTTCCACGGCCGGGTTCCACCAGGGATCGTAGTGGATGACGGTATCGGCGCGGGTGAGGTTGAGGCCGACGCCACCGGCCTTGAGGCTGATCAGAAACAGCGGCGCCTTGCCATCCTGAAATTGCTGCACGGGTTTTTCCCGGTCACGGGTCTGGCCGGTGAGTTTGACGTATGCGATGCCGGCGTCCTTCAATTCGTCTTCAATCAGACCGAGCACGCGGGTAAATTGCGAAAACAATAAAATACGCCGGCCTTCTTCGACCATTTCCGGCAGCAGTTCCATGAGCAGGGTCAGTTTTGCCGATTGCCTGACCTTTTGCGCGCTTTCCAGTTTCACCAGGCGTGGGTCGCAGCAGACCTGGCGCAGTTTCAACAGGGCATCCAGCACCACGATGTGGCTGCGGCCCATGCCCCGGCGCTCGATTTCCTCGCGTACCCGGCGGTGCATGGTCAGGCGCACGGTCTCGTAGAGTTCCCGCTGTTTGCCTTCCAATGCCACGGTCTGGATGATTTACGTTTTCGGTGGCAGTTCCGTGGCCACTTGCTGTTTGGTGCGGCGCAACAGGAAGGGGCGAATACGGCGGCTGAGTCGCTCCGCAGTGGCTTCGTTGGCCCGTTTTTCGATGGGTGAGCGGAAAAAATGGCGGAACTGTTTGCTGCTGCCCAGCAGGCCGGGTAGCAGGAAATCGAACAGTGACCACAGCTCGCCCAGATGGTTTTCCAGTGGTGTGCCGGTGAGGCAAAGGCGATGGCGGGCGTCGATTTCACGCACCACACGGCTGGCCTGTGCCTTGGGGTTTTTGATCACCTGTGCTTCGTCGAGGATTAACAAGTGAAACGCGTGGGCCAACAGGCGCTCTTTGTCCCGGGACAAGAGAGGGTAGGTAGTGAGAATCAGGTCGTGCTTGGCGATCTCGGCGAATTGTTCATGGCGTTGCGGGCCGTGCAGGACCAGCACCTTGAGTTGCGGTGTAAAACGCTCGGCCTCACGGCGCCAGTTGAACATCAGGCTGGTGGGGGCGATCACCAGGCTGGGGCGGTCGGCACGGCCCTGTTGTTTTTCCAACAGCACATGGGCCAGGGCCTGCACGGTCTTACCCAGCCCCATGTCATCGGCCAGAATGCCTGCCAGCCGATATTTGCGCAGGAACTGCAACCAGTCCAGACCTCGTTGCTGATAGGGGCGCAGGGTCGCCAGCAGGCCATCGGGTGGCGAGACCACCGGGATGCGATCCAGCTCGCGCAGGCGTTGGGCCAGTTGTTTGGCATCTTCGTCACCCAGCCAGTGCAGGCGGGGGCCGTCCCCGTCTTGATCCAGAGCGGTGAAACGCGCCAGTTGCACACGGTTGAGGTGCAGGCACCGGCCGTCGTCACCTCCGTCGGCGCTGTCGATCATCTCCAGGAGGATTTAGAGCAGGGGCAGCACCCGCTTCGCAGGCAGAAGCAGTAAACGTTCGCCGAGTTGTTCATCGAGCTGTTCGTCACCCGGTTCATCAACCAGGGGAATGACAAAGCTTTGCGTGGTAATTTCTTCCGCATTCGGCAGGCCGCGGGGGAAGTTGTGCAGGTATTCCAGCAGGGTGGGCAGCAGATCGACGCGCCGGCCATCGATCTCTATTCCCAGGCCGATGCTGAACCAATCCTGCCGTTCCAGTTGATCGACGTCGCAATACCACTGTGAGGCTTCGACCAGTTGGAAGCGAAAATTGTCGTAGTCGATGTGCCAGCCTTGGGCGCGTAATTTGGGGATGCCTTCCATCTGGAAATCCAGCCAGTCTTTGGTATCGCTGTCCATGAGACCGGATTGAAGAAAAAAGCAGTTATTGCCAGCGTGCAGCTCCCAATCTTCACCTTCCTTGAAACCCCATTTGCGCAATTGTTTTACCGCAGCTTGCTCGGCCCTTTTGTTGCGCGATACTCGGGTGACACGTTTACCATCGAAATGCGTGGAAGGGCCCTGATACGCCAGGCGGATGCCATCGTACTCAAAACCGAGGCGGGCGAAGTCCCGGCATTTTCTCCAGTCCCCCCAGCTGGACAGTTCAGCCGAGGTTAAACACAGGCAGGGCGTGGGCTTGACTTGCGGCGTGGTGATGAGTTCAAAGCGTTGCGGAAGTGGAATGTCCGCACCGGGATAACGTTGCAGCAAGTCGTCTTGCAGCGTGTTGACCTGCCCGGCCTCCACTGCGGGCAGGTTGAGCAACTCCGTAATCAAGGCTGCCGGCAAGTCGGACGCCACGGGTCCGCATTGGCCGCGCTCATCGTCCAGGTACCAGGGCGATGACAGCAACAGCAGCTGCCCGGTTCCGGGCTCGAGTGTCCAGTCGCAGCACTGATTGCCAAAATCATCGGTCTCCCAGCGCAGTTTCAGCGCGCGTGCGACACCTTGTGTCAGTGAGGAACCCCATTGGATGTCTTGCAGAAAACAGCGCCCGCTGGCGAGAATGGCTTCCAGTATGCGGCTTGATTGCGCACCGTCGAGCACGGGGGTTCCCGCCTCGAGAGAGCGCGGTAGTTGGTTCAGGGCGTCAAGCAGCTCAAGATCGGTGGGCACCAGGAAACGTGCCGGAGCATGGCGAGCCGCCCGGCTGGGCTCGAAATAGGCGCCGCCGGAATATTGACCGTTTTTCAGCCGGCGTGCGGCGAAGGTCTCTATCAGTAAACCGTCTTCGCCGGGTTGCAAGACATATAACAAGGCCTGTTGAGGGCTTGTCGCGGGCTTGTTTTTTTTGTGCGCCTTTGGCGGCGACGCTGGTAATGCCTGTTTGTCCTGCAGCGCCTGCAACAACACCGCGGCCACGTGCTCGCAATTCCTTTTTTTGACACAACTACATTCGCCGTTAATGATGATGGCACCCCCTGCTTTGTCCGTGCGGATATAAACCCGGATCGGGCGACTGCCGGGGTGCGGGATGATGGCGGTGATCAATTCGCCACCGCGCTGAATATTCGGCGCGCTGATCCGGCCGTCAGTGAATAATTGCCAGCCTTCGTCGAAACGTTGCGGAGGGATTTGAGCGCTGATATCCGTGAGCGTGAATAACATGTCCGTATGTTAGCTTACAGTCGATTAAAAAAACATATCTGGTAAACTTGATAAAAAACATTTAGTTACATGTTGTTTCTGCTGTCTTTCTTGAGGTTGCGGGGTGTGTTCGAATCGGATTCGCCTGCTCCACCGCACCACGGCTGCCATCGATGACGACGGGCCTTTCATGAAACCGCGAATTCAGAACGGACAATTGGTGCAGGCAGGCACGTTGCCCCCAAAACCGGTTACAATGTGTCGATGGATGATTTGACTCTGGTTCAGCGCATCGCGGTATGGGCGCTGCCCGTACTGTTTGCCATCACCGTGCATGAAGTGGCGCATGGCTGGGTGGCGCGTAAGCTGGGCGACCCCACCGCCATGATGTTGGGCCGCCTGACGCTCAATCCCCTCAAACATATCGACCCCATTGGCACCATCCTGGTGCCTTTGGCGCTGATGTTTCTCGGTGGATTCATCTTCGGCTGGGCAAAACCGGTGCCGGTGACCTGGGAGAATCTGAAGAATCCCAAGCGCGATATGGCACTGGTGGCCATTGCCGGGCCGCTTTCCAATCTGCTCATGGCCATCGCCTGGGCCTTTGTCATGAAGCTGGGTTTCTCGCTGGGGCAGGGGGCGGAGTGGCTGGCCTGGCCGCTGATCTACATGGGTGGGGCGGGGATCACCATCAACGTGGTGCTGTGTCTGCTCAATCTGTTGCCGATTCCGCCGCTGGATGGCGGGCGCGTGCTGTCGGGGCTGCTGCCCGGCCCCTGGGCCTGGCGGCTCAACCAGCTGGAGCCCTACGGCTTTTTCATCCTCGTCGGCCTGCTGGCCACGGGGCTGTTGGGCAAGATACTGGGGCCGCCGCTGTCCATGGTACAGATGGCCCTGTTTCGTCTTGCGGGATTGGGTTA
>JAJRWE010000057.1 GCA_024276955.1 Gammaproteobacteria bacterium
CTTCTGGGCCGCTTTTACGTTTAGGACAACGCCAAATCGCGCGGCAGCACCGCAGCCCGGTGAGCCACAGGGTATCCAACCCCCGCTCAATCCTTGTCACTTGAGGTTGGGCTGGTCAATTCATGATGTCTAAAACCACCTGCAATCCTTACCAGTTTCGTAAGTTAAAGCTCAGGGCACTCTATCCGATAAACAAATACACAAATACGAAATGAGGTAAAAAACACATGGATACCTTCATCAGCAATCTCCCTGTGAGGATGAAGATCATGGGTAACGCGGGCATCCTCCTGATTCTGCTCGCCTGCAGCTCCCTGTATGGCATCTACGCCATGTCGCAGATCGGTGCCAGCCTCCAGTCCATCACTGAAGCCGACATCCCCTTGACGGCCAAGATCACCAACATCACCGAACACCAGTTGCAGCAGGCCCTTCATCTCGAACGGGCCCTGCGCTTCAGTGGCGCATTGCAGCAAGATCTGGTCCATTTCAAAGAGGAGATGCAGCGCTTCGAGGCGATCAACCACAAGATCGAAGAGGAAATACGCGAGGGTGAAAATCTGGCCGGAACGCTGGTTGGCCTCAGCGCCGAGAAACAGGCTGAATTTACCCGGGTGGATGAGGCGCTTAAAAAGATCGATAGTGCACACGCGGAGTATGCCCGGCATGTGCAGACGGTTTTTGCCCACCTCAGCGAGGGCAACATCGCGGCAGCAGAGGCATTGATCGAGCGCGTAGAAGTGGAAGAAGACCAACTGGACGAAAAGCTCCACGTCCTGCTCAGCGAAATTACTGGCTTCACCGCACAAGCCGGCCTGCATGCCGAACAGCAGGAACAGCGTGCACTCAGCACCCTGATCGCCATCACCCTGGCAGCACTGCTGACCGGGTTTGCCCTGAGCTGGCTGATCACCGGCAACATCACCCGGCGTCTGTCGCAGGTGAGTAAAGGGCTGAAGGCCATTGCCAGCGGCGACCTGCGCCGACAGACCCACGGCCGCGACGGACGTGACGAAATCGGCTCACTGAAGGCCTCCGCCCAGGAGATGCACTCGCGCCTGCTGGAGATGATTGGTCACATCAGCGAGACCACAGAACAGCTCTCCGCCGCGGCGGAAGAGATGTCCATCGTCACCGTCCAAACACGCGAGGGCATCCAGCAGCAGCAGTCAGAAACGGAGCAGGTGGCCACGGCCATGAACGAAATGACCGCCACTGTGCAGGAGGTAGCCAACAATATCACCCTGTCCGCCGAGGCGGCTGAAACGACCTATCGGGATACGGACAACGGCCGGCAGATCATCGAAGGAACCATCCAGGACATCCAGCAACTGGCCTCACGCATCGAGCGTGGCGCAGAGACCGTGCAACAACTGGAGCAGCACAGCGGGGAGATCAGCGGTGTCCTCGACGTCATCAAGGGCGTCGCCGAGCAGACCAACCTGCTGGCGCTGAACGCCGCCATCGAGGCCGCCCGCGCCGGTGAGCAGGGCCGCGGCTTCGCCGTGGTGGCCGATGAGGTACGTACCCTGGCCAGTCGCACCCAGCAGTCCACGGAAGAGATCAACCAGATGATCAATAGTCTACAGGCGGTCTCCCAGGCGGCCGTGCAGGTCATGACCGAGAGCCGGGAGCAGGTTCAATCGGTGGTTACTCAGGCGACTGCAGCAGATGCCACCTTCACCGAAATCCGCGACGCCGTGGCGCATATCAACGATATGAATGGCCAGATCGCCAGTGCAGCGGAGGAGCAGAGCTGTGTCGCGGAAGAGATCAACCGCAACATCGTGCAGATCAACGACATCGCCGGAGAGACCGCCAGTGGCGCGGAACACACCGCCATCGCCAGCCAGGATCTGGCGCACATGGCCACGGAACTGCAAAGCATCGTGAGGCAATTCAAGGTCTGACGACGGCCCTGCGGGCTCCATCCGCGTGTAGGAGCGGCTCCTCAGGCCGCGATGAATCTCCCACCGACATTTTCGCGGCCTGAGGAGCCGCTCCTACATTCTGGGTATCACCAACTCCCGCAGCACCGCCGTGGCATAGCAGCCTGCGGGCAGGCTGAAGGTCAGCTGCAGATCCTGCCCGTCGTCCAGCCATTGCCACCGTAAATCCGCCACCGGCAAGCGCAGGGCGCGGCGCTCCTGTTTCAGACCCGCCTTTTCCAGCCCCTCACGAAAATCGCTGTGTAGGGCCAACACCGCCTCTTCCAGCGCCCGCGCGGCAGCCACTGACGGCAACCCACCCCTACCCCACAGCGGCCCGCTGGGCAGCACATCGCCACTGGCCAGGCGTGCACTGATCGCGTCATCGATATCTTCCACGACAAAAAAACTGCGGCTGCCGGCCAGCTGCAAGGCCTCGCCCGGCAGCGCCCGGTCCCAGCTGGCATCGCGCACCCGCGCCGCCAGCACCTCGTTGAACAGCAGTGAACGGGCAGCGGAGAGATACAACCCGCGGCGGTGACGATCCTTTACCCGCTGCCCACCAAACATGGCCTCGGCGGCGGCCAGATTACTGCCCTCGCGACCGAAGCGCTGTTCTCCGAAATAGTTGGGAACACCGTGTTCAGCCACCACCGCCAGGCGTTCTTCCAATGCCGTGCGGTCGCCCTGCACCTCACGCAGCACCAGGGTAAATTGATTACCGCGCAGACCGCCGCGTTGCAACTTGCGACGGGTGCGCACTTGGCTCAACAGCTCTAGATCTTCGCCGAGGATGGGCGACCAATCCGGATCCGGTTTGCCCGGCAGCCACACGCTGAACCATTGCGTCGTCACCGCCACGCGATCCTTCAGGCCACAATAGCTCACATCGCGCGCACGCACCCCGGCGCAGCGTGCCAGGGCACGGGCCACCTCATCGGTGTTGCGGTTGCGCTTGCGGATGTGCAGCAGCAGGTGCTCACCCTCGCCGTCCGCCTCGCCGTCGCGCAGTTCATCGACGCGAAAATCCTCGGGGCAGGCGCGCACTTGGGCACTGGCCTCGGGGGTACCCAGAGCGCGGGGCCAATCGGGGAGGCTTGAGGAAAGCAGAGAAGCAGAATTATTCAATAAAAGAGTCCTTTGATAATCCGAACATCAACAGCGGATGACACCAACACAGTGGAGGAGCGGGCCATGCCCGCAATATTTTTAACGGCCATCACAGGGGCATATTTTTACATTGTGGGAGTGGCTTTAGCCGCGAAGGAGATATTCAGTCTTCTTCGCGGCTAAAGCCACTCCCACAGATAACCAAAAAATCGCGGGCATGGCCCGCTCCTACAAAGACAGCAGACACACAGCTTGCGCGGCGATACCCTCACCGCGGCCACAAAAACCCAGCCCCTCGGTGGTGGTGGCCTTGACGTTGACCTGTCCGGTGGTCACACCGAGATCGACGGCAAGGTTCGTGCACATGGCGTCGATGTGCGGGGCCAGCTTCGGTGCCTGGGCAATGATGGTAAGATCGACGTTGCCGACGGCGTAGCCCTGTTCCGCCAGTTGCGCAATCACCCGACGCAGCAGAATGCGGCTGTCGATATTCTCGAATTCGGCACGGGTATCGGGAAAATGACGGCCGATATCACCCAGCCCGGCCGCCCCCAGTAGAGCATCGCACAAGGCATGAATGGCCACATCGCCGTCGGAGTGGGCGATGAAGCCGTGCCCGAAGGGGATACGCACCCCGCACAACATCAAGTGGTCACCCTCACCGAAGCGGTGTACGTCATAGCCGTGGCCGATTCTCATTTTTCATCCTTTTTGTAGACCTTGCGCCGGAACAGGTCGCTGCGGCGACTCACCAGGCGGTCAAGAAACAGCATCCCGTCGAGGTGGTCCACTTCATGTTGGACGGCGCGGGCCTCGAAGCCCTCACAGCGGTATTCGCGCTGCTCGCCGAATTCATCGCAGGCGGTGAAACAGATCTTCTCGGCACGGATCACATTTCCGGTATAGTCCGGCACCGACATGCAGCCCTCGCGCCCCATGACCATGCCTTCCCACTCGGTGATCTCCGGGTTGATAAGCAGCATGCGGCCGGAGCTGGAGGAACCGGCGGGCAGCTTGCGCATGGCGGAGATATCGACGATGACGATGCGCTCGAAGCGTCCCACCTGCGGCGCGGCGATGCCGACGCCGCCAGGCCCGGCACGCAGGGTCTCTTCGAGGTCGGCGACGAAGGCGCGCAGTGCGTCATCGAAGGCCACCACCGGCTGCGATGCCTGTTTCAGGCGCTCGTCCGGGTATTTGAGGATATCGAGCACTTCCACCTCAACCTACCATGATATCGACGGGTGCCAGCTGCGCGTCCACACCCTTGCCTTTGACGATTTCCAACGCCGATTCCAGCGCCGGGATACCCTCCAGAGCACGGCCCTCGATATGCAGGATATAGATAGGCGCCTGCTCGGTACCGCCCACGTCGGAGATGAGGTCAAGGATGTCCAGTCCGGCCTCGGCCAGGGCGCCGGTGACCTGGGCGACGATGCCGGCACGGTCGGCACCGTAGACGGTGATGCGCACGTCTGGCTCCACGTGTTTATGCAGCCCGCCCTCGACACGATCCACATGCAGACGCAGGCCAAGGGATTCGGCCTCCCCTGCCACCAGTTGTTCGAGGCTATGCGTAGTGCCCGTGTAACGCAGCATCATCATAATGGTGAAGTTGCCGCCAAGGCGCATCATGGAGGTCTCGCCAAGGTGGCAGCCGCCCTCGAACAGGGCATGGGTGACGCGGGCGACGATGCCCGGGCGGTCGCGGCCCACCAGGGTCAGCATGTACCAGTGTTCGTTCATGGGGCTCTCCTGATGCGGGTCAATGTAAGGTCGAATGGGTCACGTAGATGAGCAACACGCCGGCGCCGATCAGCGCCACCTGCTCTACAGTGGCGCGGGCCTCGGCTCGCTTGTGCAGGCCGGGAATCAGATCAGCCACGGCAATATAAATAAAACTGGAGGCCGCCACCGCCAACACATAGGGCAACACCCCCTGCATATCGGCCAGACTCCAGTAGGCCAACAGCGCACCAACGACGGTGGTGAGGCTGGACAACACATTGAACAGCAGCGCCTTGGCGCGCGAAAAACCGCTGTGCAGCAGCACCACGAAGTCACCCACTTCCTGCGGGATCTCGTGCGCGGCGATGGCCAGGGCGGTGACGATGCCGAGGTGGATGTCGGTGAGAAAGGCGGCGGCAATGAGCACACCATCGACGAAATTGTGCAGGCCGTCGCCGATCAGGATCATCGAACCGGCGGCACTCTTTCCCTGGTGGCCGTGGTCGTGCCCGACGAGAGAATGGGCCTCACAGTGATCGGAGTGGCAGTGGCGCCACAGCACCAGTTTCTCCAACACGAAAAAGCTCAGCAGGCCCAGCAACACGGCGAGGAAGATATCATGGAAATCCTCCACCCCCGGCGACATCAGGGCATGGGGCAGCAGGCCAAGGAAGGCCGCGCCCAGCAGCGAGCCGATGGCAAAACTGACCAGATGCGGCACCAGCCGCGAGCGTACCGAGGCCGGCAGCAACAGGAAGCTGGCCGCCACCAGCACACTGAGCACGCCGCCCAGCAGACTGAAGATGATGATCCAGGTGAGAAGACTCATGAAATGTGGGATACCTGTAATTTGTAGTGCGACAGTTTAACCAATGGGGGCGGCGGGGACGATGGCATTTTTCCGGCGATGACACATTTGCTGGATTCTGCGCATTAATCTTTTGCCACAGAGGCACGGAGGACACAGAGAAAAGATCAAAATTGCCAAGGCCGCAAAAGAACGCCAAGTTTGTTATGTTTTATCTTCGCGTTTCTTTGCGGCCTTGGCGGTAAAACCGGTTAGCTTTTTCCGAGTGGCTTTTCTCTGTCTCCTCCGTGCCTCTGTGGCAAAAACTTCTCCACCATGTATAGCTATTCGCCGTTTGACAGCCACACCAGGCTGGCCATGCGCCCGGTGTCACCATCGCGGCGATACGAATAAAACATGCCCGCCTCGCTGACGGTGCAGCGGTCGCCGCCATACACGGCGGTTACGCCAACGCGCGCCAGTCGCTGGCGGGCGAGCCGGTATATGTCGGCCAGCCAGCGGTCGTCACCGCGCACCGTGAAGGCAGCGGCGCTGTCGGCATCATCGTCGACAAAGGCCGCGCGCACCTCCTCGCCCACCTCAAAGGCCTGTGGGCCGATGGCGGGACCGAGCCAGGCCATGATCTCATCCGGGGCCACGACCATCTGCACCACCGTCGCCTCCAGCACGCCGGCTGCCAATCCCCGCCAGCCGGCATGCGCGGCGGCAACACGTGTACCGGCACGATCACAGAACAGCACTGGCAGGCAGTCGGCGGTAAGCACGGCACACACGCGGTTGGGCCCTGCACTGATGCTGGCATCGGCCTCGGGTGATTTCACCTGCGGGCCGTCGAGCCTAACAACGCGGGTGCCGTGCACCTGTTTCAGCCATTCGGGTTCCGCTGGCAGGGCCAGCTCCTCCAGCAGCAGTTCACGATTGGCCAGCACCGCCACCGGATGATCGCCGACGTGATCGGCCAGATTGAAGCTGTCGAAGGGTGCCCGGCTGACACCGCCAATGCGCGAAGTGGTGACCGCCTGCACATTTTTCGGCGCCGGCCAGTCCACGGGAATCAGTCCAGGCATGCTATCAAACCGCTTTGCTGTCTTCTCGACAGGCGTCCAGCAGGACCGCCATATCGTCCGGCAGCGGCGCCTGCCAGCTCACGGGCTCGCCGCTGAGGGGATGTTCGAAACCCAGTCGCTCGGCATGCAGGGCCTGGCGTTTGAAGCCGCGCAGAGCCTCAATCAGCTCCGGCGTGGCACCGGCAGGGATGCGCAGACGGCCGCCGTAAACCGGGTCGCCCACCAGCGGATATTTCAGATAGGCCATGTGCACACGGATCTGGTGGGTGCGACCGGTCTCCAGCTTCACGCGCAGCAGGGTATGGGCGCGAAAGCGCTCCTCAACCCGGTAATGGGTGATGGCCTCGCGGCCGCCGGGCACCACGGCCTGGCGCAGACGGTGGCTGGGATGCCGGCCGATGGGCGCCTCCACGGTGCCGCCGGCGGTCATCAGACCGATGGCGAGGGCCAGGTATTCGCGCTCGAAGTCGCGTGCCTGCAGTTGTTCCACCAGCGATTTCCGCGCCATCAGGGTACGTGCCACCACCAGCAGGCCGCTGGTGTCTTTGTCGAGACGATGCACCACGCCGGCGCGCGGTACCTGCTCCAGCGCCGGGTCGTAGTGCAGCAGGCCATTACTGAGAGTGCCGTCCATATTGCCGGCGCCGGGGTGCACCACCAGTCCGGCGGGCTTGTTGATGATCAGCACGGCCTCGTCTTCAAAGACGATATCCAGCGGAATATCCTGCGCGCGCCAGGTGGTCTCGATCTCCTGCTCCGCCTCCAGCACCACCTCCTCACCGCCATGCACGGCGTCACGGGGACGCAGGCACTTGCCATCCACCTGCACGTGACCCTCCTTGATCCAGCGCGTCAGACGGGCACGGGAATAATCGGGGAACAGTGCCGCCAGGGCCTGATCCAGGCGCAGGCCAGCCAGGCTCTCGGAAACGATTTTGGTCAATCTTTGTGACTCTCTCATGGGCGGCCTTGTCTTGGGGTGAATAGCGGAGTAAATGGCGAAAAAATGTCAGGGCCAATTAAGGACGGAAATGACGACGGTGTTCTCTGTCCCGCCGGGCCGCTATAATAACCTGCTTTACAGCAATTGCCCCTTTCTGTCCCTTTCCGAGACCACGGCCCTGAATACCTCCTCATACACACCGCTCCGCCCGCTATTTGCCCTGCTGCTGACCGCGCTATTGCTCAGCGGCTGCGCCTCCACCCTGGATGACAGCAGCAAATGGTCTGCCGAACTGCTCTACAGCGAGGCCAAGGCCGCACTTCAGTCCGGTGATTACGAGTCGGCCATCAAGCACTTCGAAACCCTGGAGGCCAAGTATCCCTTTGGCAGCTACGCCGAGCAGGCACAGCTGGACACCGCCTACGCCTATTACAAATTCGAAGAACCGGACTCTGCCATTGCCGCCGCTGACCGTTTCATCAAACTGCATCCGCGTCACCCCAGCGTGGATTACGCCTATTATCTACGCGGTCTGGCCAGCGCCAGCAAGAAGGACAACCCGCTGGATTTTGCCATCACCATCGACCCCAGCCTGCTCGACCCCAGTTCAGCGCGGCAATCCTTCAACTATTTCAACCAGTTGGTGCAGCGTTTCCCGGACAGCCGCTATGTGCAAGACGCCATCCGCCACATGAAGATACTGCGCGAACACCTCGCCGAGCACGAGATCCATGTGGCACGTTACTATCTCAAACGTCACGCCTATGTGGCGGCCGCCAAACGCGCCACTTTCGTGCTGGAAACCTACCCCCGCTCGCCCACGATTCCCACCGCACTGGATATTCTCATCACCGCCTACGAGGGACTGGATCTGCAGGATCTGGCTGCCGATGCACGGCGGGTGAAGGAGCTTAACTTTCCCACGCCACTGGAAATCACCGAATCCGATTTCGACACCGGCCCATAGCCGACGGCTGGCCAGAAACAACAAAGGGCGCCCGGCATATCGCCAGACGCCCTTATTTTGTTTATGTCTCGCCACACCGCTCTGCGGTGTAAGGCAAGAAAGCCAGGGTAATCTAACCACGGTGGAGGTGGCGCTGAGCGCCACAGGATGTGTGATACCGCAGAGCGGTGTCACACGTTCAAAGGGCGTCGTTATCCTGCTCGCCAGTGCGGATGCGCACCGCACGCTCTACCGAGGAAACGAAGATCTTACCATCACCGATTTTACCCGTGCGCGCCGCGGTGGTAATGGCCTCGATAGAGGCATCGACACGATCCGCCGCGACGACGATTTCCAGCTTCACCTTGGGCAGGAAATCCACCACATATTCAGCACCGCGGTACAGCTCAGTATGTCCCTTCTGACGGCCAAAGCCCTTGACCTCGGTCACGGTCATACCGGTGATACCGATCTCTGACAGGGCCTCGCGTACGTCGTCCAGCTTGAAGGGCTTGATCACTGCTTCAATCTTTTTCATCACTCACTCCTGTCGTTGTTCTCTGTCGCTTCAACGTCGGTCATAACCCGAGGTTATGGGATAACGTCGGTCGCGTCCAAAGGCACGGCGGGTGATACGCACCCCCGGCGCAGCCTGACGGCGTTTGTATTCGTTGCGGTTCACCAGCCGGATCACCCGATCCACGGTGGCCGTATCATACCCCGCCGCGACAATTTCTTCCGCACAACAGTCCTGCTCCACATACATTTCCAGGATCGCGTCCAGCACATCGTAGGGCGGCAGGCTGTCGCTGTCCTTCTGATCCGGGGCCAGTTCCGCCGACGGCGGGCGCTCAATGACGCGCTGCGGGATCACCGGCGACAGGGTATTACGGTATTCACTGAGGCGATAGACCAGGGTCTTGGGCACATCCTTGAGCACATCGAAGCCACCGGCCATGTCGCCGTAGAGGGTGGAATAACCCACCGAGGTCTCGCTCTTGTTGCCCGTACTCAATACCACCTTGTGCTTCTTGTTGGAGATCGCCATCAGCAGCACGGCGCGACAGCGGGCCTGGATGTTCTCTTCCGTGGTATCGGGGCTTGTACCGGCAAACTCGTCCTTGAGAATCTCGAGAAAGGTCTTGAAGGCCGGTTCGATGGGTAGCACATGATACTCCACGCCCAGCGTCTCGGCCTCAGCCCGGGCATCGGTCAGGCTGATGTCCAGGGTGTAGCGCGAGGGCATCATCACCGCCTCTACGCGCTCGGCACCGATGGCGTCCACTGCCACTGCCAGGGTGAGGGCCGAATCAATGCCGCCGGAGAGGCCGATGATGGCGCCGGGAAAGCCGTTCTTTTCGATGTAGTCGCGCACCCCCAGCACCAAGGCCTTATAGACGCTCTCTTCTACGCAGCTCGGGGTGCTGACCGTGCCCTGCACGGCCCGCACGCGGCCGTCATGGTCAACCGTGAAATCGGCCGGATACAGGCCCTCATCGAAGGCCGGTGTGCGCTGCGCCAAGCTGCCGTCGGCATTCATCACCAGCGAGGCGCCATCGAATACCAGTTCATCCTGCCCTCCCAGCAGGTTGACATAGAGCACCGGCAGACCGGTCTCGTCGGCGCGCGCGCGTAGTGCCACAATGCGTTCATCACGCTTGCCAAGGTGGAACGGCGAGGCATTGAGATTGACCAGCAGGCGCGCGCCTGCCGCCTGCGCCATACGCGCCGACTGAGAGTGCCAGATGTCCTCGCAGATAGTGATGCCCACCGGCACCCCGGCGATCTCCACCACGCAGGGCTCGTTGCCGGCAACAAAATAGCGTTTCTCATCGAACACGCTGTAATTGGGCAGCTCGAACTTGTCGTAGGTGGCAATGACCGCACCATCACGCAACAGGCTGGCGGCATTGTAGAGACCGGCCTCCGTCTGCCGCGGATAGCCGAGGATCACGTCGATGCCATGCACCTGCTCGGCGACGTGGGCCAGCGCTGCGGCAATACGGCGATTGAAGCCAGGGCGCAGCAGCAGGTCTTCCGGCGGATAACCACTTAAGGTTAGCTCGGGGAAGACGATGGCGTGGGCATGCAGTTCATCGCGGGCCTTTTCAGCCGTGGCAATGATCTTTTCGCCATTGCCGTCGATATCACCCACCAGCAGGTCGATCTGGGCCATGACGATGCGAAGGGAATGGGACATGGTTTTCTTGCCTGAGAAAATACGGGTTTGATTCGCCACAGAGGCACGGAGGACACAGAGTTTTTGACTTGTGACACCGCTCTGCGGTGTCACACATCCTGTGGCGCTCAGCGCCACGTCACCCATGGTGGAATGATCTGCCCCTTTGCGTTACACCGCAGAGCGGTGTAACGAGTCTGAGAATATTGGCGTCTATTGGCGTCATTTGCGGATTGCTTTCCCATCCCTTTCGCAGGCACGGGTCATCTATCGCGGCCCGGGGGTCCGCTCCTACAGTGAACCCCTGCTGGGTTTTATCTCTTTCTCTACGCCCTCCGTGCCTCTGTGGCAAAAAACGAAATCAGCCGCCCAGCGCCTCCAGCATGCGCGTACCCAGCTCGGCGGGGGAACGCGCCACGGTGACGCCGGCCGCCTCCAGCGCGGCGAACTTGTCGGCAGCGGTGCCCTTGCCGCCAGCAATGATGGCGCCGGCGTGGCCCATGCGCTTGCCGGGCGGTGCGGTGACGCCGGCGATGTAACCCACCACGGGCTTGCTGACCTTGGCCCGGATGTATGCCGCCGCCTCTTCCTCGGCGGTGCCGCCGATCTCGCCCACCAGAATAACACCCTCGGTCTGCGAATCCCGCTCGAACAATGCCAGGCAGTCGATGAAGTTCATGCCCTGAATGGGATCACCGCCGATGCCGACGCAGGTGCTCTGCCCCAGGCCGTTGATCGTGGTCTGATAGACCGCCTCGTAGGTCAGGGTACCGGAGCGGGAGACGATGCCGATCTTGCCCGGCTGGTGGATGACGCCGGGCATGATGCC